>CAZYPC010000181.1:0-5720 GCA_964649165.1 uncultured Chryseobacterium sp.
CAGATGATGGAGAGCATGAACGACATCGTGTGGGCCGTGAACTCGAAGAACGACGACCTGCTGCACGTGTCCCAGCGCATGCACGAGTTCGCTTCACGCATCGCCGAGGCCGGGGGCTTCCAACTGGACTTCCAGTTCGATGAAAAGGTCGGCGACAAGGCCCTGAGCATGCTCCAGCGGAAGAACCTCTACCTCATCTTCAAGGAGGCTGTGAACAACGCGGCGAAGTACTCCGGATGCGAGAAGTTGCATGTCCGGTTGCATCGGGACCAGTCACAACTCGTGATGGAGGTGAACGACGATGGCAGGGGGTTCGGGGGCGAGACCAACGGTGCCGAACATCCGCACGGCGGCGGTAATGGACTGGGCAACATGCAGGCCCGCGCGAAGGAGATGGATGGAGAGTTGGTTGTCCGCTCCACGTCCGGAGAAGGCACATCGATCCAACTGCGCTTCATCCCTTGACCCGGAACCGGGATCCGATCCGTCCGAAGTTTCTGTCCACAGATGACGCCGATGTCACAGATAGCGCCTGATGGCGCTTGGAGCGACCATTGATCACCGGCTTCCCATCGGTGACATCGGCGTCATCTGCGGAACCCTTCTTCGCCACGATCCCCGTAGCAGCGGGCCCCAAGGCCCATAGCGCGGATCCAATAGAATCAATGGATCGGCGCAGCGATCGTAGAGGATAGTTTTGCCCTGTCGATAAGATCGGAACGAGACAGATGCTGAAGGTGGCCATTTTCGATGACAACGCGAACCGGCGCGAAGGGCTCGCCCTGCTGATCGGAACGGACCCGAAGATGAAGTGCGTGGGGCAGTTCGAGGACTGCCGCGATGTGTTGCGCCACGTGGCCGAGACCTCGCCGGACGTGGTGCTCATGGACATCGACATGCCGCACGTGGACGGCATCAAGGGTGTTGAGCTGATCAAGAAGCAGTTCCCCGAGGTGCGCGTGATGATGCAGACCGTCTTCGAGGACGAGGACAAGGTGTTCGCCGCCATCCTCGCCGGGGCCGATGGGTACATCCTGAAGCAGACCTCCCCCACCCGCCTGATGGAAAGCCTGGAAGAACTTGCCGCCGGCGGCTCACCGATGACACCGACCGTGGCGCGCAAGGTGCTGAGCTTCTTCAACAAGCGCGCGCGCATCCCGCTGGCCTCGCAGTTCAACCTGAGTGACCGCGAGCTGGACATCCTGCGCGGATTGGTGGACGGCCTCACCTACAAGATGATCGCGGCGAAACACAACATCTCTTATTCCACCGTGAACTCGCATGTGGCGCGGATCTACGAGAAGCTGCATGTGCATTCCGTGGCGAGCGCGGTGAGCTTGGCGCTGCGCGAGGGCTTGGTGTAGTGCGGCTACCACCAAGCCCGTCGACCATCTCCACCCCCTTTCTCCTTCCTGCGGCGTTGGAACATTTCGTCGTAGCCCCAGCTACGCCGTGCATGTTCCGCCTTGCATGAAGAAGAAATGATGGTGGATCTTTGGTCAACGTACCTAGCGGCAGCCACACTGGCCGTGCATCTTTGCCGCCGATGAGTGGCCACGAACAGTTCATGCGACGCTGCCTGCAACTCGCACGCAACGGGGCCGGTCATGTCGCGCCGAATCCGATGGTGGGCGCCGTGCTGGTTCAAGGTGATCGCGTCCTCGCTGAAGGCTGGCACCGTTCATATGGCGGCCCGCATGCGGAAGTGGAGTGTTTGCGCGCGTTCGGCGATGGAACGATACCGCCGGATGCGGTGATGTACGTGAACCTCGAGCCCTGCTCGCATCACGGTAAAACACCACCATGCGTGGATATGCTGATCGCGCGTCAAGTAAGGAAGGTGGTAGTCGGTTGCGAGGACCCCAACCCCTTGGTGAAAGGACATGGGTTCGCGCGCGCGCGCGAGGCAGGCATTGATGTGATCACCGATGTGTTCCGCGCGGAGAGCCGATGGCTGAACCGGCGCTTCATCCATAGCATTGAACAAGGGCGGCCCTACATAATCCTGAAGTGGGCACGTTCGTCAGACGGCTTTCTGGATGATCACGGAAGAGCGGCCCGCATCAGTTCACCTGCAACGGACGTGCTCGTGCATCAATGGCGTTCGGAGGAACAAGCGATCCTGGTCGGCAGCCGCACGGTGGTCAATGATGATCCATCACTCACGGTGCGTCATGTGGAAGGCAGGAGCCCGCTGCGCGTCGTGATCGATCGGGAGAACAAAGCACCTTCATCGTCCAGGGTCTTCGACAACTCCGCTCCCACGTTACTGATCACCTCGAAGCAACGCGGAGATGTCGTCAAAGACCAACTGATCATCACTTCGTCGGAAGACCCGATCGACGCCATGCTGAACGAACTGCAACGTCGGCCCGTGCGCAGCGTGCTCGTGGAGGGCGGTGCGCGACTGCTCGGTCACTTCCTCTTGCGCGGGCTGTGGGATGAAGCACGCGTGATCACCGGAACAACTCGCCTCCATGGCGGAACGGCGGCGCCAGCACTGGATCGTGATCCTGTGCGCATGATGGAGAGCGGGTCCGACCGCATCGATCTCTTCACCAACGGAACGACCATCGCGAGCACATGGGACTGGTGATCCTGGCCGCGTTGTGCGTGGCGGCGTTCGCGGTGATCTTCCGCTTCTTCGAGCGGTACGACGTTCGGCTCTTCCCGGCGATCACCATCAACTACGCCGTCGCGTTCGCGTGCGGGCTCATGTTCCATCCGCCCTGGAGCGTCGGCGACATCTCGTTGTTATGGATGCCCTCCGTGCTGCTGGGCATATTGTTCGTGAGCATCTTCTCGCTGCAGGGTCTTTCCGCGCAACGCGCCGGTGCCGCGCGCACCACCATCGCCGGTCGCATGAGCCTGGTGCTTACCGTGCTCGGTATCGTCCTGCTCTTCCACGAGCGCATAGCGCTGCTGTCGGTGATCGGCATCGGCGTTGCCATCGTTGGACTGTTCCTCACCACCGCTTCGAGCAAAGCTGACACGCACAAGCGCTCGTGGCTGCTTCCGCTGCTGATCTTCCTCGGCTGCGGAGCGGCGGACGTCATCGTGAACGCGGCGCAGCGCGTTCGGACCACGTCGTTGAATGAAGCGGCGTTCACCACGATGTGTTTCGGCGGCGCATCGATGGTGAGCGTCATCGTCTGCG
Source organism: uncultured Chryseobacterium sp. (assembly GCA_964649165.1). GTDB lineage: Bacteria > Bacteroidota > Bacteroidia > Flavobacteriales_F > PHOS-HE28 > PHOS-HE28. The sequence continues at coordinate 3,158 of CAZYPC010000181.1, forward strand.
CGATCCGTGGTCCGCATTCCGCTCTGGCGCATCGTCGCACCTGGATCGGCGGCATCGTGCTCGGTCTGGTGAACTACGCCTCCCTCCTGTTCCTCGTGCTCGCGCTGGGTGAAGGCACGCTCCCGGCGAGCAGCATATTCCCGTTGATGAACATCGCGTCGATCCTTTTCGCGACGATCGCGGGCATCGCGTTGTTCAAGGAACGGCTATCGTTGCGGCAATGGATCGGCATCGGCTGTTGCATCACAGCGCTCGTACTCATCATGTACGGCACTTCCTGACGGAGGCGCCGGAGCGATGAGGCGACTCAACCGAAATACGGAACGAAGAGATCGAGCAGCGCTTGCGGTGCGCGGCACGGACGCCCCGTGCCCTTGTCGATGAAGACGAGCGTGGTGGTCGCTTCGGTCAGCAGCTCGCCCCGCTCATTGCGGACCTCGTAGTCGAAGAGGATGCGCACGGACGGCTTCGTCGTGATGCGCGTGTGGATGGTGAGCGCGTCGTCATAGAACGCCGGTTGGTGATACTTCACGTTGAGGCCATGGACCGGGAGCATGACACCATCGTCCTCCATGCGTTTGTAGGACACCCCAAGGCTGCGCAACGCTTCTACGCGTGCCACCTCGAAGTACTGGGCGTAGACGCCGTAGTACACATAGCCCATGCGGTCGGTCTCCGCATAGCGGACGCGCAAGGAATGCACGTGCGTGAACATCGGCGGGAAGATAGGCGCGCATGACGTGGCGCTCCATTTGCTCCGATCGTTCCTCGCTGCGTACTTTCACAGGGTCGCCCGCAGGTACGTACAACATGGTCTCCTTCGTCCATCATCCACCAGCGGGTCCGCTCGTCAATTCCGTGATGGACCGTGCGACCGGTCACGGACCCGAACACGCTTGTAGTGTACACGATCGTTCACACCTTCGGAAATCCTTGCTGGACGCGGATTTCCGTACATCCGTCGATCCGGACGACGCATCGCAAAAATTTCCTTTCCGTCAAGTGCGGTTCAACTTTTTTTTTCACGGCAGCGGGTCCATATTTGCGACCCCTTCGCGACGCTCTTTCGATCGCGCGACACGCACGACGATCATCTCACCGCATTCATCCGCTCCAAATTGTCAACCCTGAACCCGCCCATGAAGAAAGACCACGAGAAGACCTGGGAGCGGTGCTTGGAGGTGATCCAGGACAACGTGAGCCAGCAGAGTTTCAAGACCTGGTTCGAACCGATCCGGGCGTTGAAGCTGGCTGACGCCGTCCTGACCATCCAGGTGCCATCGCAGTTCTTCTATGAATGGTTGGAGGAACACTACATCGGACTGCTCAAGAAGACCATCAAGAAAGAATTGGGGACAGAAGGGCGCTTGGAGTACTCCATCATCATGGAGAACGGATCCAAGAACGCCCACCCGTACTCGGTGAAGATGCCGACGAGCAATGCGCGCGAGGTGAAGAACCCCGCCGTGAGCCTTCCGATCGATGTGGCCAACAGCCCGATCAAGAACCCGTTCATCATCCCCGGCCTGAAGAAGATCAAGGTGGAGAGCCACCTGAACCCGAACTATTCGTTCGAGAACTTCATCGAGGGCGATTGCAATCGCCTGGCCCGCAGCGCCGGTTTCGCCGTGGCGAACAAGCCCGGAGGCACCGCGTTCAATCCGCTGCTCATCTATGGTGGTGTCGGCCTCGGCAAGACGCACCTCGCGCATGCCATCGGCATCGAGATCAAGAAGAACTATCCGGAGAAGACCATTCTCTACGTGCCCGCCGAGAAGTTCACGCAGCAGTTCATCGAGAGCGTGCGCAACAACACGAGCGGCGACTTCACGCAGTTCTACCAGATGATGGACGTGCTCATCATCGACGACGTGCAGTTCCTCGCGGGCAAGGAAAAGACCCAGGATGTGTTCTTCCACATCTTCAACCACCTGCACCAGGCCGGCAAGCAGATCGTGCTCACCAGCGATAAGGCGCCGGTGGAGATGCAGGGTGTTGAACAGCGTTTGCTCAGCCGTTTCAAGTGGGGCCTGAGCGCCGACCTGCAACAGCCGGGTCTGGAGACGCGCATCGCGATCCTGCAGAAGAAGATGTACGCCGAGGGCCTCGACCTGCCGAAAGAGGTGGTGGAGTATCTCGCCTACAGCATCACCACCAACATCCGCGAACTGGAAGGGGCGATGATCAGCCTCATCGCGCAGAGCTCGCTGAACAAGAAGGCGGTGACGCTGGACCTGGCGAAGCAGATGATCGACAAGTTCGTGAAGAACACCGCGCGTGAGGTGTCGATCGACTACATCCAGAAAGTGGTGTGCGATTACTTCGACCTGCCGATCGAGCTGCTCAAAAGCAAGACGCGTAAGCGCGAGGTGGTGCAAGCGCGCCAGATCGCGATGTACTTCGCGAAGAAGATGACCAAGAGCTCACTGGCGAGCATCGGTGCGCACTGCGGTGGCAAGGACCACGCGACCGTATTGCACGCCTGCCGCACCGTGAACAACCTGCAGGAGACGGACAAGCAGTTCCGCGGTTACCTGGAGGATCTGGAGAAGAAGCTGAGCGT
>CAZYPC010000182.1:0-5678 GCA_964649165.1 uncultured Chryseobacterium sp.
TCCACTCGCCCTTGCTGATGGTGACGAAGCCGTTCTCGTAGATCGCGGCGAGGCCGCCGAGCTTGCAGTGCTGGCGGATGAGGCGATTGTTCTCATCCAGACTGAATAGGGCGATCTTGCAATCGCACTGCTTGCGCATGGCCATCACCAGCTCGTCGTCGGCGTTGAGGATCGCGTATCCTTCGCGACGCACACTGCGCGGCACGGTGCTCTTCACATGCGCGAGTTCCTCCAGTGTGTGGATGTCCTTCAACCCGAGGTGATCCGCTGCCACGTTGGTGACGATGGCCACATCGCAATGCTCGAAGCCGAGACCGCTGCGCACGAGTCCCCCGCGAGCCGTTTCCAGCACGGCCATGTCCACCACGGGTTCCTTCAGCACGAATTGCGCGCTAGCCGGACCGGTGCAATCGCCTTTCATCAGCAGGCGGTTCTGGATGTACACGCCGTCGCTGCACGTCATGCCCACTTTGTAGCCCACGCTGCGCATGAGGTGCGCGGTGAGTCGTGTACTGGTGGTCTTACCGTTCGTTCCGGTGATAGCGATGATGGGAATGCGGCTCGGTGTGCCCGGCGGGAAGAGCATGTCCACCACCGGCTCAGCCACGTTGCGGCCGATGCCGCCGGTGGGATCTAGGTGCATGCGGAAGCCCGGCGCGGCGTTCACCTCCAGCACGGCGCCGCCTGATTCGTTCAGCGGCACGGTGATGTCGTCGGTCATGATGTCGATGCCGCAGATGTCCAGGTCGATGATGCGGCTGATGCGCTCGGCGAGGAAGACGTTGAAGGGGTGCACCACTTCGGTGACATCGTCGGCTGTGCCGCCCGTGCTGAGATTGGCGGTAGCTTTCAAGTAGACCGTCTCGCCCTTCGCCGGGACGCTCTCAGGCGTGAGGCCTTTGAGTCCGATCAGCTTCAGCGTGTGGTCGTCGATGTCGATGCGCGTGAGCACGTTCTCGTGACCGAAGCCGCGGCGCGGATCCTTGTTCACCTCCTCGGTGAGCTGCGCGATGCTGCGCTGGCCATCTCCAACGACACAGGCCGGGGTGCGCTTTGCGGCTGCGATGAACTTGTGATTGATGACCAGCAGCCGGTGATCCAGTCCGGTGATGTAGCGCTCCACGATCACGCTTCGGCTGATCTCCTTCGCCTTGGCCAGCGCGGGCACGGCTTCCTCCCAGGTCTTGATGCCGATGGTGGCGCCTCTGCCGTGGTTGCCGCCAATGGGCTTGATTACGCAGGGATAGCCGACGACATCGAGGGCATCCTTCAGGCCTTCCTCGCTGCGCACGACACGGCCTTTCGGCACGGGGATCTCGTAGCTCTCCAGCAATTGCTTGGTCTCCTCTTTGTCGCACGCGATCTCCACGCCGATGTTGCTGGTCTTGCTGGTGATGGTGGCGCGGATGCGTTTCTGATGCACACCGTGACCGAGCTGCACGAGGCTCTGTCCATTCAAGCGGAGGTAGGGAATGCCGCGCGAAACGGCTTCCTGCACGATGCTGCCCGTCGAAGGCCCGAGACGTGATTCCTCGCGCAGTTCGCGCATCTTCTGGATATCGTCGGCGAGGTCGTAAGGCGCGCCATCGATCAGCGCCTGCGCGATGCGCACCGCTGCCTTCGCCGCGTACATGCCTACCGGCTCCTCGATGTAGCTGAAGACCACATTGTAAACGCCCTCATCGCGCGTGCTGCGCGTGCGGCCGAAGCCGGTCTCCATGCCCGCCAGCGTCTGGATCTCCAGCGCGATGTGCTCGATGACATGGCCCATCCAGGTGCCGCGCTCCACCCGCTCCCAGAAGCCGCCCTCGTGGTCCTCGCTGCAGCGGTGGCTCTGCATCGTGGGCAGCAAGGCCTTGATGCGCCCCAGGAATCCGGGGATCTTGTCCGTGGGCCGCTGCTCCAGCCCCTCGATGTCGAGGCGCATGACGATGAGCTTGTGGCGGCGGACGGACCAGCTGTTGGGGCCACGCATGGCCTTGAGTTCGAGGATGCGCATCGGGTAAGAGGAATCGCTGGGGTCAATATAGCAAGGTGCCTTGTTCATACTTCGGCGACATGCGGTTCATGGGTTGCGGTGCGCCCTCTACTTTGGCGGCCGGGGGCGGGGGAAACAGCACTGCATGACACCCAAGGGCAAGCTCATCGCCATCGGCGGCAACGAGGACAAGGGCAAGGAGCCGGAAGGCGGCCACAATACCAAGGTCTTCACGCACAGTTTCATCGAGGAGGGCATCCTCAAGCGCGTGGTGGACGAGATGGGCGGCCCCAGCGCCCGCATCGCGGTGATCACCAGCGCGAGCAGCATCCCGGAGGAGGTGGCCGAGAACTACATCGGTGCCTTCGGCAAGCTCGGCGTGAAGGACCTTGACATCCTGGACATCCGCGATCGCGGCCAGGTGCGCCCGGAGATGATCAAGCGCCTGGCGAAGTGCGATGGCGTGATGATGAGCGGCGGAAACCAGCTGCGCCTCACCACCATCTTCGGGGGCACGGCCTTCCTTCAATTGATGAAGCGCCGCTACGAGCAGGAGGAGGGCTTCGTGATCGCGGGCACCAGCGCGGGCGCCATGTGCATGAGCAGCACGATGATCTACCAGGGCCACAGCGCCTCGGGCCTGATCAAGGGCGGCGTGAAGCTCACCACCGGGGCATCGCTCATCCAGGATGTGATCATCGACAGCCATTTCGTGGAGCGCGGGCGCTTCAGCCGGCTCACGCAGGCCGTTGCGGCGAACCCGGCGGCCATCGGCATCGGCCTCGGCGAGGATACCGGTGTGGTGATCACCCACGCCGATATGCTCGAGACCATCGGCAGCGGACAGGTGATGATCTTCGATGGCCATGACATCACCTACAGCGATTACGCGGACGTGGAGGAAGGCCAGCCCTTCAGCATCGAAGGCATGAAAGTGCACATCATCTCCAAGGGCCACAGCTACAGCGTAAAGCAGCGCGCGTTCTCGGCGGTGCGGGTGCCGGTGAGGACTTGAGCCGCGCGACCCTTATTTTAGCTCCATGCGCACATTGCTGCTGTCGGCCACGGTCCTCTTTTGCCTGGCTTTCATTCCGCTGAAAGAGAAGCACCGGGAACAGTTCGTCTACGACCACGAGAACACGTTCGACCCGGACCAACAGCACCGCCTGGATACCCTCTTCCGGGGCCATGAGCTGCGGACCACGAATGAGATCGTGCTGGTGACCACCGACAGCTACCACGGGTGGGAGGACATGTCCATGTTCGCCGCCTCCTGTGGTGATTCGCTCAAAGTGGGCAAGAAGCACAAGAGCAACGGTGTGGTCATCGTCTTCAGCGAGCGCTTGAGCGAGGTGTATATCGCAGCCGGGCTCGGCACGGAACGGGTGATGGCCCCCGAGCGCTCCCGGAAGTATATAGACAGCCTGATGGTCCCCTTGTTCAAAGAGAAAATGTTCTTCGACGGCCTGTGGGTCGGTTGCACCACAATGGTGAACCACCTGGAACTGCCGGAGAACCGGATCGACTGAACGGGTTCGGTCCGTTCCGCTTTCTTTGCCGCGCTGAACCACGCCGACCATGTCCTCCAACGACACCTACACTCCGCACCCCAACTCAGCCCGCTGGCCTTTCTACGCCTTGGTGGCGTTCGCGGCCATCTGCTGCATCGTCTTCTGGCGTGGCTGCCATTTCAGCGGCAAGGACCCCGCGCCACCGACGGTCCAGGCCTCCGCTGAGTAGGTTGTCTGCGCACACGCTCCTGCGCGCACCTTCATCCGCGTCGTGACTCCCACGAGGCCCTGATCCACTCCCCTTCGGACGGGTCGATCACGACCCGCACTTCGTCCTCCTTCCATGCGCCGTTCACGAACGTGATGCGTAACCCGTCATCCGCTGGTGACAGGGACCGCACCTTCGAAAACGGGATGAAGAAGCTTTGCGCGAAGTCGTCCTTCACGCTGGTCAAGAGTTTGTGCACGCCAAAGGCCGCACCCGCCGCCGCGACCACGAAGGCCATCGAACCGTTTCCGCGCAGCCCCTTCATGGCATAGAAGGCCATGCCTACCAGAACAAGTGCGATGCCCAGCACGATGCGCACGATGCGACCGGCGCTCGCGCGCGAAGAACGTTCCTTCGCGGTCGTGGCCTCGGCCCAATTCCCCGAACGCGTGAAGGTGATGCCTCGCGCATCGACGTGCATGTAACCCGTGGGCAGCTTGAAGAAGCGCCGTTCGGGATCCTCCGTCATGTGAACAGTTCCTTGCGCCCGATCACCGAGCAGATGGGGCACTTGCGCGGGTCATGCCCCTTCGCCGGACAGTATTCGCGGCCGAAGTAGATGATGCGCAGGTGAAGCACGTTCCACGCGTCCTCCGGAAAGAGCCTCTTCAGGTCGGCCTCGGTGTGCTCGACGCTCTTGCCACTGCTCAACGCCCAACGCCAGGCAAGTCGGTGAATGTGTGTGTCCACCGGAAAAGCCGGTACACCGAACGCCTGTGACATCACCACGCTCGCTGTCTTGTGCCCGACCGCAGGCAGCGCCTCCAATGCGGCGAAGGTGCGCGGCACTTCTCCCCCATGCTCATCCAGAATGATCCGGGACAACCCATGGATGCCCTTGCTCTTCATCGGTGAAAGTCCGCACGGCCGGATGATGTCCTGGATCTCCTCCACGCTCAGCTTCACCATCTCCTTCGGCGTGCGCGCCCTGGCGAAGAGCAAGGGCGTGATCTCGTTCACCTTCTTGTCCGTGCATTGGGCGCTGAGGACCACGGCTACGAGCAGGGTGAATGGATCGTCGTGATCGAGCGGGATGGTCGTGCGCGGGTAGAGCTTCTCCAGTTCCGTGGAAGCGAAGTCGGCTTTCTCTTGGCGGGTCATTTTTCTATTTCGACGGGTCTCCACTGCGCACCATCGATCGCCGTTGTATCGACTTCACTGACACAGTTGAACCAGCTGTTCAGCCGTTCCATTTCAAAGACCTTGACGATAGGTGGACCGCTGTCGGTAGCACCACAGCCAAAGTCGCGGAGCACGATCCTTCGCTCTAGATCCTCGTTGTGGACATAGAGCGTCTTCCGTTCGTTCCATGCGCACATAAAGCTGGCGAACACAATGAAGCCAAAGACGACAAGGAAAATGAGCGATACGACAACGGCAGCAGTGATCTTGCCTGCAATGGTCCACTCTGTGTCAGAGGTAGTGATCCTGCACAATAGCAATACACCGATACAAACCGCGACACCTATCCAACGCCAGCTCTGAAAGGCCAATTCCTTCGACGGATCAGTGAGTTCAATGGGGGCAAGGTTCAGGATCAGCGTAAGGAGCACGGCCAAGGAGATGTATGTCCATGACAGCCAGATAAGCAGACGCTGCACTGTCATCATGCTCGATCACCACGTGAACGTATGCGGCGAACTCCCCCGAATGAACGTATGCGACCGCGTCGGCATCTTCTCCCCTTCCACATGCACCAGGTTCTGCTGCTCACCGAAGACGTCCATCAGTAGCGTGTTCTGCACCATCAGGTCGTTCGGCGTGGAGACATCCGCCACTTGGAGATAGCAGTAGAGCGTTTCACCTTCAAGCTCCTTGCCTACCCACTGCCAGCTGAGCTGTTCGTCCGCGAGGAACAGCACGAGCTGGTGCTTGAAGTAATCGTTCAGCAGGCTGTCGGCTTTCGGGTGTTCCTTGTCGG
>CAZYPC010000183.1:0-5581 GCA_964649165.1 uncultured Chryseobacterium sp.
CGCACCGGTCACCGTCGTGTTCTGTAGTACGGTACCGGCCTTCGGGTTCGGACCGCTGCGCGCGAACGGGCGCGTGGTGGAGACCGCCGAAAAGCTTGATTGCCGTCCCTGCGGGTTGCACGGATACAGGAGTTGTCCGAAGGGGCATTTCAAGTGCGCCCTCCAAGTTGACACACTCAGCGCGCTCGGATGAGTTTGGTGTATCACCTGCTCATCGCCTTGTCGGGCGCGTTTGTTTGCGTCCTATATGACGTCTCCTTCACACTGATACAAGGCGTTCATGCTTCGGTGCGGGGCGACATCGCCTACGGCATCTGGGTGCAAGTGGCCGCTTGGGTTCTCTTCATACTGCTTCCCCTATCGATCTGGCTCGGGGAGTTGTGGTTCAAGCGATCCTTCAAAAGCTGGCTCCCCCACATCGTGCTCCTGGGGGCGCTCCTGTATTGGTCCTTGGATGTCTTTCGGGCGCACCCGCTCAAGGCCGCTCTGTTCATGGTGTGTGCACTCTGCTCCGTACCCTACAGGTTCATTCTGCTCAAGTTGTCCCTTCCTTGACCTGCCCATTAGCAACAGGCCGCTTTCAGCAGTTCGGGGCATTGGATACCCAAGAGTGGGACCTGATTCCCCACTCCGCGCACGTTCCAAGAGCTGCCATTAAAGCGAGCCGATAAGTCCTGACAACGCTCCTTGCCATCATTCAACGCCCGTGCTAAGATCTGGCACGATGCTGTGCACGCAAGGGAAACTCCCCGCACATGCCACGCAGCAAGAAACTCATCCTGACCCAGCCGATCAAAGAAGGTCTGAGAACCATCAAGGTCCGCCTAGATGAGCGCACGGTAATCACGCTCTCCAAGCTGGAAGCGCTGGCCTTTTGGAAGCAGCGCTATCCGAACGCCAAGGTGATCGGTTGAGCGCGGCGAACGCCTTAGGTTCGGGGTCACATGCACAGGATCGCCATCCTCTCCGCCAGCGTTCGCACCGGCCGTAAGAGCCACCGCACCGCGCTCTTCCTCCAACGCTTCATCCAAGAGCAAGAGTTGGGGGAGGTTGACCTGATCGACCTCGCCAACCATGACTTTCCCGTGTTCCATGAACGGCTGAAGAATCTCGATCCGAAGCCTTCTGCCGCCTTGGAATTCGCACAGCGCATCAGCGCGGCGGACGGTGTCATCATCGTAACTCCTGAATACAACGGTGGCTACCCAGCCGCGTTGAAGAATGTTGTGGACCTGCTCTATGACGAATGGCACCGCAAGCCGGTCGCCATTTGCACGAACAGCGATGGCTCCTTCGGTGGTATGCAGGTGATCACCTCCCTGCAATTCACGCTTTGGAAGATCCGTGCATGGACCGTACCCGCGCTCTTCCCCATCCCCAAGGTCGGCACCGCCTTCGATGAGAACGGTGTGCCGGCTGAACCGGAGGCGATGGTGAAACGAGCGACGGTGTTCGTGAATGAATTGCTGTGGTGCATCCGGGCCAAGGCCTTGATGGCGGCGAACGGGTGAACGGTGCGCCACGAACCTCTTTATCCCGTCGCAGGTATGGACCCGACAACATTCGGCACTGCAGGCAGCCCCTGGAGAACATCGACGTCTTCAGGACGGTTACCTTCGAACGACCGACCCTCAACCCCAGACGCCATGAAGAACTTCGCCACCGCGATCACTGGTTTCTTCACGCTCACCAGCCTTGCCCAGGAGACCGGCTGGAACGTATCCGCCCAATTCCGCAACCCCATATGGGGCGATGCGGCCATACTTGAGCGCGCTGCGCCGACCACCTACGTTACGCCAGCGCACGAGGAGGTGAATTCCTCACTGGCCTTCGGGGGAGTGGCCGAAAAGCAATTCGCGAACGGCTGTGCGGTGCGCATCGGTTTCGAGCACGCCCGCAACGCGATGGACCGCAACCAGATCGGGGAAAACCCTTCCTGGTATCCGGAGAACACCAAGATGGACGTTGAGTATCGCCAGGAGATCAATACCCTCTCGCTCGGTTGTGTGCATTATCTCTCCTTCGACCGGCTTGAACCATGGTTCGGGGCTGAGGCCGTCGTTCGTTCCATGGACGACCTGAAAGAGTCGATCCACTACTCCAGCACCAGCAAAGCCACGGGCGAACTGCTCTATTCCTCCGTTGAGAAGGTCCGGTACAAAGGGGGGACGCAGTTCGGCTTCGCGCCGATGATCGGATTCCGATACCGGGTGGTGTGCGACCTGTACCTCAGTGCGGAATTCGCACCGACCTGGGCGTGGGGATCCTACGGCGAGACGCGTTCGTCCACTTCCACCGAGATCTTCCCGGACCAGTTCACCTACACGAACCAGTCCTCCGCGGGCGGAACCTCCGGTGGACCTCAATTCCTGCCACGTTTCGGCGTGGGCATCACCTATCGCTTCCGGTGCGGATCCAGCTCCGCAGGGGAAGCACCCGCTCCGGCGCCCGCTGCAGTGGACTGAGGGCGTGCGTCCGGCGAGCCTGATCGACCGGACGTTCAGAACGAAAACGGGACCGACATACCGATCGTCGTGGATCGACGTTCCGGAGCATGGCCAGACACTGAACCATGCACAGAACGATCCTCACTCTTCCGTTCGCCCTGCTCCTCGCAGCGCTCACCACCGCCCAGCAGGACCCCGATGCCGACCATAGCGAAGCTCCCCACTTCGTGGTACGCGACGAGAACGGCACACCCCTCGTCGGCATCGACCTGCCCCTGATCTCCACCTCCGCAGAGGTCCATATCGCCGGCACCATCGCGAACGTGACCGTGCATCAGAGCTATCGGAACACGCACAAGGAGACGCTCCAGGCGGAGTATGTCTTCCCGGCCAGTACACGCGCGGCCGTGCATGGCATGACGATGCGCATCGGGGACCGTGTGATCGAAGCGAAGGTGAAGGAACGCGAGGAGGCGAAGCAGGAATTCCAGGAGGCGCAGAAGGCCGGCAAGAAGGCATCCCTGTTGGAACAGCACCGCCCGAACGTCTTCCAGATGAGCGTGGCCAACATCACCAGCGGCACCACCATCGACGTGGAGCTCCGGTATACCGAGCACATCATTCCGGAGGAAGGGGTCTACGAGTTCGTCTACCCCGTGGTGGTCGGGCAGCGCTATGACGGTGGGCCCAACTCCACGAACGAGCAATGGACGTCCAATCCACATACGCTCACCTTGGAACCCGACTTCCCCAAGGCGCGCCCGCGGTTCTCCTTCCACGCATCCATCGATAGCCCGCTGCCCTTGAAGGACGTGCTGGTGCCCACCTATCCCTGTGATGTCACGTTCCCCAGCGCGCAACAGGCGGACATCAAGCTGCGCACCGCGGACGGCAAGCACGACAACAACAACGACCTCGTCCTGCGCTACCGGCTCAGCGACAATGCCATCTCGAGCGGCCTGATGACCGGAACGAGCCACGATGAGAATTTCTTTCTTCTCATGGCCGAGCCGCCGGCCCGTGTGGCCAGCACCCAGATCCTGCCCCGGGAGTACATCTTCATCCTCGACGTGTCCGGCTCGATGAAGGGCTACCCGATGGACGTGGCCAAACGATTGATGTCACGACTGTTCAAGGACCTTCGGCCCCAGGACAGGTTCAACGTGCTGCTCTTCTCGGGTGGCTCGGCGTTATACCGGAACACATCGCCCCAAGCCACCGAGGATGAACTGGAGAACGCCTTCGACCTCATCGACCATGAGTCCGGACGTGGGGGTACGGAACTCCTGCCCGCCTTGCGCCGTGCGTTGGACATTCCACGGACGACCGGTATGTCCCGCAGCTTCGTCATCGTGACGGATGGCTTCGTCGCGGTGGAGCGGGAGGCGTTCCAACTCGTGCGCGAGAAGGCCGGCGATGCCAACGTCTTCCCCTTCGGGATCGGCTCCAACGTGAACCGGTTCCTCATCGAAGGGCTGGCCCGCGCCGGGCAAGGGCAGCCGTTCGTGGTGCTGGGTGAGGCGGAGGTGGAGACCGTGGCCGAGCGCTTCGCCACCTACATCGAGGCACCGGTGCTCACCGGGATCACCGTGGAATATGAGGGCTTGAACGTGCAGGATGTCACACCCCTGCATGTGGCCGACCTGTTCGCTCAGCGGCCGATCAGCCTCTACGGCAAATTCAGTGGCACCCCTCAAGGCACCATCGTCATCCGGGGTACCACCCCGAACGGTCCTTACGAGAACCGCATCGATGTGTCGAAAGCCTTCACACCGGCCGACCCCGATGCGTTGCGCTATCTGTGGGCACGCTCAACCATCGCCCGGATGGACGATGACCAGCAGGCCGGGAATGACAATGACCTCAAGACAAGCATCACGGAGCTCGGCCTGAAGTATAATCTGCTCACGCGCTTCACCTCCTTCATCGCCGTGGAAGAGAACCCGCCCACAGGCGCGGAAAAGAACAAGCCGACGCCGGCCGGTTCCGTTCCCGAGCCCCACGAATGGGCGATGATCCTGCTGTCCTGCCTCGTGATCACCTGGTTCGTGCTTCGTCCGCGCGCGGTATGAGAAAGATGCTCAGCAGGTTCGCCGCGGATGACCGTTGGAGGTGCGTCGCGCTTTGCGCCACGGTCTTCCTGCTCCTCTGGCCCGGGCTGCGCGACTATGTGAGCGTGAAGTGGGGCATGCGCTATTTCTGGTTGCTTCTCCTCCCGATCGTCGTGCGCGTACGGGATCCGGGGCAGCGGTCGTTGCGTTACCTGTGGGCCGTTGCTCCATTGCTGGTCCTTTCGCTGTCGCAGCCGCATCCGCTCTTCCGTTTCTTCCTGCTCTTCGCGACGATCTTCCTCGTGGTCGAGTCCTTCATCGGGAAACTTGACCGGCTCGCACCGCTGTTCGTGACGCTCCTGGCCCCGATCACACACTACTTCTTCAACAACTTCGGATCCAACGTCCGGCTCGGGATCAGCGATGCGGTAGCCGGTACGCTGCGCATGGTCGACCAGCATGCGACCGCCATGGGCAACGCGATCCGCTTCCGTGGTGATGAGTTCCATGTCGACCCCGACTGCATGGGCCTGCGCATGATCACCACGTCGCTGCTCGTCGCGATGGCATTGGTCGCGTTATTGGAGCGGCGAAAGGGCACCCGACTTCCGGCGCTCGCCTTGCCCGCCCTGCTGGGACTTGTTGTGGTGCTGGTGGCCGCATGCAACTATGTGCGCGTGCTGCTGTTGGTGCTCACCGCCGCACCTGCCGGCGGGGCTGTGCACGAGATCATCGGCCTGGCTTGCTGGTTGGTCACTCTGCTGCTACCGGTGGCCATCGTGGTGGACCGATGGACGGCCCGCGCACCAACCACAACCGCCGAAGAGGCCGTCCGGTGGCCCGTTTGGAAACGTTCATTCGCTGCGGTCATGCTCCTGCCTGTATCCCTTGCCGCCTTCGCCCACCCCGATGTCCCGGTGGAGGAAACCCGTGACATCATCGCCGAGCAACTGGTGCTCCAAGGCTGCCAACGCTCCATACTTCCCAACAAGGTCGTTCGCTTTGATGGCGACGGCATGCTGATCTACATCAAACCGGGCAGGCCCTTCTACAGCGACGACCACCACCCGATGAGCTGCTGGC
>CAZYPC010000184.1:0-5561 GCA_964649165.1 uncultured Chryseobacterium sp.
TGCGGATACGGGACCCTGAGGCATCGATGAAGCTCAGGGTCCCGAAGCGGAGACCCTCATCCTCCCTCAGGGTCTCCGCAACCGTGCTGTGCGTTCATGCGGATACTGGACCCTGAGGCATCGATGAAGCTCAGGGTCCCGAAGCGGAGACCTGAGTGAGGGAAGTGCCTTTCCCGAACCCCTCAATTCGCGCGAGCGGCCAGGGTGTGTGCTTGGCAACTCGGACGAGAGGCAAACGTGTACGCTCGCGCCCGAGCAAGGTCTTCAGGGCTGCTTCACCATACGTTGCCGCAGGCGTTCGGTACCGATAAGCGCATCCAACTGGTAAACCCCTGCCGGTAGCGCTGAAACATCGAGCCGTAGGGAAAGGATGGACCCGGCAGCCAACGCGGTGCGTTGCATCACGATGCGACCGTCCGAGGCGATGACCCGAAGATCGACCGGACCGTTCTCCCGGGTGTCAAGGCGGATATCCAGATCATGCGAGCACGGTACCGGAAACGCGCTCAGGCCGGGCATGGTCGCTGTTTCGTCGATGCCCACATTGCCGTCCATCAGGATGCGTGCGGTGAGGAAGTTCCTATAGCCCGCGACGTTGGTCCATCCGGCCACCACCACCTTGCCGTCAGGCTGCAGGGCAACGGCGTTCGCCATATCATCCATGTTGGCGGTGATCTCGGGTGTCGCGAACCCATTGTTGCCGAAGCCGCTGTCCAGTTGGCCTTGCGCGGTGAGCCTCACGATCAGGAGCCCCGGAAGCCCGGTGACCTCGCTGAAGCCGGCCAGCACGATGCGGCCGAGCGGATCGATCGTCATGGCGTGCGCGCGCTGCTCTTGCGTGGTATTGGACACTTGCGCCCGGCCGTTCGTTCCGAATGATGTGTTCCATGAACCGTCCTCGTTGAAGGCCCAGACCACAACGTCGCTTTCCGGGGTGGTAAATGGGATGAATGAGGAATGCCCGGCAGCGAGGATCAGGCCATCCGGATGGACCTGTAGGTCGGTGAGCACCTCGGTCGAGTCTTGCGTCAACTCCCACCTCACCACCCCTTCATTTCCGAAGTCGTTCTGCGGCGAGCCGTCCGGATCGTAGCGAGCGACGAAGAGGCTGTCCACATCACCGTCAGAGTCATAGGTGGTATGGCCACCGGCGAGAATGTCACCGTCCGGGTGCAATGCGAGCGCGGCGATCTCAGTGTCCATGCCCCAGTCAAGGATCACCCGCCCGTCGGAGCCGAAGGTGCTGTCCACCGCTCCATCCGGGAGGAGCCCGACAATGGCGCCACGGTACGGTATGGTGGCTTGGGCGTAGCCGCCCAGCAGGATGCGGCCCCCTGGCTGCACCACCATGCTGAACGCGTCATTATGGTTGGTGTCGGGGGCCAGGATGGCCAGGCCCTCGTCACCGAACGTTTCGTCCAGATCTCCGTCGGGGAGGTAGCGCGCCACGGCCATCCGGCGGAAGTACTCGCCCGGAATGTTCGTCCAGCCGGCCACCAGGAAGCGGCCATCCTCCAAGAGCCTGAGGGACCGGCCCTCACAGTTCAGGTTCGGTGCGAATTGGGTGTTCGCTTGGCCGTTCCCGCTGAACGAATAGTCCAAGGTACCGTTGGCATTGAACCGCCAGATCACGAAGTCGTAACCCGGACTGATCAGACCGTAGCCCGCCACCAGCACCTTGCCATCGGGCTGCACGGCCACGGCCCGCGCCTCATTGTTAAAGCCGGTAGTGGTGGAGATGAAACCATCCGAACTGAAGCTGGGGTCCAGGGTGCCGGATTGGGCGTTCAGGAAGCACGGCGAGAGGAGCAGGATACCGGGTACATAGGCAAGGCGCATGGCGATGTGCTTTATGAAGCACAAGTTTACCGCAACCCGGTTATCCCAACGATCGCCCTGCTTGTCGAACGTGTTCCTCGCGCTCGAAGGATCTGGTCCGGGATGTCGCGGGTCACCGGTGTCTCCTTCAGCGGCACGACCAAGGCCGTGGTGCCTCAGCCGGATCCGGTCATCGGGGTACCGTTTGCTGCGAGCCACTGCGGCGGATGCGTTCCTCAGGCATACCTGTGGATCCGGCGCAGGTGAACCTGATCGCGCTGAAGCAACGCCTGCACGCACGGCTCGTCTATCGGACCATGAGGGTTGTCCCGGTCATCCTGTTCATTTCCGGTCTCTTCGGCCGCACGTCCGCACAGGCGCCGTTCGCGCTGCAGATCTCCCTGCCGGATACGACGGTCGGTATCTATCCGAAGCTCGCGGAGAAGGTGGGGGAGGACGCATACAGCATCAGCGGAGCTATTCGCGGCAATGGTCGGATCGTCCTCTTCGAAGCGACGGTCGACGTGGAGGGGATGGTGCAGGACCAGTTCCTTCACGCGCTGGATACGGCCATGGGGAACACTGCGCCACCCGTGCCACCCCTGCGTTGCTCGGATGGGGGGCTGCTGTTCTTGAACGAGGCTTCTCAGAACGACACGTACTATTTCCACCTGCTGAAGACCGATGCGGCCGGGCAAGTGCAGTGGAACAAGTACTACACCGACTCCCTCGGTACCCAGTTCACCGGGATGCGCCATGCCCTGGTGGAGAAGGACGGGTCGTACTTCGTTTTCGGCGGTTACCACAACGTTCCGGTCAACACGGGCTGGGATAATTTCCTGTTGCGCGTGGATGCGAACGGTGACGTGGAACAGGTCCGCCTCTTCGGTGATCAGGCCCAAGCGTCGGATGTTCCGCGCACCCTGATCCGTACGAACGACAACGGCCTCATCACGGCGGAGATCCTGCATCCTTACGCATCCATGAGCGTCTACCACGGCATCTCCGTACAGCGGTGGGACAGTAGTCTGGACCTTCTCTGGTCCAAGCAGTACGATCTCGGATACACCCATTTCTTCCATACTGCGACGGAACTCGCTGATGGTGGCATCGTGCTGGTCGGGGCTCGCAGCATGATGAACGTGGGCCCCTACCTGCCGTTCCTCTGCAAGCTGGATGGTGCGGGTGACGTCCAATGGACGCGCGCCGCGCTGGACGACCAGCTCGTTTGGGAGAGCGTGCTTGAACGCAACGATGGTTCGCTGGTGGTGCGGGGCTGGAAATGGGATGGCGTGGAAACGCGGCCTGTGATCGGCCAGCTGAACGCGGATGGCGGCCTGATGAGCGCCTTGATCCTGAATGCGGCACAGCCGGCGTTCTCAGCCGCGCAGCTGGTGCCCGTACCGGGCGACAGCGAATTCCTGCTCGTGGGCGATACGCGTTCAACGCTCTTTCACGATCGTGGCGTACTGGTAAGCCTTGATGGCCAGTTGCAGGCCGCATGCGGGGCGAACGCGATCAGCTGGGCCGACACCTTGTTGTCCGCGCAGGTCTACGATCGCCCGGTGGTGGTCAGCAGCGTGAGCCTCTCTTCTGTTGACGCGGGCAGCGAGCCGCTCGTTTGGCCGTTCAGCGCGCAGGACATCTGCCTGAGCACTCCGGTACCCGATCTTGCGCCGGAGAACAGCATCATCGTATCGCCTGTTCCCGCGCGCGACGTACTCCAACTGGCACTGCCCCAGGGCCGAGCCATGCAAGCTGGTCCATTCGACGTGGTATTGACCAACGGGCTCGGCGAAGTGGTCCTGCACCAGCGCGAGGCGTCCTCCGCTCAACTCCGGGTGGACGTGTCCGGACTTCCCGCTGGGGCGTACATCGCATCCATCCACACCCCGTCGGGGCGATGGGTCGGTAAGGCGCTCGTCGAGTAGTCGCCCCCCTTGGCGCGAGTCTTTCTCCGATCTCTGGAGCAGGTTAGGCGCGTGTGGGACACATCAGCGGGTGAGGCCGTCCACCCGTGCCGCTCGGCCTCAACGCCTCAGAGCGCGAAGTGTACCGGTAAGACAAGCCGGGTGGGCACGGCTCGCTCCCCCTTCCGGCCCGGGGTCCACGACGGCATCAGGTCGATCACGCGCAGTACTTCGGCGTCGAAACCTGCTCCGTTCTCCACGCCGCGTATGATCCGGGACCGCGTGGCCCGTCCGTCGGTATCGATCACGAATTCCACGTACACCTTGCCGTGGATCTTGCGTTCACTTTCCCGGTCAGGATAGCGGAGGTGTTTCTTCATGAAGGCGTACAGGCTGTCGTGTCCGCCCGGGAACTCCGGCATCACCTCCGGGAAGCGGTACGCCCCGTTGTGCGCTTCCGTGTCCTCGAGCGTGAGTTCGCCCGGATCCACGATCACGCCGGTGAGTTCAGGCGGAAGGGCGGGAGCTGGCGCAGGGGCATCGTCCGTTGTCCGGTCGGTGTCAGCGCTCCAGGCCTGCTGCGGTAGCACGAGCTCGCCGATGCTGCGCTGGGGTGCTGGGCTGTCCGGCGTGGCGCACCCTGCGGCGGAGATGCCGCCGATCGCGATCAGGTAGAAGGCCAGATCCGAGCGGTGCCGGGTCTTCAGACCGCGCTGGATGACGATCTCCTTGAACGTATGGTGAACATCCACCTGGTCGGCCCGTACCCGCCCACAGACCGAGCGATCGCGATGGTCCAGCAGGTAGCGCACGAGGTCCGCCCTGGTACCGTTGGTGAAGTCCACGACCTCCTTGTCGCAGTGGAGGCAGTGCCGGCCGGTGATGCCCACGCGCATATCCTCCCAGCGGACGGCGCAACTGAACTTGAGCTTCGGTCGCATACAATGGTTTCGACGACGAACGTGGACGCGATCGCGATCCTGCGCGCTGATGCATCATCGGTCCGGCCGGGTTCAGGAACGGCGACCCGCCCTCCCGGACCATCCATGACACGCGGCGAGCGTCTTTGCGGGCCTGAAGTGGAAACTCCGATGGAAGGAGCACGTGCTCAAGGGCTGCTACGGAGCTTGAACACGATGGGCAAATTGAACCTGCACTTCACCGGATCCCCATCCATCAGGCCCGGCGACCAAGCGGGCATCTTGCGGACGACCCGGAGTGCTTCCGCATCCAGTTCGGGGGAGACGCTACGGATGACTTCCGCTTGCTCGATGGACCCGTCCTTCATGACCACGAAACGGGTCAATACCGTGCCTTGTGTGCCATCTTCGAAGGACTTGTCGGGGTAGTGCAGGTGCTTTCTGAGGTATACATACAGCTCAGCCAGTCCATCCTCGAAAGCGGGCTCGACCAGGTAAGGGAAATAGGCGCGCTCGCTTCCGTCCTCCGCATAGCATCGGCCGGAGATCAAGCTTTCTCTCCCTCAGGGTCTCCGCAACCACGCTGTGCGTTCCAGTGGATCCGGGACCCTGAGGCATCCATGAAACTCAGGGTCCCGAAGCGGTGACCCTGAGTGAGGGTGAATGATGACTGGGCGGTTTGAAACCGCCGCCAACCTTTCTGCGACCGTCCACTGACGTAGGCACAGTCACAAATGGCCCCGGCCGTACAATGAATGAGCGCACAGATCCGCGCGGCCAGGAACATTTGCGACGATGTGGGGTCGGCTGGTTCATGCAGGCGGCCAGCCTCAAGTAGCCTGGGATCCGCGGAGACCGCTGAGCAAAAGCTGAGGTCTTCTGCAACGGACTACTTTGGCATGATGCGCACCGA
>CAZYPC010000185.1:0-5550 GCA_964649165.1 uncultured Chryseobacterium sp.
CCAGGTGTACTTCCTGCACGACAAGGTGAAGAACATCGAGTTCATCGCCGACATGGTGCGCAAGCTGGTGCCCGGCGTGAAGGTGGGTGTGGGCCATGGCCAGCTCGAAGGCCACATGCTGGAAGAAGTGATGCTCGACTTCATCGAAGGCAACACCGACGTGCTCGTCTGCACCACCATCGTGGAGAACGGCCTCGACATCCCCAACGCCAACACGATCATCGTGAACGAGGCGCAGAACTTCGGCCTCAGCGATCTGCACCAACTGCGCGGCCGCGTGGGGCGCAGCAACAAGAAGGCCTATTGCTACCTGCTCGCGCCCAGTCCGCACCTGCTGCCCGACCTGTCGCGCAAACGCCTGCAGGCCATCGAGCAATTCAGCGACCTGGGCAGCGGCATCCACATCGCCATGAAGGACCTCGACATCCGCGGCGCGGGTGACCTGCTCGGCGCGGAACAGAGCGGCTTCATCAACGACATCGGCTTCGAGACCTACCACAAGATCCTGGAGGAGGCCGTGCGCGAGCTGAAGGACGAACACTTCAAGGAGCTCTTCGCCGACGCGCAGGAAGGCAGCCACGCGCTCGCCCGCGGATCACGCCGCGACCAGAGCGACGACTGCATCATCGAGACCGACCTGCCGATGCTGATCCCGGCCACCTACGTGGGCGAGACCGCCGAGCGCCTGGCCCTCTACCGCCGCCTGGACGATGTGAAGGACGAGGCCGAGCTGCAGAAGTTCACCACCGAGATCACGGACCGCTTCGGTCCCGTGCCGCCGCTGGTGAACGAGCTGATGGAGGCCATCCGTCTGCGCTGGCTCGGTCAACGCATGGGCCTGGAGAAGATGGTGCTGAAGAAGCAGACGCTCATCGGCACCTTCATCGCGGACCAGAAGCACCCGTTCTTCGCCGGTGATGGCTTCAATGCGGTGCTGCGTGCGGTGCAGGCCCAACCGCGCAAGTTCAAGGTGTACGAGAAGGCGGGAACGCTCCGGATCAGCGTACAGGATGTGAAGAACATCCATGCGGCGATGGAGGCGATGGAGGGGGTGGTGGGGGTTCCGGCCTGATCCGGGCAGCACTTCGCCCTGGAAGCGCGTCCAGTTGGTCTATCTTCACCATGTCATGACCATGAGGGCGATCATCGCGTTCTGCGCCGCACTATGCATGACCACCATGCATGCGCAGACAACGTTCGCACCGATCGGTGCGAAGTGGTCCTACAAGCAGGCGTACTGGGGTGGTCCGGATACCAATCTAATGGTGCTGGAGGTGGTCAGTGACACCCTCATTGATGGCCGCACGTGCAGCAAGGTCCAGGTGCACGAGGGCATTTTCGGCTGTCACGAATTCGTTCAGTACTTTGCCGAGTCCAATGATTCCCTGTTCAAGTATGACCAGGACGCTGGGCAGTTCGATCTCCTGTTCAGATGGAACGGCTCGCTCGGTGAATCGTGGTCCACTCCAGTGGAGAACTCCGGATTCCTCGATACGCTCGACTGGATCGTTTTGGATACCAGCCATGCAATCATCGATGGGATGTGGTTGCGCGTTCTCAATGTCAACGTCGTCCCGCGGCAATCCATGATATACAGCTATGGCGGACCGATCATGGAACGGCTTGGAGGGCCCACCGCACCGTTCACCTGGAGCCTGGGAGTCTGTGACGGCGAGATCTTCGCAGGCCTACGGTGTTATGAGGATGCGGATATCACCTGGCAGAACCCATTGGTCACGCAATGCGCGCTGGGGGTCGGGATCGGAGAGCGTGAAGAGGCCGGATCGTGGATCAGACCCTCCCTGGCCTCCCGCGGAGAGCCGGTCTTCATTACTGGGGTTGAAGGCTCCATGACCGTCATCGACGCGACCGGACTGCAATTGAGCGCGCAGACCGTCCGTGGCGAACAGGTCATTACGTTCGATCGACCCGGCACGTATCTGCTGAGGGCCTCAACGGCACTCGGGGAGATGCGCGTGGGGCGGATCCAGGTGCACTGAACAAAGGATCCCCCGGACCCGAGATCACCGCGGATGCGTGGCACGACCTCTCCCTCAGCGGAACACGCACCAACCCACCGCGCTCAGCCAACGTCCAGCCATACATGCTCCCGGCGTACGAATTGCGGGAACGCCGTCCGACGTATGGTGAATGCAGGACGTGAAGGACCCCGCCAAACGCGAAGCCGGCTGCGCATACAGCCAAGGAGGCGATGGATCGACCGCGCGGTCATGCGCGCTGACGCTCGCTCCATTGCAACAACACCTTCGCGCCCCGATCAGCCACCGATCTTTAACAGTTCGTTGGATCACCCGGACGCCACCCCCGATACCTTCGTTCCATGCTGCGCATCACGGGATTCGCTCTTTGGCTGTCCTGCTGCACGGTCTGCCCCGCACAACTGAACGCCGACAGCGCGCGCATCGCCGAGCTGATGACGATCCTGCGGGAGCGGCACTTCGCACCGCGCACCATCGACGACCGTTTCTCCGCGGACGTCTTTGACAGCTACTTGCGCACCCTCGACCCGGACACCCTGTATCTCTCACTTCAGGAGCGCGACGGGTTGGCCAGCGACCGCCTGCACATCGATGACCAACTGGCGCACGGTGCGCCATCGTTCGTGCATCGCTGCGACAGCCTGATGCAGGCCGGTCTGTTGCGCGCCCTGGCCCTGGTCGATGGGGACGGCACGTCCACTGCGCACGCAGAACCGCAACGGCGCTGGCAACGCCGGCTCGCCGAACGCAGCGCGGAGGTCCGCGCGGCCACGGCTGGTTCCGAAGAGGAGGCCATGGCCCTCGTGCAGGCCCGCGCACGGAACGACCTGCGCGCCCGGATCGAGCGCGGACGTGCAGAACGCATGGACCTTTTCCTTGGCACGCTCGCGAACGTGCACGACGCACAAAGCACCTACCTGTCGGCGAAGGAGCGCTCGGGCTTCGATCATGCGATGACGCAGAGCTTCGTCGGCATCGGTGTCACGCTGACGAGCACCGATGGCCGCATCCGCATCGGGTCGATGGAACCCGGTGGCCCCGCGGCGTTGGGCGGTGCATTGGCCGTGGGCGATGAGCTGCTGACGGTGCGCGAGCTGAACGCCGCACCCGTGCCGGTGACTGGTCTTTCCATCGACGCCACGGTGGACCTGCTTCGTGGCCCGGCCGGAAGCACGCTGGAGCTGATCGTCCGCCAGGCGGACGGCGGGCAACGGACCGTGGTCCTGGAACGCGCGCTCATCCACCCTGCGGCGGGCCGGGCGCGGGCCTGTGTGGTGGGTGATGCCGGTGCACCCATCGGTGTGATCACTTTGCCGCGCTTCTATACCGACCTGTCCGGCGGAAGCGGGCCGCGTTGCTCCCTGGACGTCGCGGAACTGCTAGACAGCCTCCTGAACGCAGGGATCGCCGGTCTCGCCATCGACCTGCGCGACAACCAGGGCGGCAGCATGAGCGAGACCATCCACATCCTCGGCCTCTTGCTCGATGCCGCACCCGTCGCGCAGCGCCTTGCCCGCGACGGCACCCTGCGCGTGCTTTCGACGACCGCGGAGCGGGCCCGCTATCGAGGGCCGATCGTTGTGCTGGTGAACGAACGCAGCGCATCGGCCTCCGAGTTCTTCGCGGCCGCCTTGCAGGACCACAAGCGCGCGGTGGTGATGGGCGGACCACGGACCTACGGCAAAGGCACCATCCAGAACATCGTTGACCTCACGCCGATCAGTGTTGCTGATGGCACCTCCACTTCCGCTGGTTCCGCCAAGATCACCGTGGGCCTCTTTTTCCGACCGTCGGGGGGCAGCGTGCAACTGGAGGGTGTCGTCCCGGACATCGTGCTTGAAAGCGGACCATCCTCCGGACCGACCGGTGAACGCGCATCGCCTTTCGCCATGAAACACGATGGGATCGCCGCTTGCCCGATCACACCGTGGCACCCCGCAGGCGCTTGGTCCGTGGAAGCCATCCAGCGTGCACGCGATCGGAAGGCCGCCGGTGTCATTCCCGGACGTGTTTCGACGGTGCGCACAACATGGTACAACGTTCCCGATCCAACTCCCATCGACACGGACGATGCGGGACTGGGGCATGCGATCCTGCTGCTTCAAGACGCCGCTGGGCCGGCAGCCTCACAACACCGCTGAGGGCGGATCGATCCTCGAGCTGTCGCTGAACCACCAACGCCGCGGGCATGGCCTACGGCGCCTCACCCTTTCCCGCCCCCCTCCAACTCCTCGATCGTCCTCCGCGCCGCTTCCAAGCGCACCCGGTTGTTCTTGCTCACCAGCATATTGGTGATGAGCTTCTCCATGCGGTGGTGCAGCGGGATCAGCAGCCCGGCGATGGCGGCCATGCAGAGCAGCATCAGCAGCGGTGAGTGGTGCGTGAGTTCGCCCAGGAACGGATGCAACAGCAGGTTGATGAACTCGAAGAAGAGCAGCAGCGCGATGAGCGAGAGGTTCTTGATGGCCTTGGCGCCCACCACCGCTGTGCGGCTGAACACCAGCAGGAAGATGCCCAGCGTGATGACGATGAGCGCGATGATGCCGAACTGGATGTTGTGGGAACGCATCGCGACTTCCTCCGCGCGCAATTTGGCATCCTCCATGTCCTTGAGCTGCTGCGCGAAGAGCTGGCTCTGGAGCTGACTGCGGCTCTGCGTCGCGATCACACTGTCGCGATAAGCAATGCACAGTTTCGCGTAGTAGAAGGCACTATCGGCCATACCGTTCGCCTTGAACGCATCGGCCAGGGCTTGAGCGGCTTTCTCCACGATGCTCGGATTGCGTACCCCTTTGGTCGAGCGATACCCCAACTGCGCAATGGCCTGCGCTTCCGCTCTGCGACCTTGCTCCAGCAGCAGGGACGAATACCCCGCGGAATACTGGACCAAGGGAGCAGGCAGGTGGAACGAGTCAGCCGCTGCGATCGCACGCTTATAATGCAGTTCGGCGAGATCGGCTTCGTGCCGGGCCGCATACACTGCGGCCAGTGCACCGTTCGAATAGGTGTAGGTCCAAGGGTCCTTGCCAGGCGAACCGGGCATTTCAACTTGCTTGGTGTAGTGGAGCGCGGAATCGAGTTCACCACGGTCCATGAAATACCTGGCCACGGTCGCCAGTCCACGAGAACGTATCCCGGGCGGCATGCCGTACGCCATGGCTTTGCGCATGTAGCGCATGGCGCCATCGTTGTCGCCCACGCGTTGGTAGAGCACGGCGAGTTCCTTGCAGGTCGCGCCCATCCAGATGCTATCGCGTGCGCCGGCATACCGATCGAGCGCGAGGTTGTAGTGCTTGAGCGCGGCATTGACCTCATTGGCGATCGCGAAGGAGAATCCGAGGGATAGGTGCGCCCTTGCGATCAGTGTGTCGTTCCCGGTCGGCTCCGCGATGCCGAGCATGCGGATCGACGTGGACAGGCAATCATCTCCACGATTCAGGAACAGGTAATTCTGCACCAGGCGCGCAAGCAGCGCCACCTTCATCCGGGGATCGTCCGTAGCCTTCTCACGGGCGATAAGCGTGTCAATGGGAAGGTCCTTTATTCGGGC
>CAZYPC010000186.1:0-5434 GCA_964649165.1 uncultured Chryseobacterium sp.
ATCCCCGCCGATGTGAACCACTTTCGTTCCAGTGTCACTTCGCCGCCGAGTCTTAAGGACCATTGGTAGATGTTGAGTACCGAGGTGCCGTGATAGGTCGAGTCGATGGCGGACCATTCACCATATGGATAGGTCTGGAATGAATTCGACCAAGCGAACCGGTGATGTGATGTTTCAGCGATCCGGGCACTGAGCATCAGTCCCAGGTCCAAACCCACAAGGAAGTTGAACGTCCGGCCCACGGGCATCACAACCAGTGGTGCTGCGCGCAGCAGATCGATGTTCGCCGACACCTGGCCTTCACGCTCTTCGAAGAATCCGCCCCCTGTATAATAACCACTGTAGTGGAAAGGCTCATCCCATACCTGGTGCTCCCACTCAAGGCCTAACCGCATATGGACCGAACTGTCGCCGAACGAGCGAGCGCATCCGAGAGACCACATCGGCCCTCGCATCTCCGCGCCTTTGGCCCCGCCGATGGTTGGCGGAGCGATGCTGTTGTCGACGCCATATCCCGTTCCCACGTATATGGTCCAGTATTGCGCATTCGCCATTTGGGCAAAGAATATCGTCAGTGTGGACAGCAGCAGAACGAGATGACGCATAGGCCATCTAATGTAGCTCCGCTTCTACCACCGTGAGCAGGGGGGCACCCTGACGCTAAAGAGCCCGGAACAGCTCCCAAGGTCCTTCCCCTCCAGTGACGACAGAGGACGCGGACAAGGCAGGATGCTGAGCGCGCCGAACGAACGGATGCCTTCGGGGCGCTACCCCTGCACCGCCTTGATCCCCGGTAGCACTTTCCCTTCGAGGTACTCCAGCATCGCGCCGCCACCGGTGCTCACGTAGCTGATCTTGTCGGCCAGCCCGAACTGGTTCACCGCTGCCACGCTATCGCCGCCGCCCACGAGGGAGAACGCGCCGTACGCGGTCGCATCGGCCACCGCTTCCGCGATCTTGATCGTGCCCTTCTGGAAGCTCGGCATCTCGAACACGCCCATGGGGCCGTTCCACAGGATGGTCTTCGCGCGCTTTATGGCGGCGCCGAACGTCACGATCGACTCCGGCCCGATGTCCAGGCCCATCCAGCCTTCAGGGATGGCTTTCGCCGAGCATACGTCCGTGTTCGCGTTGTCGGCGAACGCATCGGCCACCACGGCGTCGGTGGGCAGGTGCAGTTGCACGCCCTTGTCCATTGCGCTCGCGAGAATGGCTTTCGCCGTTTCGATCTGGTCATCCTCCACCAACGACTTGCCGACCTGTCCACCTTCCGCCTTGATGAAGGTGAAGGCCATGCCGCCGCCGATGATCACTTCGTCGCACTTGCCGATCAGGTTCTCCAGCACGGCGAGCTTGCTGCTCACCTTGCTGCCGCCCACGATGGCCACCAGCGGGCGCTGGGGATCGCCGAGCACCTTGCCCACGCTGTCGATCTCGGCCTGCATCAGGTAGCCGAAGAGCTTGTCGCTGGAGTAGAACTTCGCCACGATGGTGGTGCTGGCGTGGGCGCGGTGCGCCGTGCCGAACGCATCATTCACGTACACGTCACCGAGCAGGGCCAGGGTCTTGCTGAACTCCTCATCACCCGCCTCCTCTTCCGGGTGGAAGCGCAGGTTCTCGAGCACGAGCACCTCGCCGGGTTTCAGTGCGGCCGCCTTTGCCTTCGCATCCGGGCCCACACAATCCGTGGCGAAGATCACGGGCTTCCCGAGCAGACCGCTCAAGTGCTCCGCCACCGGTCGCAGGCTCATCGCCGGATTCACCTTGCCCTTCGGGCGGCCGAGATGGCTCATGAGGATGGCGCTGCCGCCATCGTTCGTGATCTTGTTCACCGTGTTCACGATGGCCCGTGCGCGCGTGTCATCGGTCACCTTGCCGTTCGCATCCTGCGGCACGTTGAGGTCCACGCGCACCAGCGCTTTCTTGCCTTTGAAGTTGTAGGAGTCCATGGTCAGCATGCGGCGAAAGTAGATTAGCTGATGTGCTGATGAGCCGATTAGCTGATGAGGATCTCTGGCATCAGCACATCAGCTATTTGTCCCATCAGCTAATCATCTTTGTCCCGTGCAATTCTCCCACATCGTCGGCCACGCAGCGCTGAAGGCGAAACTCATCGGGAACATCCGCGAGGGGCGCATTCCGCATGCGCAGTTCTTCCTCGGTCCGCGCGGCAGTGGGACGCTTCCGCTGGCGCTGGGCTACGCGCGTTACCTGTTGTGTACCGACAAGGGTGCGGCCGATAGCTGCGGTCAATGCCCGAGTTGCCAGATGGTGGCCAAGCTGGCGCACGCGGATCTGCACCTGGCTTTTCCGATCTTCCTGAGCGAGAAGGCGAAGACCTGTGACGTGTTCACCGCCGAGTGGCGCGAGGCGGTGCTGAAAGAGCCCTACCTCGACGACGAGATCTGGCGAGCCAAGCTGGAAGGCGAGAACAAGCAACTGCGCATGGGCGTGGACATCGCGGCGGAGATCTCCAAGAAGCTCAGCCTGAAGTCCTACCAAGGGGGATGGAAGGTGATGCTCGTCTGGCTGCCCGAGATGATGGACCCGAACGCGGCCAACAAGCTGCTGAAGATCCTTGAAGAACCCGAGCCGATGACGGCCTTCCTGCTGGTGGGCCACGAGAACGAGCGCATCCTGCCGACGATCCTGAGCCGAACCCAATTGGTGAAGGTGCCGGCCATGGACCCCGGCGAGGTGGCCGAGGCGCTACGCGAACGCTACCCGGAGCTGTCGCCCGAAGAGGCGCGTGCCGTGGCCGCCCGCAGCGAGGGCGACCTGCTGGAGGCCTTCGCCATGGCCGAGAAGAGCGAGGAGGAGTTGTTCGTATTTTTCCGTGACTGGCTCCGGGCCTGCTATCAGAACAAGATCCCCGAGGCGGTGGAGTTCGGCGAATACTTCAGCAAGATGGGCCGCGAGAAGCAGAAGGCCTTCATGCGCTACGCCCTGTACCTGATCCGCCAGTGCGCCCTGCAATGGCAGGACGTCCCGCAGTTGTTGCGAGCCTATGGTGAGGAGCTGGAATTCGTGAAGAAGTTCAGCGCGGTGCTCAACCACCAAAATGTGGACGGCATCCGGCAGGAACTCGAAGTGGCGCACGGCCACCTTGAGCGGAACGCCAATCCCAAGGTGCTGTTCCTGGACCTGAGCTATCGGCTGGGCGGCCTACTACGGACGAAGGCCGGGACCCCGGTCTGAAGATTCCCCTCTTTCCGGGCGCTTCCGGTTGGCTTCCACCGCTTTTCTTTGCCGCGCTCCGAACATGCCCAAGGTCACCATCGACAACATCGAGATCGACGTTCCCGACGGGACGACGATCCTGCAGGCCGCGCGCATGATCGGCGAGCGCAACAAGGCGGACAGCTACGTGGTGCCGCCGGCGATGTGCTACTACACCAAGCTGAAGACCAGCGGGGGCTATTGCCGCACCTGCATCGTGAAGGTGACCAAGGGCAGCGACAAGGACCCGCGCCCGATGCCGAAGCCGGTGGCCAGCTGCCGTACCGCGGTGATGGACGGCATGGTGGTGGCCAACACCACGGACGCGGACCTGATCGCCTCGCGCAACTCCGTGGTGGAATTCCTGCTGATCAACCACCCGCTGGATTGCCCCATCTGCGATCAGGCCGGTGAGTGCCACCTGCAGGACCTGAGCTACGAGAACGGCAAAGAGGCCAGCCGCTACCAATTCGAGCGTCGCACCTTCGACCCGATCGACATCGGCGAGACGATCAAGTTGCACATGACGCGGTGCATCCTCTGCTACCGCTGCGTGAAGGTGGCCGACCAGATCACGGATGGCCGCGTGCATGGGGTGATCAACCGCGGCGACGTGAGCGAGATCAGCACGTACATCAGCAACGTCATCGAGAACGACTTCAGCGGGAACGTGATCGATGTGTGCCCGGTGGGCGCGCTCACGGACCGCACGTTCCGCTTCGCCAGCCGCGTGTGGTTCACCAATCCACAGAACGCGCACCGTGACTGCGAGAACCCGAAGTGCAGCGGCAAGTCCGTGGTATGGATGAAGGGCGCCGAGATCCTGCGCGTGACCGGCCGCAAGGACATGTGGGGCGAGGTGGAGGAGTTTATCTGCAACACCTGCCGCTTCGAGAAGAAGAAGACCAGCGACTGGACGATCGAAGGACCCCGGAAGATCGACCGTCACAGCGTGATCAGCCAGGGCCACTACGACAAGAAGCTTCAGCAGAAGCTGCTTTCTTCGGCGGCGCCGGATGCACCTTCCATCGAACCGTTCGATTTCAACAAGCGCTAGATGACCATCCTCACCCTTGTCATCTTCCTCAGCGTCCTGCTGCTGATCACGCTCGGCGTGGCGGCGTACGAGACCTATGGAGAGCGCAAGGTGGCGGCCTTCATGCAGGACCGCATCGGTCCGGACCGCGCGGGGCCCTTCGGCCTCCTGCAACCGCTGGCCGACGGCGGAAAGATGTTCATGAAGGAGGACTTCATCCCGGCCTCCGCGAACCGGTGGTTGTACTTCCTCGGACCCGCAATCGCGATGAGCACGGCCCTGCTGACGGGCGTGGTGATCCCCTGGGGTGGCACGGTCCAGATCGGCGACTTCACCATGAACCTGCAGGCCGCGGATCCGGAGATCGGCATCCTGTACGTGTTCGCCATGGTGAGCATCGGCGTGTATGGCATCATGCTCGGCGGCTGGGCCAGCAACAACAAGTTCGCGCTGTACGGCGCCATCCGCGCCAGCAGCCAGATGATCAGCTACGAGCTGGCCATGGGCATGGCGATCGTGGCGCTGGTGATCCACACCGGCACCCTCAGCATGGGCGAGATCGTCGGCGGCCAGCTGGACGGTTACTGGAACATCCTGCGACAGCCGCTCGGCTTCCTGCTCTTCATCGTGTGCGCCTTCGCCGAATGCAACCGCGCACCCTTCGATCTGCCGGAGTGCGAAACGGAACTGGTGGGAGGCTACCACACCGAGTTCAGCAGCATGAAGCTCGGCTTCTACCTCTTCGCCGAGTACGTGAACATGTTCATCAGCAGCGCGGTGATGAGCACGCTCTATTTCGGCGGCTACGACATTCCCTTCGTGGATCAGGCCGGCCAGACGGGCTTCTTGATCACAGCGCTCGGCACGCTGATGCTCTTCGCCAAGATCGGCTTCTTCATCTTCTTCTTCATGTGGATCCGCTGGACGCTCCCGCGCTTCCGCTACGACCAGCTGATGAACCTCGGCTGGAAGACGCTGATCCCTCTGGCGATCCTGAACGTGCTGCTCACCGGCGGCTGGATGCACCTCAAGCCCTATCTCGGACTATGAGCGCACCCCTGAAACTGACCCAGCGCTCTCGCGTGGTGAGCGACAAGAAGATGACGCTCATGGAGCGCATCTACCTGCCGGCGATCATCAAGGGCATGTCGATCACGCTGAAGCACTTTTTCACCCCGA
>CAZYPC010000187.1:0-5407 GCA_964649165.1 uncultured Chryseobacterium sp.
AAAGAAGGTTAAATGCCCTAGAGCGCCAAGGGGCGCCGGTAGTTTGGCCCGCTGTGGACAGACGCCTGATCACGGTGCTCACCGCGGCCATCAGCGTGGCGCTCGCGGGCCTGGTCTTCATCCAGTGGCGTTGGATCCGCAGCACCATCGCGCTGAAGGACCAACAGTTCAGCGAGAACGTGGACAACGCGCTCGTTGCGGTGAGTGACCGCCTGGAGCACATCGAGGCGATGTCCGGTTTCCGGGAGCATGAAGTGGGTCGGGACATGCTGGCGCGCATGGATTCCGTGGCGCGGCTTCCAGAAGAGGATGCCGCTGCATCATTGGAAGAACCGCCCCTGGCCGAGCCGGGCAGGGCCATGACCGAATGGACGCGGGTCTATGATGAACGCGACTCGTTGATCACCGATGTCGTACGGGGCCTGTTCAGCACCCGGTTCTACGGGAGCATTCTCGAACGGGTCGATCCCCGACTGCTGGACTCGCTGATGCGGGACGAGTTGAAACGGCGAGGGATCAACGAACGCTTCGATCACGGGATCTTCGGCGAGAACGGCCCGGCGGCGCTGGTGTCCCTCGTGGAACCGGCCGACTCCATGGCGCTGCGGTCCAGCCCGCACAGCACGCGGCTCTTCCGCAATGACCTGGTCGGTGAGTCCTACTGGCTCCGGATCCACCTGCCAGACCAACAGCGCCACGTGCTCCGCAGCATGTGGCCCTTGTTGGCGGCATCCGCCCTGTTCCTTCTGTTGATCATCGCCGCCTTCGTTTACACGCTGCGCACCATCTGGTTGCAGAAGCGGTTGGGCGACATCAAGAACGACCTGGTGAACAACCTGACGCATGAACTGAAGACCCCGATCAGCACCATCGCACTGGCCTGCGAAGCGCTGAACGATCCGGGGATCCCCAAGAGCCCCGAGCAGATGAAGGTGTTCACCAACATGATCCGCGACGAGAACAAGCGGCTCGGACTGCTGGTGGAAAGCGTGCTGCAAAGCGCCGTGAGCGACAGCGGGCACATGCGCTTGCGCCTGGCGGACCTGGACCTGCACGCTGTGCTGGCCGACGTGGTGCGCAACAGCTCGATCAGCGCGGAGAACCGCGGCGGTCGCGTCGAATTCCTGCCGCAGGCGGACCTGGCCCATGTACGGGGGGACCGGATCCACCTGGCGAACGTGTTCTACAACCTGATCGACAATGCCGTGAAGTACTGCGAGACGACGCCGGTGGTGACGATCGCCACGCAGAGCGACTCCAGGGGACTTACCGTGAGCGTAAAGGACAACGGCATCGGCATCCCCAAGAGCGAACAGAAGAAGATCTTTGACCGGTTGTACCGGGTACCCACCGGCGACCGCCACAACGTGAAAGGATTCGGGCTCGGCCTCAGCTACGTAAAGGCCGTGATCGAACGGCACGGCGGCGGCATCCGCGTGGAGAGCGCAGCCGGTGCGGGCAGTACATTCCACATCACCATTCCTTTCGAACATGGAAAGCACGATCAAGCTCCTGGTCTGTGAGGACGACCCCAACCTGGGCAGCCTCCTGGCCCAGTACCTCGTGGCCAAGGGCTACCAGGTGGAGCACCGCAAGGACGGCAAGCAGGGTTGGGACGCCTATAATGACAGTGATTTCGACCTGCTCATCCTGGATGTGATGATGCCGCTGATGGACGGCTTCAGCCTGGCCAAGAAGATCCGGCAGTCCGACGACCAGACACCGATCATCTTCCTCACGGCAAAAAGCATGAAGCAGGACACCATCACCGGCTTCCAGGCGGGTGCGGATGACTATCTGACCAAGCCCTTCAGCATGGAGGAACTCATCCTGCGCATCAACGCCGTGCTGAAGCGCTCCCGAGGGCTGGCGCCCAAGGAAGAGGAACCCACCCGTTACACGCTCGGCGGGTTCACCTTCGACCTGCGCAAGCAGACCCTCACGCATGATGACAGCCAAGGGTCACTTTTCCCCGAGGGCACACCGGAGCCCCCGGGCCCGCGTAAGCTCACCACAAAGGAGACCGACCTGCTGCGCATGCTCTGCCTGCACCGCAATGGCCTGCTGCCGAGGGAATCAGCACTGAAGGAGGTGTGGGGCGATGACAACTACTTCAATGGCCGCAGCATGGACGTGTACATCGCCAAACTGCGCAAGTACCTCGCCCCGGATCCCCGGGTGGAGATCCTGAACGTGCATGGCAAGGGCTTCCGCCTGATCACCAAGGAAGAAGCCTAGCCCGCAAAGAAGTGGAAAGTGGTGGTCGGGTGCCACTTTCCACTTTCTACTTGCCACTTATCACTTGGCACTTCCCCCCTCGCTACGCGGAAATTCCGGAGTATTTCGCGCCCCCGCCCTCACCACCCGCCCCTCCGCACGTTCGGCCTTGGTAATTCAAGGGATCATGCCATCTTTGAGGCCCTCAAAAAAAGAAAACCCAACCCACAAGATGAAGAACATCTACGCAACACTGCTCGCTGCAACGGCCATATTGGTCAGTGCGACCAGCGATGCACAATCATTCGGCAACCCGCGCACGAAGGGGCAGCCCGTGTCCTTTACGGTGAACAACCGTTTCGCCCAGCCGATCGAAAATGGGCTGCGTGGAGGTGGCGCGCCACCGAATGACCTC
This sequence comes from uncultured Chryseobacterium sp., assembly GCA_964649165.1. Lineage (GTDB taxonomy): Bacteria > Bacteroidota > Bacteroidia > Flavobacteriales_F > PHOS-HE28 > PHOS-HE28. The sequence continues at coordinate 2,633 of CAZYPC010000187.1, forward strand.
TGCTCGGCCGTAACGGCGAGTCCTTTGGCGGTGCCAGGCACGATGGAATTTACTGGCACGACCGTCAATGCGACCAACGCTGGCGATGCCGAAGCGGGTTCACCATTGGAGCAAACGGGCGATACGGCCACGGTTTGGCACGCCTTCACGACGGGGGCATGCTCGAACCTGCGGGTCGAGTACTGCGGCACTCCGACGTTCCCGTACACCTATTGGATCGCTTTGAGCTTGAATTGCCCGGCTGGTGCGACGATCGACGATTTCATCCTGGCTACCACCTTGGAGAACTGTGCGGACACCAATCTGGTCATGGTTTACGAAGGGTTGCCGGCAGGTACTTACTACCTGCCCGTTTATGGGGAACCGGGTACTGCTGGTCCTTACACGATCAACTTGATCGCGGATGCGTGTGCATCAGCTCCGGCGAATGACGAGTGTGATGGAGCCATCGCGCTGACGTCTACCGCGGTTTGCAATCCGATCCCTTTCCTGACCACCGGTGCGACCTCGACCATGGACGCCATCGAGTGCGACGGCTTCACCTCGCCCGAGTCGAACGATGTGTGGTTCTCCTTCGTGGCTACGGATGTGGACCAGACCATCGCCGTTCAGGGCTTCAACGAGTCGGATCCGTTCGTGGAACTGTTCGAAGGCACCTGCGCTGGTCTTACCTCGCTGGCCTGCCAGGACACCACCTTCCCCCAGTCCGCTGGCGAGAACACCTCGGAGCAGCTCATCTACAGCGGCCTCACGGTGGGCACCACCTACTTCGTGCGTGTTTACGACTACGGCCACGCTTCGCCTGATCACTCGTTCGAGATCTGCGTGACCGAAGGTCTCGGCAACAACATCGGCATCGAAGAAGCGACCGCTGACACCTGGAACCTCTTCCCGAACCCCGGTACGGGCGTGTTCAACCTGCAGTACATCGGTGCGAGCGGCCGTGGCACCATCGAGGTGTTCGACGTGTCCGGGCGCTCGGTCTACAGCCAGCAGACCCAATTGAACAACGGAACGGTACGCACGCTCGACCTCACCGGCGTGGCCCCAGGCAATTACAACGTACGCCTCACGATGAACGGTGCGCGCACCGAGCAGCGTTTGATGGTGCGATAAGATCCTGAAGCTTCAAGAGAAGGGCGGGCAGCGATGTCCGCCCTTCTTCATTTCGCTCAGGGTCTCCCGCAGGGGACCCTGTGTCACCAAGTCAAGAGGAACCCCCGACGGACGTCATCTCAATTCCCTCAGGGTCTCGCGCAGCGGACCCTGAGGTCAGGCTGCGAGCTACCTTTCCAACATGCCGACACACCATGGCTGGGGCAGTCGGGCAGGACACTACTTCTGCACGTTCACCTGCTGGGAATGGCTTCCGTTGATCGAGCAGACCCTGCTCTATGACCGGCTCTACGCATGGATGCATCTGGTAACAACCAAAGGGTGCACGATCACCGGTTACGTGTTCATGCCGAACCATGTGCATCTGTTGATGGTTGTCCCGGAAGGAGGTTCCATCAATACGATCCTCTCGAATGCCAAACGATTTTTGGCCTATGAGGTAGTCGCCCGCCTGGAGAAGGCCGGTCGGTTCGACATACTTCAGCGACTATCGGCGGGGCTCACAACGGGGAGTGTTCCGCGTGGCCAAAAGCATCGGGTGTGGCGCACCTCATCGGACATCAAGTCATGCGAGAGCGAGGCGATCATACTTCAAAAGCTCAACTACATCCATGCGAACCCGGTCCGTGGTAAATGGTCGTTGGTGGAAGATGCTGTTGAGTATCCGTATTCCAGTGCGGCGTTCTACTATCGCGGTGATCGCGGATCAGCACCGGTGAGGCACTATGCGGAATTCCTCTGACCTCAGGGTCCGCTGCGCGACCCTGAGGGGGATGAGGGGAATAGGCAGCAAGACACTGAGGGTGAATCCACTCCGCTGCGCGAGACCCTGAGTGGAATGCTACAAGCATCCCGTTCTTCCTCCGTCAACCGGCAGATTGATGCCATTGACATAGGCACCGCTGGGTCCGGCGAGGAAAGCGATGGCGGCAGCGATCTCCTCCGGTAGCGCGAAGCGTCGCAACGGGATCTCGCGGGCCATCTCAGCCACAGCCTCCTCTTCGCTCATGCCTGTCTTCGCGCTCTTGTTCTTGATGATCGCCGCGAGGCGCTCGGTGCGTGTGGCACCGGGCAGCACGTTGTTCACCGTGATGCCGAAAGGTCCCAGTTCGCCAGCGAGCGTTTTGCTCCATTGAGCGACGGCCCCGCGGATCGTGTTGCTCACGCCCAGGTTCGGCAGTGGTTGTTTCACGCTGGTGCTGATCACGTTGATGATCCGTCCATGGCCGGCGTCCTTCATGCCCGGCGCCAGAGCGAGCACCATGGTCTGGTAAGCCAGCAGATGCAGGCGGAAGGCGGTGGCGTAGGCGTTCACGGCCGACTCATGTGCCAGGCCCGGAGGAGGGCCACCCGTGTTGTTCACCAGGATGTGTACGGGGCCATGCTTTTCCAATAGGGCATCCATCGCCGCGCGCAGCATATCGGTCACGGACATGTCCACTTCCAGCATGGCATGCTGCTGACCGTTGGAACGATCGAGCTCGTTGAGAACAGTACGGAGCTTGTCGCCATCGCGGGCGAGCAATGTCACGCGAGCACCGAGCCGGGCGAGTTCGAGGGCTGTGGCTTTACCGATGCCCTGGCTCGCGCCACAGACGAGCGCATGGCGGTTGTTGATCGTGATATCCATGGAGAAAAGGGTGGAGGTAAATGTAGCGG
>CAZYPC010000188.1:0-5380 GCA_964649165.1 uncultured Chryseobacterium sp.
CGGTGCCTTCGCTCTGCCTGGGCGTGGCCGACCTCTCGCTCATGGAGATGACCTCGGCCTTCGCCACGTTCGCGAATGAAGGGGTTCACATCGACCCGATCGTCTTCACGCGCATCGAGGACAAGAACGGCAACGCGATCTACGACGTGACGCCGACCACCGAAGAGGCGTTGGACCCGCGCACCTCGTACATCATGCTCGACATGCTGAAGGGCGTGGCCGACCGCGGCACCGCGATGCGGCTGCGCATGGGCTGGGGCAACCGGGCCAAGTACGGCAACATCAAAACGCCCACCGCCTGCAAGACCGGCACCACGCAGAACAACAGCGATGGCTGGTTCATCGGCATCACGCCCGACCTTGTCACCGGCGTGTGGACCGGTGCGGAAGACCGCAGCGTGCGCTTCAGCCGCACCGACCTCGGCCAGGGCGCGAACATGGCGCTGCCGATCTACGGCTACTTCATGAACAAGGTGTACGCGGACGCCACCATTGACATCAGCAAGGGCGACTTTCCGCGACCGACCGGGGTGACCGACCTGAACCTGGATTGCGGCAAGCAACCCGGCGATACGGAGATCTTCACCGAGCCGGAGGAAGGGGCTGGGCCGGTCTGGGAGTAGGCCTTTTCCCTCTAAACCAGCCTTCGGGCGGCAGGGCCACCTCGTTACTACCCCCAACGGCCCGGTCGTTGTCGCGGTCCGAGGACACTTCTACTCCACCAGCAGAACCAAGCCGTTGTGGAACAGGTAGCGGCGCCTGACCCTCATATCACCAGTGGTGGTTGACACAAGAATGGCATCAAAATGATGATCGTTCTCGAACGCGATGCCGACACATCGGCCGTCCGGGGACATCATGCGCGAGGGTCGTTCCCATGAGCCGAAACCCAGGAACATGCTCCTTTCTTCGCCGGGTGCCAGTTGAACCTGTAAGGTGTCGTCCTTCTCGTGGTGTTCGAAGACCAAGGCGACAGGTCGCATCGTTCGATTCCGCATAGCCACCTGTTTGGCCGGGTCACATGCCGGGAAAAGCAGCAGAACAGGAAGCAATACACCGGGCAGAGCTCCGAGGCGTATCATGGCGCTGAGGCTCAGGCCGGGCTCAGCTTCAGCATGTTGCTCATCCCCTTCTCGGCGATGGGCATGCTGGCGAGATTGATCACCAGATCACCCTTCTCCACCTGGTTGCGCTTGCGCAACAGATGCTTGATGTCGGCGATGGTGTGGTCGGTGCTCACGGTCTTATCGTAGTAGTGGGCACGCACACCCCACACCAGGTTGAGCATGCACAGGATCTTGGGATTGCTCGTGAAGGCATAGATGTTCGCCCGCGGCCGCATGCTGCTGATCTTGAACGCGGTGTAGCCGCTATGCGTCATCGTGACGATGGCTTTCACGGGCATGGTGTCCGTGAGCCCCACAGCGGCGATGCAAACGGCATCCGTGATCGAGCGGTCGTTCTCGCCCAGCGGAACGGACGGCACGTCGTACATGCCATCGGCGGTCTCCATTTCGGCGAGGATCCGGTTCATCACGCGCACGACCTCCACAGGGTTCTTGCCCACGCTGGTCTCTGCGCTCAGCATCACGGCATCCGCATGATCGAGCACGGCATTGGCCACGTCGTTCACTTCAGCGCGCGTAGGGGTGCTCGCTGTGATCATGCTCTCCATCATCTGGGTCGCGACGATCACCGGGCGGTGTTGCTTCAGACAGCGCTTGATGATATCCTTCTGGATCAACGGCACTTTTTCCATGGCGACCTCCACTCCGAGGTCGCCGCGCGCCACCATGAGCGCATCGCTCTCCTTGATGATCTCGTCGATCTCCGCCAGCGCCTCGGGCTTCTCGATCTTGGCGATCACACGGGCATGCTTGTCCTGTGCACGGATGGTGTGCTTGAGTTCGATGATGTCGCGGGCGCTGCGCACGAAGCTCAGCCCCACCCAATCGACATCCTGCGAGAGCGCGAAGTCCAGGTCCTGTTTGTCCTTGTCGGTCAGGCAGGGCAGGGACACCTTCGTGTTGGGCAGGTTCACGCCCTTCTTGTCAGTGAGCTTCCCTCCACTGATCACCTTGAGCTTCACCTCGGTGCGACCATCCGAACTGAGCACCTGCAACCGCAGCTTGCCGTCGTCGAGCAGCACCAGCTCCCCGGGCTTCACGTCCTGTGGGAATTGTTTGTACACGGTGCTCACCTTACCGGGCACGCCGACCATTTCCTCCGTGGTGATGATGAGCTCGCTTCCATCAGGTATGTCGATCGCACCGTCCTTCATTGTTCCGACGCGGAGTTTGGGACCTTGCAGATCCGCCAGGATGGCGGTGCTGATCCCGAGTTCGGCGTTCAGTTCGCGGATGTTCGCGATCACATCGGTGTAGAAGTCGTAGCTGCCGTGGCTGAAGTTGAGGCGGGCCACATCCATGCCCGCGCGCATGAGCTCGCGGAGCACGGGAACGGAGGATGAGGCCGGGCCGATGGTGGCCACGATCTTGGTCTTCGGGTCGTTCATTGCAGGAGTTTGTGCGCGCCACGCTCGGTGCGGGCATCGAGCGGATAGGCCATGAGCACGAATTCGGTCTTGCGCACGTTGTCGATGAGCTCTTCAGAGGTAAGCGGTGCGGATTCGTCCACGATGAGGAAATAGTCCGCCTGCTTGTGTTCCTTCAGCAGGATGCCGTCCGCACTGTGGTTGTTCACCAGAACGTAGTGGGCCTGGCTTTCCTCATCCGTGTGGTCGAAGGCGGAATAGTTCGCCAGCTTCTCCGGTCCCGGATCGGTTATGTCGTTCTCCCGTCGGGTCAGGTTGATGCCGAGCGCACGGTTGAGCGCCCAGCACAAACGGTAGTCGTTCACATGGCAACTGATGCCGATGAGCGTGACCTCCGGGTCGGGTTCCATATCCAGTTTGTACTTGGCCACGGCGCAGGGCCGTAAATGTAGCCGTGCTGTCCTGCGCGCGGACCGGTCAGTCCTTCACCGGTTCGTGTACCTCGCCCGCCTCGTGCGGCGGTAGTGCGGCTCTGTGCTCGGCCGGTCGGTTCACCGCGCGCGGCAAGGGCTTCCTTTCACCACGGGGACGACGGCGATGGTCCGCCTTGGGCCGGCCGGACTGTCCTTCCGCCTCCGGGTGGTCATGCTCTCCCCGTCCGCCATGTGGCCGGATGCTGCGATACGCGGCGTTCGCGGCGTCCTGCTCGGCTTTTTTCTTGCTGTGCCCCTTTCCTGTTCCACGTACAGCGCCGTCAATACAGGCCTCCGCAACGTAAAGCTTACCCCGGCCACTGCGATTGGCCTCTTCGGTGATGCGGAACTCAACCTTGCGCTTCTTCTTCTGCCCCCACTCCAACAGGCGGCTCTTGTTGTCACGGTCCTCCTGTTCCACGATCTTCAGATCGAAGTGCGCTTGGATCAGCGTAAGCACCGCCTTGTTCGTCTTGTCGAAGCCCTTGTCCAGGAAGATGGCGCCGATCAACGCCTCCAGCGCATTGCCGGGCACGCTCGTCTCATGGCTGCGGCCGATGTTGCTCTCCACCACCCTCTCGATCTCCACATGTTTGGCCAGAATGTTCAGCTGATGCCTGCTGACCAACTTGCTGCGCATACGGGTGAGGAACCCTTCGCCCTGCTCGGGGTACTTGTTGAACAAGAACTGACCCACGATGGCGTCCAAGATGGCATCGCCGAGGAACTCGAGCCGTTCGTTGTTCGGCAGCTCGGGCCGGTCCTCGGGCACCGCGCTGCTGTGGCGCAAAGCCTGGCGATAGAGCGCGAGATCACCCGGTGTGAGGCCCAGCTTCTGGCGGCACCACGCGCGGATCTTGCGCTCCTCGGGATTCTTCGGCCGACTGAAAAGGGAACCGAACAAGGCTCAGCTGTACTTGCGGAATATCACCGCCGTGTTGTGCCCACCGAAGCCGAAGGTGTTGCTCATCGCGGCGTTGACGACACGTTTCTGCGCGGTGTTGAACGTGAAGTTCAACTTCGGATCGATCTCGGGGTCATCCGTGAAGTGATTGATGGTCGGCGGCACGATGTCCGTATGCACGGCCATGATCGCCGCCACGCCCTCCACGGCTCCGGCCCCGCCCAGCAGGTGACCGGTCATGCTTTTGGTCGCGCTGATGTTCAGGCGGTAGGCGTCTTCCCCGAATATCCGCTGGATGGCTTTCACCTCTTGGGGATCACCTATGGGCGTGCTCGTTCCGTGCGTGTTGATGTAGTCGATGTCCTTCGAGGAAAGTCCGGCATCCTTCATGGCGTGCCGCATGCACAGTTCCGCTCCCAAACCTTCCGGGTGTGGCGCCGTGATGTGGAAGGCGTCGCTGCTCATCCCGCCTGAAAGCACCTCGCAGTAGATCTTGGCTCCACGGGCCTTGGCGTGTTCGAGGTCTTCGAGGATGATGGCTGCGCCCCCTTCGCCGAGCACGAACCCATCGCGGTCCTTGTCGTAGGGCCGGGATGCCGTGGCCGGGTCGTCGTTGCGCGTGCTCATGGCATGCAACGCATTGAATCCGCCGACGCCTGCTTCATAGATCGCCGCCTCACTGCCACCCGTCACCACGGCCGTACAGGTGCCGAGGCGGATGTAGTTGAAGGCGTCGATCATCGAATTGTTCCCGCTGGCGCAGGCACTCACGGTAACGTAGCTCGGGCCCCGCAACGTGTGTCGCATGCTGATGAGCCCTGCCGCGCTGTCCGCGATCATCTTCGGGATGAAGAAGGGGTTGAAGCGCGGGGTCCCGTCGCCCTTGCCGTAGCCGATGCACTCGTCCTGGAAGGTCTTCAGCCCACCAATGCCGCTGCCCCAGATCACGCCGATGCGATCGCGGTCCACACCTTCGGCGAGGAGACCACTGTCCTTCAGGGCCTCATCGCTGCAGACAAGAGCGAACTGCGCGAAAGGGTCCATCTTCCGGGCCTCCTTGCGATCGAGGTAGTCCTCCGGGTTGAACCCTTTGACCTCGCAGGCGAACCGCGTCTTGAACTTGCTGGCGTCGAAGCGGGTGATGGGCGCAGCTCCGCTACGGCCGCTCACCAGGCCCTCCCAATAGTCCTTGAGGGTATTACCAAGAGGCGTGAGCGCGCCCAGACCGGTGACAACCACACGCCTGAGCTGCATTGCGCAGTACGGTTACTTCGCGTTCTTCTCCACGTAATCCACGGCCTGACCCACGGTCTGGATCTTCTCGGCCTGATCGTCCGGGATGGCGATGTTGAACTCTTTTTCGAACTCCATGATGAGCTCGACGGTATCGAGGCTGTCAGCGCCAAGGTCGTTCGTAAAGCTCGCTTCCGTGGTCACTTCGCCCTGGTCGACCCCGAGCTTGTCCACGATGATCGCGATGACCCTTGACTTGATATCCGACATGTCCGT
>CAZYPC010000189.1:0-5282 GCA_964649165.1 uncultured Chryseobacterium sp.
GATCGGGATCACGCACTGGTCCAGTCCTGCGATCGGCGAACCGTTGTAGTACCACTGCGCACTGATGCCCTCGGGTTCCGGGCAGAGCAGAATGCCTGTGTCCTGCACCGTGGGCTGCACGTACGGATGAAAGTCCATCACGATGCTCACACCGGCGTCCTGGATGAAGTCGGGGCAGACCGCTGGCGCACCTTGCACGGTGTAGCTCCCGGCGGTGGAAACGGCATAGCTCGTGTCGTTCGCTCCCGCGATGGGTTCGCCGAAAACGGACCATTGCACGTTGGTGTCGTACGGTGAGTTGAGCACCAGGATCGGGTCATCACCCTGGCAATAGATCTGTTCGCCGTTGTCGCCGATCAGGTTGGGGGCATCGCCGATGTTGCTGATCGTGGGGAGCAGGAAGAGATAGCTGTCAACCAGCACGCTGTCCGAGGTGGCTGCGCAACCAGCGTCGGTCACCTGCACCGCGAACCAAGTACCGGCATCCTCGCCATCCACGGCCAGCACAGGATCGGTGGCGTCGTTGATGGCCTGCCCGTTGGCATACCATTGATATTGCCCCGGCGTGCTGGTTTCGAGCGAGCCGGAAGCGCCAGGACAGAGCATCACCGTGTCCGCGGAGATCGTCGCTTCCAGGTCGCAGTGCCCGCCCAGGTAGCGGGCCACGAGCAGGTCGCTATTGTCCGGCCACGTCCAACCGGTTACCAGGATCTTCTCATCGGCCTGTTGCGCCATACCGTACGCCCCGGAACCACCCGTGCCGATCAAGGTGGTGACCACCCCATCGAAGTCGAGATCGGTGTCCAAGGTTCCATTCGGTAGGGCGCGCACGAGCAGCAAGCTGGTGCCGACCACTGTGCTTGCCAAGCCGGAGTTCCCGCAGGCCAGTACCCGGCCGTCCGGTTCCACCAGCAGGTCGTTCAGTTCATCGGCTTCATTCAAGTCGATCACCAGCACGCCTGAACCATGGAATGCGCTGTCCGTGCTTCCATCCGCTCCGAATCGCGCGATGTAGCCATCCGTGTTCGCCGTGTCCACGTCCACAGCACCGCAGACATACAGATGTCCGTCCTGGAAGGCGGCCCCGTGCGCCATGTCGTTCCCCGTGCTGAAAGGGACCACACGGTATCCACCTGTCCCGAAGCCGGCATCCCACTGCCCGGAACCATCGGCTTTCACCAGAAGCGTATGGAAGCCATCGGCCTCCAGCGCACTGCCCGCACCGAAAACGGTACCGTCCGAGGCAAGAGCTACCGCGATCAGGCCGTCGGTCCAGGCGATCGAGGTGAGAAAGAGCTTTCCATCGTCGCTGAAGGTCTCGTCCAGTGAACCATCCGGGTGCGTTCGAAGAATGAAGCTGTTGTCCCAATTGTTCGCGTCCCGGGAGCTTCCCACCACCACGATCCGGCCATTCTCATCCAGGGCCAGATCAGCGCCACGGTCGTCCCCGATGCCCAGGGGTAGGATCACTTTTCCGTCCGTTCCGAAGGAGGTGTCCAGCGTGCCATTGGGCAACACCTTCGCTAAAAGCACCTGGTGTGCTCCCCCGGAGGTCTGCGCGTCGCCGGTCACCAGGAGGGACCCATCCGGGTTCCGGACAATGGCGCGCGCACGGAGTTCCATGCCGCCGTGGATGTAACAGGAACCACCTTCCCCGAAAGCGAGGTCCAGTTCCCCGTTGGCCAGGAGGTGCGTAACCGCTGACGCCACGGTGTCCTGGTAGGTCACCTGCGAGACCACGTAGCTCGTCGTGTCCGGCGCGATAACGATGTCCAACCCCACATCATGGATGGACCCGGGCTGAAGGATGACCACGCCCGCATTGCCGAAGGTCGCGTCCAAGGATCCCGGTTGCGCGAGGATAATGTGGGACAGGAGGCAGAGGCTTGCAAATAGAGAAGTGCGCATCGCGGACCGGTTTGATGGGTGAAAAGTAGACGCCGCCCTTTCCACCGGATGCCTTCTATTTGAGCATCGGTACCAACATGACGCACATCGAACGGATCACGCTGCACCGCTTGCGTATCCCGCTGAAGAAACCCTTCATCACCTCCCTCGGTCCCAGTCACGAGGCCGACAACGTTGTGGTGATCGCACGCACGGCGGACGGCCTCACCGGTTCCGGCGAGTGCAGCCCCTTCTGGACGATCAATGGAGAAACCGCCGAGACGGGCCTCAGCGTCGGAGCGCATCTGGCCAAGGCACTCATCGGACATGATGCCACGGACATCGAAGGAGCGCATGCGAAGATGGACCGCTTGATCTTCGGGAACAACAGCATCAAGAGCGCCTTCGACCTGGCCTTGCACGACATCAGCTCACAAGCGGCTGATCTGCCGCTGTGGACGTTCCTTGGAGGAAAGCAGCGCTCCGATCTTTTTACCGACTACACCGTCAGCATCGGCGAGCCGGACCAGATGGCGGCGGATGCGGAGGACATTGTCCGGAACGGATTCCCTGTGATCAAGGTGAAGCTCGGTGGCGACGGTGATCTGGATATCAGCAGGATCCGCGCCATCCGATCAAGGATCACATCGATCCCATTGCGCATCGATGCGAACCAGGGCTGGGGTCCGGACACGGCGATCCGGGTGCTCAATGCGCTCGGTGATCAGGGTATCCAGCATTGCGAGGAACCGATCCCCCGATGGCAGTACATGGAAATGCGCCGGGTGAAGGAGGCTTCGCCCATCCCTCTCATGGCGGACGAGAGTTGCTGCGATCATCACGATGCTCAACGACTGATCGAACTGGGATCGTGCCAGCGGTTCAACATCAAGCTCGGCAAGAGCGGGGGCTTGTTCAAGGCGCGGAAGATCATCGCACTGGCGGAAGCGGCAGGTATGGAGGTGCAGGTCGGCGGGTTCCTTGAATCGCGTCTGGCTTTCACCGCTTCAGCCTGCCTGGCGACGACCAGCAGCGCAGTGAAGCATTGCGACATGGACACGCCCCTGATGTTCAAAGAGGATCCCGTGGAAGGAGGGATGACCTTCGCTCCGAACGGGCGCTTGGAACTCAGCGATGTGATCGGGATCGGCGCTTCGATCGGAAAGCGTTATCGATCCGGGACACAGATCCTTGAGGTCGCTTGACGACGCCCGCGCTCCGGTCCACTTGTCGATCACGCTCAAAGGCGACTTCCGCTGATTCAGCGCTTCACGAATCTCTTCGATATCCACGCGCCGCCGGGTGGTAGCACACGGACGACCCCGACCCCGGAACTCATGCTTCCGAGGTCGATCACCAGGCGATCGGTCGGCAAGCTGAGGTCCATGACCAACAGCCGGCCAAGGGCATCGATGATCTCCACCCGTCGCATGCCCAACAGTCCGGCTTCCACGATCAGTTCGCCTTCTGAGGGCGAGGGATAGCAGTTGAGCCGGTCCGTGGAACCGTTTGCGGCCAGCCCGAGCGGGTCGCCGAACTGGTAGATGGGTGCGGGCCAGATGGAGCAATCGTAAGCACTGTCGATCTGCAGGGTCAGTCCTTGTTTGCTGAAGCAGACGACCCAGGTATTGCTTTCGAAGCCGAAGCCGCATGGCAAGGCTGTATTGCCCACACCCTCTATCACCCCGTCCCCCAATGTGTTCCAAGCGGAGTAGAATTTCTTCAGCGTGTTCCCATTGAAATAGGTCACGGCCATCGAGTCGATCGTGCAAGCATATTGGGGGAACGTATCGCCGACGATCAGGTTGAAGTCGTTCAGGAGGCCATCCTCGTTCAACCAGGACCGCCACTCCCAGAACCGGTTCAAACTGTCCTCGCGCAGCGTGCCGCTCCAGTTCGGGCCGCTCGTGGTGATCGTGGGCGGTGCGGGGAACATGACGTGCACGGTGGAGTCCCAGCGCACATGGTACAACTTGAAATAGCCACGACCATCAATGACCGTGTCGCCATCCACATACTCCGTGAGACGAGTGTAGTAGGCGTTGAACCCGTCCGCCCCTTGCATCTCCTTATACCAGATGCAGCCATGGTCCAGATGATGCGCGTACGGCGCTTGGGCTTCCATTCGTGCCGGAAGTACGGCCACGCCGATCAAGCACAGACCGGCAAGCATGGACCTCTTCACTGCTCGCGCGACGGTGATCGGGCCACACAGGTCCGGCCAGCTCATTCGCTGATGATGCCCGCCCGCATCAGGCGAAAGAAGAGCACGGCCAGCGCCGAAACCACGAGAATGTCCATGCCCAGCGCTGCGCGATAGAGTGTTGGGGCGGGGGCAAGGCCAAAGGCGACCAAGGCACCGACCAACATGGCCAACGAACCGAACAGAACGGAACGCCGGTGCCAGAGCTGAGGGCGAGTGAATGCGATCGGCATGATCGGAGCTTTTGGTGGGAAAGCCGCGTGAAGGTAGTCGTCCACATGGAACGACCAAATCGCCATCGTCGGATCGTCGATAACCAGCGTCCGCACGCTGGAAGCGAACGACCGGTGGGATACCTTCGCGGCCTGCAACCATCCTTCGTTCGCAACAGATGTCCCAGATCTTCGACCTCGACATGATCAAGGCGGTCTACAGCCGCTTCCCTTCACGCGTCGCCGCTGCCCGCAAGGCCGTGGGCAAGCCGCTCACGCTCACCGAGAAGATCCTTTATGCCCACCTCTGGGACGGTGAGGCGAAGCAGGCGTTCGGCCGTGGCAAGGACTATGTCGATTTCGCGCCGGACCGCGTGACCATGCAGGATGCTACGGCGCAGATGGCCCTGCTGCAGTTCAGCACCACCGGCCGCGCGAAAGTGGCCGTGCCCAGTACCGTGCATTGCGATCACCTGATCCAGGCGCGCGTGGGAGCGAAGCAGGACCTGCAGGACGCGCTCAACAAGAGCAACGAGGTGTTCAACTTCCTGGAGAGCATCAGCAACAAGTACGGCATCGGCTTCTGGAAACCCGGCGCCGGCATCATCCACCAGGTGATGCTGGAGAACTACGCCTTCCCCGGCGGCATGATGATCGGTACCGATAGCCACACGGTGAACGCCGGTGGCCTTGGCATGGTGGCGATCGGCGTCGGCGGTGCCGATGCTTGCGATGTGATGAGCGGCCTGCCTTGGGAACTCAAGTTCCCGAAGCTGATCGGCGTGAAGCTCACCGGCAAGCTCAACGGCTGGACCGCCCCGAAGGACGTGATCCTGAAAGTGGCTGGCATCCTCACCGTGAAAGGCGGAACGGGGGCCATCGTGGAGTACTTCGGTGAAGGGGCGATCAGCATGAGCTGCACCGGCAAGGGCACCATCGCCAACATGGGCGCCGAGATCGGGGCCACCACCAGCACCTTC
>CAZYPC010000190.1:0-5275 GCA_964649165.1 uncultured Chryseobacterium sp.
AGGTGAAGGTCAATATCGCGGCACTGCTCGAAGGACCCTACAACAGCGGCACCGGCCTGATGGGCGATGCCCTGCGCAGCGGCGGCTGGCTGCCCTTGGCCGAACCCTACACCGCGCTCGGTTATACCCAAGTGAGCGGCGGGGGAGGAGAGACCACCACCGCACCTGTGCTGGCCGTTTCAGGCACCAACGCGATCGTTGACTGGATCTTCCTGGAACTGCGCGACGGTGTCAACAACACATTGGTGAAGGCCACGCGCAGCGCACTCGTACAGCGCGATGGCGACATCGTGGACGTGGACGGCACGTCGCCGGTGCGCTTCGCAACAGCGCCCGGCAATTACTACCTGAACGTGCGCCACCGCAACCACTTGAGCGCGCTCACCCTCAATGCCGTAGCGCTCAATGGCTCTCCGGTGACCGTGAACCTGAAGAACGGCAGCACGCCCACTTACGGCACGAACGCGCAAAAGACGATCGGTGCGGCCAGAGCCTCCTGGGCGGGTGATACCCGCGGCAACGGCGACCTGAAGTACACCGGCAGCCTCAACGACCGCGATCCGATCCTGGTGAAGGTCGGGTCCACCACGCCGAACAACACCGTGGCGGGCTACTGGCGGGAAGACGTGAACATGGACGCCAGCGTGAAGTACACGGGCTCCGCCAACGATCGTGATCCCATCCTGGTGAACGTGGGCAGTACCACGCCCAACAACGTGCGCACCCAACAGATCCCCTGACCTCTTTCCGAAAACCCCACAACCACCCGAACCTACACTCCCATGAACGCAAGATCCCTCTTCACGGTCCTGCTCCTGTGCTTCGCCATGGCGGGCATCGGCCAGAACAATTTTACCGGCTTCAACTACCAGGCCGTGGTGCGCAACGCCATCGGTGATCCGTTGCCCAACCAGGCCATCGCCGTGCGCGTGCAGATGAATCCCACCGGTTCCAATGGCTACACGGAACGCCATACGGTGACCACCGATGCCAACGGCCAGATCAAACTCGTGATGGGCGAAGGCACCCCGGTGGTCGGCTCCACCGTGCCCACCTTCGCCGGGCTGGATTGGACCAGCGGCGCGGTGATGAACTACACCGTGTCCGTGGATATCACCGGGGGCACCACCTATACCGCGCTCGGTAGCGGACAGTTCAAGTCGGTGCCCTTCGCGCTGCGGTCGCTCACCAGCGGTGGTGGATCGGCCGTGGGCTGGGCGCAAACGGGGAATGACCTGTCCAATACGAACAGCGGGAACGTGGGCATCGGAACGCCTACGCCAACGTTCAAACTTGATGTGAACGGCACCGCTCGTGTGAATGGCACCAACGGTGCGATACTTGCCCTGACGACCACAGGCGATGGAACGAACCAGTGGCAGGTGCAGTCCAGCGCGTTCAACAACGGGAATTTCGGCGTGGTGCGCTATGCTCCTGGCGCGGACGAGGCCAAGTCATTCATGATCACCTCGGCTGGAAATTTCGGCCTCGGTACGGCATCACCCCTATCCAAGCTCGATGTGGAAGGCGGTGCAGCCATTGGGGCAGCGTATTCCGGCACGAACGCTGCACCCGCGAATGGTCTCCTGGTCCAGGGTAATGTGGGCATCGGTACCACCGCCACGGTCAATAAACTCGATGTGGAAGGTGGCGCAGCCATTGGGGCAACCTATTCCGGTACGAATGCGGCGCCTGCGAACGGACTGCTGGTGGAAGGCAATGTGGGCATCGGGATCAACAACCCTACGGCCAAACTAGATGTTCGCGGCGCGAGTCCTACTGGGAATGCGGCGTTCATAACGGATGGTTACGTCAAATTCTGTGCTTTGCCAGGCAACGCATCAGGCAATGTCTCGATGGGGACGGTCAATGGTTATGGCAACACGAAATTGACCATCCAGAGTGACCAGACTTACGCCTTGCATTCTACCAACACAGCTGGGGGCAACGCGGGCTATTTTCAAGGCAACGTGGCGGTCACGGGCACTCTGTCCAAAGGCGGCGGATCCTTCAAGATCGACCACCCGCTCGATCCCACGAACAAATTCCTGTACCATTCTTTCGTGGAGTCGCCGGACATGATGAACGTATATAACGGCAACGTGGTGTTGGATGGCAGCGGTGCAGCTACCGTAGCCCTGCCGGATTACTTCCAGGCACTGAACAAGGATTACCGCTACCAGTTGACGCCGATCGGTGCACCTGGTCCTGGTCTATACGTGGCGCAGAAAGTCGCGAACGGTGTGTTCACCATCGCCGGTGGAACGCCGGGCGCGGAAGTTTCGTGGCAGGTCACAGGCATCCGTCAAGATGCGTTCGCCAATGAGAACCGCATCCCGAACACCGTGGACAAGAAGGGCGTTGAGGTCGGCAAGTACCTGCATCCTTCCGCTTTCGGCTTGGACCGCTCGATGGGCATCGACTATCGCACAAATGGAGAGTAAGAGTGTGGCACCATCATTATCCAAGGCGCCTGTTCCATCACATCGATCAGCGAAAGTGCCAGCGCCTTGGGTGAAGAAGTTCCCGGTGGTGAACGAATAGAACCTTCCAGCATCCCAGCGATCCGATCCTGATGACCGTGGGCAGTACCACCCCCAACAACCTCCGCGTGCAGCAACTGCCTTGAACAGAACAACCACCCCGGCTTAACGGGTAAGGGCCGGTGTGGTGCATGTGCGGCGCCAAGCCCCGGTCTTTGAACCGGGGTCTGGGCGCCGTTCGTGCGTTCACGCAGGTGGTCGGTACTTTCGCGCCATGTCATTGCGCATCGCCACCAACACCGTGGAGGCCGTGCTGGACCAGTACCAGCGCGACCTGTCGCCGTTGTACCCGAAGGGGGAAGTGCGTGCCATCGCCTGTGCCGTGTTCTTCGACCGCCTGGGTTGGGATGCCACGGACCTGATGTTGAAACCCGAGGCGGCGCTGAGCGAGAGTGAGTTGCTTCAGGTCTACCTGCCATTGAAACGCCTGCGCGCCGGGGAGCCTTTGCAGTACGTGCTGGGCAGCGTCGAATTCCATGGCTTGCGCATCAGCGTGGATCCCAGCGTGCTCATTCCTCGACCGGAAACCGAGGAACTGGTGGATCTTATCACCCGCTCGCGATCACGAGCACCGGGGCGCATCCTCGACATCGGTACAGGCAGTGGCGCGATCGCCTTGGCCTTGAAGAGGCACTTTCCGCAAGCGGTCGTCATCGGCGTGGATGCGAGCACGGAGGCTCTGGCTACGGCCGAGCGCAACGCGTGCGAGAACGAACTCGAAGTGGAATGGCACTGCGAGAATGTTCTTGATCCTTCATGGGATATGGGACCTGTGGATCTTGTCGTGAGCAATCCCCCTTACGTGCCCCGTTCGGAAGAAGCATCGCTCGCCGCCCATGTGCGAGATCACGAACCGCACCTGGCTCTTTTCGTGGAGGACGTTGATCCTTTGCTGTTCTACCGGGTCATTGGACAGCGGGCGCTCGATCGGTTGCCCGAGGGAGGGGAACTATGGTTCGAGGGGCATTACATCCATACGCCCGAAACCGCGCGCATGCTGGAGCGTGCGGGTTATGCGGAGGTCAAGGTGCTGAAGGACCTCAGCGGGGCTTACCGCTTCATCCATGCTCGGCGATGAGGGTGGCGCTCGCGCTTCCCTTCTTTTTCGTTCTCCATGATACCAGCTCCGCGCAGTGGAGTGATACGACACGTGCCCACGACGTCCAGGACAAGGCCAAGTTCATCGTGAATTTCGATGCGCGCCGGCAGGCCGTTGATGGCAACGTGGTGAAGTTCTTCGGCCTGCGCGTAGGTATCCAGAAGCGGCGCAACATTTACGCGCTCGGGCTGTACGGCCTGGATTCACCGTTCGAGGACCGCTCCATCCTTTTGGAGGACTTCGGAAAGGACAGCGCCGATGTCCGGACCTCCATAAGCTATCTCAGCGCGACATACGAACGGATCCTGCTGGACACACGCTATTGGCAGCTGAGCGTGCCCTTCATGGCCGGTGCAGGGCGTTCGCCGCTGGACCGCAAGGACAGCCTCGGCGTATACAAGCGGTTCAGGGACTTTCCCGTCTATCCCTTCGAAACCGGCGTTCGGGCCTCGTACAAGCTGCTGTTCTGGCTCTACCTGCAAGGCGGTGTCGGTTATCGGCAGGTCGCGGGGCCGAAAGCGTTCGTGGATCGCAGATATTCGGGACCGACTTGGAACTTCGGTCTGTCCATCAAATTCGGCAAGATCTTCAAGTACGCCAGGGACAAGATCGAGGAACGACGGGAACGAAAAGCAGGAGAGGATGGACCGCCTTGAGGCACAACAACGCATCGCCGCGCTCAGCGCGGAACTGGAAGAGCACAACCACCGCTACTATGTGCAGGCCGCACCGGTCATCAGCGACCGGGAGTTCGACTTCAAGCTGAAAGAACTGGAGGCGCTGGAGAAGGAGTGGCCCGATCTGGCTTCGCTGAACAGTCCCACGCAGCGCGTCGGTGGGGACATCACCAAGGAGTTCACCCAAGTCGCGCATGTCTTCCCCATGCTCTCGCTGGGCAACAGCTACAGCACGGAAGAGGTGGCCGACTTCGTGAGGCGGGTGGAGAAGGAGAACGGTCGCACCACGTTCTGCATGGAGCTGAAGTACGACGGTGTGGCGATCAGCCTGAGCTACCGCGATGGAGAGCTGGTGCGTGGCGTCACACGGGGCGATGGGGAGAAGGGCGATGACATCACGGCCAACGTGCGCACCGTGCGCGCCATCCCGCTCAAGCTGCGCGGTGATTTCCCGAAAGCGTTCGAGGCGCGTGGCGAGATCCTCTTCATGCGTGCCCAGTTCGACAAGCTGAACGCCGCGCGCGCGCAACGGGGCGAAGAACTCTACGCCAATCCGCGCAACACGGCAGCCGGTTCATTGAAGCAGCAGGACCCGAAGGACGTCGCCAAACGCGGCCTCGACAACTTCATCTACACGCTGCAGGGCGATCAACTGCCGTCGCGCAGCCACTACGAGAACATCATGGCCGCGCATGGCTGGGGCTTCAAGACGCCGGATCCCAAGCGCCGCTTCATCGACCGCGCGGACAGCGTGGAAGGCATCATGGCCTTCATCGACCACTGGGACAAGGCCCGGCACCAGTTGGATATGGACATCGACGGCATCGTGATCAAGGTGGACGACCTGCGCGTGCAGGAGGAACTTGGTCTCACCGCGAAAAGCCCGCGCT
Organism: uncultured Chryseobacterium sp.; assembly: GCA_964649165.1. GTDB lineage: Bacteria > Bacteroidota > Bacteroidia > Flavobacteriales_F > PHOS-HE28 > PHOS-HE28. Next base: position 5,210 of record CAZYPC010000190.1, read on the forward strand.
GGGCCATCGCCTACAAGTTCCGGGCGGAGCAGGCCGTTACGCGGCTCAATGGTGTGAGCTATCAGG
>CAZYPC010000191.1:0-5196 GCA_964649165.1 uncultured Chryseobacterium sp.
GTGATGGAACGGGTCCGCTTCATGGACAACCAGGGCTTCGAGCAGCCGGCAGAGGCATTCAGCGTGCTCCTGCCGAAGGGATGGAAGCACGAGGGCGGCATCACATGGAAGGACATGAACGCCTGCCGGGGCGAGATGGTGACCGCGCAATGGAGCGCCAGTTCGCCCGACGGCGCGATCCGCTTCAACTCCTTGCCGCTCCACACGTGGGGCTCCGCGTCCGACCCGATGATGCAACAGAGCATGATGATGGCGGCCCAGAACGGCGGTTGTGAGTTCGGCGGCCCGATGCCCGCTGAGGAATACCTGCGCCAGATCCTCGCGCCGCGTGCCCTGCAGGGTGCGACGATCACCGAAGTGCAGGAGAACGAAGCCGCGCGCCAGGACATGGACCGCCAGTCGCAGCGCACCATCGATGCCTTGCGTCAGATGGGTGGCATGCCCGAGGTCCAGAACAGTGCGGTTACCGCGCGGCTGAAGTGGAGCGACGGCACCGAAGGCGTGGCCTTCTGTTCAGTGACGAACATCGTGAACACCACCCAGGACATGTACAGCGGCATGATGCAGCAGTCCACCACAAGCGTTTCGGAGCGCAACTTCCTCCGCTACCCGGCCGCGCGCAAGGACGAGGCCGAGCGCTTTCTGGCCAATGCACAGAGCAGCTACCGCACCAATCCGGCCTGGAAGCAGGCCGTGGACAACTTCTTCGTGCAGATGCGCGGCCAGCAGGATATGATGCACCGCGAGCGCATGGCCGCCATCGACGCGCAGACCCGCGCGAACACAGCCGCCCACAACCAGCGGATGGCCAACATCCAGGCACAGGGGGCGGCGAGCACGGCGGCGCACAACGAACGTATGGCCAGCATGGACAACCAGATGCGTTCGTGGGAGAGCCAGCAGAGCAGCCAGGACCGCATGCACACGTCCTTCGTGCAGACCATCCGCGAAGTGCAGACCTACCAGGACGGCAGCGGCAAGGTGGAACTCAGCAGCGGCTACGACCAGGCCTGGAGCCGGGGTGATGGCACCTACATCCTGAGCAACTCACCCAGCTTCGATCCCAGCAGCGTGCTCCAGGACCAGAATTGGAAGGAGATGACGCCGACACAGCCCTAGGAAAGGCTGAGTTCGGAAAGCTGAAAGGGCGACCACCAAGGCTCGCCCTTTCAGCTTTCTTGTTCCAGCTTTCCGGTTCCGCTAGCCCACCTAGCTTCGCCGCGCAACGATCCCCACATGCGCGTAGCGAACCTACTCCCTGCCCTTCTTCTGCCTGTCCTGCTCATGGCCCAAGCCACACCCCGCTTCATCGAAGTGCAGGTGAGCGACTCCGTCCGCCTGCCGTTCGAGGGCATGGACCTGGAGGTCCGCATGGACGATCCAACGCAACTGGCGATGAACAAGGCTTCGGAGGCCGGTGACGCGGACATCGACTATGAGAAGCTATTGAGCAAAGCGGAAGCGGAGGCCAAGGCGAACGAATCGGCGTTCCTCGCGCTGATGAAGAGCGGCGGCTACACCTATCGCCTGAGTTCGACCGAACATGCGCAGGACTACTCCGGCCAGTCGAACAAGACCTTCGATGTGAACGTGTATCTGATCCAGCTGAAGGCGACGGACATGGAGCGGTACTACAAGGACAGCGACGCGCACAACGGCTGGTCCGGCTCACCGAAGGAAGCGCACTACGGCGATCCATCCAGCGCCTCGCCCCGGCTGATGAAGAAGCTGCATGACCAGGCCCGTCGCAAAGCGGAAGCGCTGGTTGCCGTCGCCGGTGGGCACTTGGGCAAGGTGCTCAGCGTGCAGGAGGTACCGCGCAACGAAGGATCGGTGCTCGAGCAGCTGTTCAAGTTGGAGAAGCAGGGGGCCAAGGACGACGTGCTGATGCAGCTCGGCTCCTCTTCCCAGACCACGATGGCCTTCCGCTTCGAGTTGCTTGACTGAGACAGGTCACCTTTCCGCGCAGAACGCATCCAACGAAGGATCACCTCAAGCTCCTTCACATGCGTTACTTCTTTGTGCCCTTCGGCATTCATTTCGTTCTCAACGTGTTTGCTCAGTCGCCAGAGCAGTACATCGAACTCACGGTCACGGATACGGCACGGGCTCCATTGGAACGCGTGCTATACTTCTGCTCCGTACAACTGGATGCGGCCGCTTACCAATACGACCCTATGGTCAATCGGCGCAAACAGCAGGAGAAGCAACAGCGCGCCCAGGATAGCTTGTGCCATGACCAGCAGGAACTGGAAGAGCAGTTGGTCAACGCTGGGTTCAGCATCGGGACATACACAAGTCCGGCCTTCCGATACAACGTCGTAGCCGCAAACTCCAAGAACTGCGGCGCAGGCGTTACCATCGAAATATTGTCCGAGGTCGATCTCGAACGGCTCGTCTCCTTTGTCCGCTCAAAACGCAATGTCACCGGAACTGTCCTGTCTTGGGAATCGAACCCCATGGCTGATGCATCAGCACCGCCCCGACTGCTGGTGATGGCGCGCTCACAGGCTGAACAACTTGCACATATTGGTAGCAGAAAGTTGGGTCCCATGATCAGCGCACGGGATATGAACGATCGCTTCGATAGACCTGCAACCATGACATTCCAGTATGATGGTACTCCGACATCCGCGCAGAACGCCTTGGAAGCGGAGCATCGGTGCATGGCCTTCCGCTTCGCACTTTTGGCCGATGAAAACACCACCGGATCTCGACCGTGATTACTGGCAAAACCGCTACGACATCGGTACGGACGCATGGGACCTTGGCGCGCCGAGCAGGCCGCTCGTGGAGTACATCGATCAGCTCGCAGACAAGGACCTGCACATCCTGATCCCCGGGTGCGGCCGCGCGTGGGAAGGTCAGTACCTGCATGAGAAGGGCTTCCGCAACGTGTGGCTGATGGACCTCACCGGTGGTCCCTTCGAAGAGTTCTTGCAACGTTGTCCTGACTTTCCGAAGGAGCACTTGATCATCGGTGATTTCTTCACGCACCAAGGCCAGTACGACCGCCTCCTGGAGCAGACGTTCTTCTGCGCCATCGACCCCGATCTGCGCGACAGCTACGTGGCGCAGGCACATGCGCTGCTCACGCCGGGCGGCCATCTGGTCGGTGTGCTCTTCGATGATCCCGCACCGGGCAAGGATGCCGGCGGTCCACCGTTCGGTGGGTCACGAGCGGAATACATCGAGCGGCTGAGCAAGCGGTTCAGCCATGTTGCGGTGGAACCCTGCCACAACTCCATACCACCCAGGGCCGGACGGGAGGTATGGATCGATGCGGTGAAATGAGGCCCGGGCGGCGAACACGGCCGACGCCGCGTCTTGGCTCCTGAGATGCGCAACGCGGAGATCCCCGTTCATCACCTGCACGACCACCACACCCGGCCGGTCCGGGTGGAGCGTTTCGTGCCGCGCGGTACTCATGTGCGCAACGAGGTGCATCGCCACGACTTCCACGAGATCTTCTTCCTGGCGGAAGGAAGCGGTGAGCACATGATCGACCTGAGCAACCACCCCTTCACAGCCCCCTGCATGCATGCGATCGTCGCCGGACAGGTGCATCGCCTCAGCCGCAGCGGTGATTCAAGCGGCGTGGTACTGATGTTCCAGCGCGAGGCCATCCACGGTGATGCCATGGACGACGACCTCCATGCACTGTTCAGCGGATCGAACGGCGGCCCGGTCTGGGCATTGGGCACGGAGCAGCTTGACCTGGCGCGCACGCTGCTGGACCTGATCGCACGGGAGAGCGCGACGGACGATCCCGCCGCGCGCAGAGCCGCGAACGGATTACTCGCCGTTCTCATCGCCAAATGCGCGCATTGGGCCGGTGCGCAACAGGAACGCCGCACCGAGCTAGAGCCCGGAGACGTCACACGCCGCTTCCTCGGCGATGTGGAACGCGACTTCCTTACCGAACGCCGTGTAGGCGCTTACGCGGAACGCTATGCGATCTCCGTGGACCACTTGAGCGATCTGCTCCGGTCGCGGATCGGCCGCAGCGCCATGGAAATCCTTCAGGACCGACTGATCCTGGAGGCCAAGCGCCTCCTGCTCCACTCCACCCTGAGCGTGAAGGAGGTCGGCTTCGCGCTGAATATGGAGGATCCGGCGTATTTCAGTCGCGTGTTCAAGAAGGCCACCGGGACTACCCCGGGTGAATACCGCGAACACGTCCGCGAATTGTTCGGGCGATAGGATCCCGCCACCGGACGGAAGTCAGTTCATCCAGCGGCCGGAGTCGTTCCTTTGAGCACGTGAAGAAGCTCCTCCTCGCCATTCCATGCATGGCGATCGCCGCATGCGGCAAGCGGCCCGAGACTACGCGACCCACCTTGGGCCCGATCACCGAAAGTGTATATGCCAACGGAACCGTGAAGGCGGACGGCCAGTACATGGTGTACCCGGTGGCCACTGGCACAGTGACGATGCTACTGGTGAAAGCAGGCGACACGGTGAAAGCCGGACAACCGTTGTTGCGCATCGACGACCGCGCCAGCGGCCTGGCCGCGCGCAGCGCTTATGCCCAGCTGAACGCCCTGGAACTGAACGCCCGCGAGGACGGCCCCGTGCTGGCCCAGCTCAAGGAAGCCTTGGAACAGGCGGGCGACCGCTTTCGGCTGGACAGCGCGAACTACGCCAGGCAGAGAGCACTGTGGGCCCAGCAGATCGGCAGCAGGGCCGAACTCGACCAGCGTGAACTGGCCTTCACCACGAGCAAGGCCGGGCTGGCGCGCGCCTCGAAATCACTGGAGGAAACACGCAACCGGCTGCGCAGCGAGCTCGATGTCGCCCGGAACAACGCCGCATTGAACAGCGCCGGTAATGATGACCGCACACCGAAGAGCTTGATCGACGGGGTGGTGTATGACCTGCTGGTTGAACCCGGCGAACTGGCCACACCGCAGAAGCCGATCGCAGTGGTCGGTAGCGCCACCGGCTTGTACCTCGAGCTCGAGGTGGACGAGTACGACATCCGCCTGGTAAAGCCCGGGCAGCAGGCCTTCATCACCCTCGACAGCTACGACGGCACCGCCTTCGAGTCCGCGGTCACGCGCATCATTCCGCTCATGGACCCGCGCTCGCGCACGTTCAAGGTGGAGGCGCGTTTCAAGAAGACACCACCGCAGCTCTATCCCAACCTCACCGCCGAGGCCAACATCGTGCTGCGCACCAAGGAGAACGCGCTCA
>CAZYPC010000192.1:0-5077 GCA_964649165.1 uncultured Chryseobacterium sp.
GTGGACCCCACCAAGATCAACCTGTACACCGGTCACACCGGCATCGATGGTGACACGTTCAAGAACGTGTACCTGATGGACAAGCACGGCATCCAGATCAACAAGACCAGTCGCAACAGCGTGCTGTTCATGACGAACATCGGCACCACGCGCGGGTCGCTCGCCTACCTCACCAAGGTGCTGTTGCAGATCGCCGACGAGCTGGAGGAGCGCAACGCTGGGTTCGAGCATGCGGACAAGAAGATGCACGTCGCACGGATCCGGGCGCTCACGGATCCTCTTTTGCAACCCGCGCTCCCGGACTTCTCGCGCTTCCACAGCAGTTTCCAAGGGCAGCCCGGCGTACCCGGTGGTGATCTGCGCTCCGCCTATTTCCTCGCCTACAAGGATGAGCGTTGTGTGCATGTGAAGCTCCACGCGGCGCTGGACATGTTGCGCATCGGTCAGCAGCTCGTGTCGGCAAGTTTCGTGATCCCTTATCCACCGGGCTTCCCTGTTCTCGTTCCCGGGCAGATCATCAATGAGGAGATCATCAACTTCCTCATCGCCATCGACGTGAAGGAGATCCATGGATACCGGCCGGAGCTCGGCTTGCGCGTGTTCACCGACGCGGCGCTAGGAAGGCAGCGCACGGGCACGGCGATCGGCGGGATGAAGGCCAGGAAGAAGTAGCTACCCGTTCCTGTACTGGTGCACGTGTCGGGTCGGCTTTCGCAGACCGGTCAGCAAGACGGTCGCGAGCACCAACCCTGCGGTGACGATGATCACGTCGGCGCAAGGCCAATGCTTGATCTTCAACAAGCCTCTACCAGGGGGCGCGTGGACCGATGGCATGCACGGACATACCGGTACTCGTTCAGTCGGATCGCGTTCCCGGAGCGGGAATAGTTTCGAATGCGCTGGAACCATTAACCCTGATCCATGAAGAACCGATACACCCTTCTCGCCGCGCTCGCTGTACTGACCACCTGCCCATCGCACGCCCAGAGCTATGGCGAACTCGACCTCAATGAGGTGCGCGCGCGGTTCTATGCGCACGGGCTCATCGGCCATGACCTCGACGGGAGCTCCGCAGCGCTCGAAGTTCCGCAAGGCGAAGGTGCCAATGCGCTTTACTCCGCAGGCCTTTGGATGGGAGGCCTATCGCCGGACAGCCAGTTGAAACTCGCTGCCATGAAGTACGAGCCGCTCGGCGAGAGCGACTATTCGACCGGTCCATTAACGACCGACGGTACGGCCACTACGAACGCCACGATGATGGCACAATATGACCATGTGTGGGAGGTGACCAGGGAACAGGTGGAACTGCACATGGCCTACTTCCAATGCATCTCCGATCCGGACAATTGCGAGCTGGCAGAGGAATTCCCGGACGGCTATGAGATCCCTGCGGGCTTCTTCGATTGGCCTGCCATCAACACCGAGCCCGGCTTCTCGATCTACCAGGCGCCATTCTACGATCTCAACCATGATGGAGACTACGATCCGTCCGTGGGTGATGCCCCCTGCATCCTCGGCGATCAGGCTCTCTATCTTGTCTTCAACGACAAGGGGGCCGCGCATGTGCTCACCGGAAGCCAGTCGATCGGCGTGGAGATCCAGGCCATGCCGTTCGCATACAACAGCGGCGACCCCTATCTGGACCAGACCATCTTCGTTCACTACCACATCATCAACCAGGGTACGCAAACATTGACGGGTACCCGCATCGGCATCTACAACGATTTCGATCTGGGTTGTGGCGATGATGACTTCGTGGGAACGGATGCCGCCCGCAACCTCACCTATGTATTCAATGCGGATGACCAGGACGACGATTGTCTGGGAACCTCCGGGTACGGTCCACAACCCCCGGCATTCGGCATGATCCTGTTGAAGGGTCCTTTCCGGGACGCCAACGGCGCCGACGAAGAGGATCCGGACATGTTGCCCTCATGGAACGGCACCGCCTTCGGCGACGGCATCATCGACAACGAGCTCTTCGGTACCACCAAGTCCATCCACATGTACCGCGAGGGGGATGCCTGCTGTACCGAGCCTACGCTGGGTGTGCAATACTTCCATTACCTGGGCGGGATATGGAAGGACGGCACGCCGCTCACCTATGGAGGGACCGGCCATTCGCTCGATCCCGGTGCGCTCCCCTGTGACTTCTCTTTCCCGGGCGATAGTGATCCGATCGGAGCCGGCACCGGCGGAGTGCCGCAATCCCCCTGGAGCGAGACCATCAGCACCGTTCCCGATCGACGCACCGTGACCAGTGCCGGACCGTTCGTCCTGGAGCCCGGTATGCACGAAGACCTGTTGGTGGCATACGTCTTTGCCCGCGCCAATTCCGGTGGAGCGGCTGCGAGCGTTGCGGCACTCCAGGCCCGCGTTGATTCCGTCACGGCCTTTGCGCATACGCTGCCGCTGTGGAACACGTTGCGGGATGATTTCCAAGGTGGGTGCGAGGGCGTTACACCCACTGTGATCGACGAGGCGGTGCACACAGGTCATCTGGAACTCTTCCCTGTGCCAGCCGCTGACCATGTGCAGCTGAACACACCACAAGCGCTGGTCGGTTCGGTGCTCTGCTTGCGTGATGCGACAGGACGCGTGGTGGCCGGACAGCGCCTATCCGTGGGGGTGAACGATATCGACATCGCCTCACTTGCCGGCGGTATGTATACCTGCGAAGTGCACACTGCGAAGGCGGTCTACACGGGAAGGCTGGTCAAGGAGTAGGTCCATCCAACGGAACGCACAAAGTCTTTCGGTAAGCCGAAGGGCTTTGTGCATTGTGGCTAGGCCACGTTCCGTGCCGGGGGCACCAGGAACCAGGCTGCGCACGCCGAGAGACCGATGAGCAGCATGATGTCGGCGCCGGGCCAGTACATGGTCTTGAAGATGACGCCACTGAGTACCACTGCCACCGACCCGAAGATCCAGATGGGCCGCTGGATGCGCACATTCCACGGCCCCGGCTTCTTGATCAGCAGGGCCGTCATGGTAACCGCGGAGATCACCGCGCTGATCTGGAGAATGATGTTGGCCCCGGGCCAGTGCAAGGTCTTGAACAGGAGACCGAGGATGACGCCGGCGATACCGATGGATCGGATGTACATGATGATGGGGTTTGGGAGCTGAATGCGGACCGCGCACATGGGTAACGCTCTTTCCGAACGCATCGCGACCGTCAGTACCGCACTACGATGTGATCTTCCACAGGTAGACCATCGGTACGAATACCAACACCATCATCAACGCCACAAAGTGCCAGCCCCAACTTGCCCCTCCCCGGTTCAACATGATCCTGCCCAGCGCGAGTACAATGGTGTAGTAGGCGATGATGATCAACCCAATCATCAAGCCGAGGGTGTGCACCATTTCACCCCCGCCGTTCTTGGAAATGCTGTATTCCATGCCGACCAACAGCACGAGCACGGCCACGATCACCGCACCACCAACCCAGAGCAGGATCCTCAACCACAAGCGTGGTGCACCCTCAAGGCCGAAGCCCATCACGCCATCACCGCCTTCCTGTTCATCAGTTCCTCCACCGCATCAGCTTCCACGGGGATGTCTGCGAACAGATCGATCGGGTTATCGCGCGTGGTGAGGATGTTGTTCTCCAGGCGTATGCCCAGCTTCTCCTCGCGGATGTAGATGCCCGGCTCCACGGTGAAGACCATGTCCGGTTGGATCATCTCGTTCCACAGGCCCACGTCGTGTACATCCAGCCCGAGGAAGTGGCTGGTGCCATGCATGAAGTACTTCTTGTACAGCGGGCGCTCGGGGTCCTGCTTGGAGACATCGTCCTTGCTCAGTAGCCCAAGGCCGATCAACTCGCTCTCCATCACCTTGCCCACCTGTTTGTGATAGTCAGCGAGGAGAGTGCCCGGGCGCAGCATCTGCGTGGCCTCGTTCTTCACGCGCAGCACCGCATCGTACACCGCGCGCTGGCGTTTGGTGAAGCGGCCGTTCACGGGAATGCACCGCGTGAGGTCGCTCGCGTAGCCGCCGTACTCGCAGCCGAAGTCCATCAGGATCACATCGCCGTCGTTGCACACCTGGTCGTTGGTGATGTAGTGCAGTACGCAGGCGCTATAGCCGCTGGCAAGGATGGGTGTGTAGGCGTGCCCGCGCGAGCCGTTGCGCAGGAACTCATGCGTGATCTCCGCCTCGATCTCGTACTCCTTCACGCCGGGCTTCACGAAGCCGCACACGCGCTCGAAGGCCTTGCCCGTGATGTTGATCGCGCGCTGGATCTGCGCCACCTCCTCCTTCGTCTTGCGGCTGCGGATGCGGTGCATGATGGGCGCGCTGCGCTTCACGCTGTGCAGGGGGAACTGCGCGCGCGTCTCCTTGTTCTTGCGCTCCTCGCGCGTTTCCACCTCGTTGCCCTGGCGCAGGTGCTCATTGCTGTTCAGGTACAGGTGTTCGCACTGCGGCACCAGCCGCTTGATCGTCGCCTCGTAGTTGCTCGTCCACAGCACGGTGGCGATGCCGCTCAGCTCGCTCGCTTCCTTCTGCGTGAACTTGGCCCCTTCCCAGATGGCGATCAGCTCGCTCGTCTCGCGCACGAAGAGGATCTCGCGGTCCTTCGGGTCCGCCGCATCGGGGAACAGCAGCAGGATCGTCTCCTCCTGGTCGATGCCGCTCAGGTAGAAGATGTCGCTGGCCTGCTTGAACGGCATGTGCCCATCGGCGCTCGTGGGCATGATGTCGTTGCTGTGGAAGATGGCCAAGCCGCCTTTCTCCATGGCTTGGCGGAAACGGGCGCGGTGCTCGCGGTAGGTGGCGGCGGTGAGGGGGGCGTAACGCATGGGGCGAAAGTAGCGGAGGGTGAAGCTTCAAGTGGCAAGTGACAAGTGTCAACGGTTCAAGGCGGGGCTTGTTGGTACTTGTTACTGGTGAGTTGCCTTAGGGCGTGCCTACGTCGAATGCACACCGTCGCGATTTCCCCTCCGAGTCCTTAGCCGGATTACCTGCTTCCGGGCTTTCCGGTCCAATCGCACACGCGAAAGACTCTTGACGAGCCACTAGAAGCCATCTCAAAAAAGTTGGCGCAAGAGAATGGATGCGCATGCGAGTT
>CAZYPC010000193.1:0-5044 GCA_964649165.1 uncultured Chryseobacterium sp.
TGCGGATGGGTGTGCGCGGCCAGCACGGCCAGGAAGGTGGGGTAGACCAGCGCGGTGCCGAAGCCGAGCGCGGCGCTGAGCGCGATGTAGGCGCCTTGTGCCTGCACGAAGGGCAGGCCGAGGATGGCGATGCCCTGCAGCACCATGCCGATGATGAGCAGCGAGCGGCGGTTCGCCACGTCGGCGAGCTTGCCGGTGAAGAGCTGGCCGAGGCCCCACACGGCGGGGTACACGGCGGCGATGAGGCCGATGCGCTCCTGGCCAAGGCCCTCGTTGAGCAGCAGCACGGGCAGCAGGCCCCACAGCATGCCGTCGTTCAGGTTGTTCACCAGCCCGGCCTGTGTTACGGGCCCCAGCGTGCGGTGCGTGAGACTGGTCTCCACGAACACGCGCTTCAGCTTGGGGATGGCGCTGGTCGCACCCTCGGCCGCCACGTGGTGCACGGTGTCCTTCACCCACAGCAGCGTGAGCAGCAGACCGATCACCGCGATGCCGATGCCCACCTGGAAGGGCACGGGCCGCGGTCCATAGTGCGCGGCGAGGTAGCCGGTGAGGAAGGCCATGCCGCCCACGGCGAGGTAGCCGGCGAACTCGTTGAGGCCCATGGCCAGTCCGCGGTCCTTCTCGCCCACGAGGTCCATCTTCATCACCACGGTGCTGCTCCACGCGAAGCCTTGGTGGATGCCGAGCAGGATGTTCGCCGCGACGATCCACGCCCAAGCATCAGCATAGATTAGCATGAAGGGAACAGGCAAGGCGAGCAACCATCCGGTGATGAGCAAGGCCTTGCGTCCATAGCGGGATGCGAGCCTGCCGGTGAAGTAGTTCGCCAGCGCCTTACTGATGCCGAAGGCCATGATGAAGCTGAGCGCTGCCGCGTGCGAAGCGATGCCGAACTCCAGCTCGGCGAGCACAGGAAGCACGGTTCGTTCGATGCCCACCATGCCGCCCACGAAGGCGTTGACGATGACGAGCAGGGTGAACTGCTTCCAGTTAGCGCGGAGGCCGAGTTGAGTGCTTATCATGTGTGGCCGTGGAGTCAGGCGAACGATTGATCTCATGAAGCTCGAATGCTGTGTCAGGCTATCCTTGGAATAGGGATCGACTGCCTATACGTTCTCTCGGTATGTGGTCGCGGTCGGCTTGGGCCAAAGGACTTACATTGGTGTATCGAGAGCACGTTCGTATGCCACCCGTGACCCGCGTTAGTTCTATCGTTGAGCAACACCGCCCCGACCTGAGCGCCTATGCCGTGATCGCTTCCGACCATTGTTCTCATCTCAAAGGAACCACGATCATCGAGACAACAATCAATGGTATGGTCATCGGCAGACGGTCCATCAAGCGGTGGGACGCAGAGCGCTGGTTCATCGAACTGCCCAAAACCTTGCTGAAGAAGGTGGGCTTGCACGTGGGCGATGCGTTCGAGCTCATGTTCGAAGTTGCGGATGGTGCGCTTCCCGTTGAGTTGGCCGACCGCCTAGCACGTGATGCACGGGCCGCTGCGCGGTGGAACGCATTGACCCCTGCTCGACAGCGCATGTTAGCCGAGCACGTTCGTGAAGCGAACCTTGCCGTGACACGCTCGCGTCGGGCCCAAAGGGTGATCGCATCGCTGATCTGTTGAACGGCTATCAGCAGCAACAGCCGCCCTGCTCTTGCACGGGTGGGCACTTCACTGTTCCATAACTGCAATACACACAGCAGTCACCGGGCTGGGGCTTGGCTACCTGGTGGCAGGCGGGACATTCCCAGAAATACTGGCAGGCTTCGGTGGGCATCTCTTCATCGAAGCTGGTGCGGCATCCCGGACAGGTAATGATGGACCGTGTGATGAGGGTAGTGCTCATGGTTCGACGTTTCGGATCGTGCCCGGCTCGTAGCCTGTGCCTGCGATCGCCGAGCGCAGGGCCGCAGTATCGGCGATCTGCGGATCAATGAGCACCACAGCCTCCTCCTCCACGTAGCTGGCACTGGCTTGCAGCACGCCAACCGCACTGGCCAATGCGTCCGTCACATGGTGTTCGCATCCGGTGCAGGTCATACCCTTCACAGGGATGATGATGCGTTGGCTTTCCGTAGGCACTTCGGATATGGACTTCGTGTTTCCAGGGAAGAGCGCATGGCTGAACGATGGGAAAGCGTTAAGCAACACGGCCAGAACGGTCACGGAAGCAAGGAAGCCCTGGCCTTGGTACCACTTCTTCCGTTCGGGGGGGCAGCAATCAGCAGCCACGGGCTTGGGTTTCAATTGGAGCCACCACGCCCATCCGAGTAAAACCACCGATGCGCCCATGAGCCAAGGCCGCCATGGTTCCAGCCACGTGAAGCTGCCCGTGAGGCCACCGATGCCGGCTACTGCGGCCAGCAAAGGGGCGATGCAGCACAACGATGAGGCGAAGGCGGCGAGCAGGGCGGTGAAGAGGGTGCGATTCATGGTCTGTGCGGCCTTTGGATAGATGGTTCGTGCATGAGTGGTTCAATCAAATGGTCATTGCCTCTTCCGACCGGGTTGAACGAAATGTAAGGTGGTTCACCCAGGTGGACTACATGTACCGTTGGGTCAGCCAGCCGTTGGGCATTCCCCTGTTTTCGGCTACGAGGTCCGCTAGGTTCGCTTGCTGCATTCATGCCCACCATGCCGCCGACGAAGGCGTTCACGATCACCAACAGGGTGAACTGCTTCCAATTGGCGCGGAGGCCGAGCATGGTGCTCATATCGAAGGCGACTTCCGTAGCCAGGACCAAGTGACAGTGGCCAGCAAGGCTCCGAGCAATGGCGCCACGATGTAGATCCAGAGCGCGCGCATTTCCCCAGAGACGAGCGCCGGTGCGATGCTCCTCGCCGGGTTCATGCTGGCCCCACTGATCGGTCCGGCGAAGAGCGCCTCCAGTCCAACGACCGCGCCGATGGCGATGCCGGCCATCACGCCCACCTCCTTCGAACCGTGCGCGACCTGCAGGATCACGAGCATGAGGAAGTAGGTGAGGAGCAGTTCCAGAATGAAACTCTGCATCTCACTACCGGCAGGGAAGGTGGCTCCGAGCGTGGCGTTCTCGGGGAACAGGAAGCGCAGTGTCAGCGACGCTAGCAGTGCGCCACTGAGTTGCGCGACGATGTAGGGCGCGGCCTCTTTCACAGGGAAGCGCTTCGCCACCACGAAACCGAGCGTCACCGCCGGGTTCAAATGCGCGCCAGACAAGTCGCCGAAGGCATAGATCATCGCCAGCACGATGAGCCCGAAGGTGGCCGCTACGCCGAAGTGGCCGAGCGCACCGGTCTGCTCGTTGATCACGATGGCGCCCGTGCCCGCGAAGACGAGCGCATAGGTCCCGATAAGCTCTGCGGCGTAGCGCCTCATGCGTGCTGCGCGATGAAGTCCCTGCAATAGGCCTTGATCTCGTCGCGCACCCGGCTGAACGCGGCCATGATCTGCGCTTCACTTCCTGTCGCCTTCGCGGGGTCAATGAAGTTGTGGTGGTGCTTCTGTGCCGTGGTGGGGAACCAGGGACAGCGCTCTCTGGCGTTGTCGCACACGGTGATCACGTGATCGAAGGACAGGTCGCGGTACGCGTCGAGGTTGTTCGACGTGTGATGGCTGATGTCGATGCCGTCCTCCTTCATGATCGCGATGGCGCGCGGGTTCACGCCGTGTGTCTCCACCCCAGCGCTGTACACCTCCGCTTTCCCCCTTGCGAAATGGCGCAGGTAGCCTTCGGCCATCTGGCTGCGGCAACTGTTGCCGGTGCAGAGCACGAGGATGCGCATGATGGTTCAGCAGCAGCCCGCGCCCAGGTCGCAGCCCGGCAGGGCATGCACACCTTCGGGGTTGGCGGGGGTGAGGTCCTGGAGGGCGACGCGCTCCTTGGCCGGCGTGCAACAGTCGGCCGTGCTCTTCTTCGCGAACACCGTGATGCTGAAGATGCCCGTGCCGCTGGCCTTGAAGGCGGCGAGCTCCTCGGCGTTTAGGTAGTTGCTCAGGATGTCGTCCGGCACCACGATGGGCTTGCGCTTCTGCACCGTGATGTCGTCAAAGCCCAGCTCGCGGATGATGCCGAGGTATTCGCTTTCCTGCAATGCACCGCTCACGCAGCCGGCGTACATCTCGGCCGCGCCTTGGATGGCCGGGGGCAGTTCACCCACCAGCACCACATCGCTGATGCTGAAGTGCCCGCCGGGCTTCAGCACCCGCAGCACCTCGCTGAAGGCCTTGCGCTTGTCGGGCACCAGGTTCAGCACGCAGTTGCTCACCACCACGTCTACCATGCAGGCGGAAAGCGGCAGTGCCTCGATGTCACCCTGCCGGAACTCCACGTTCTGGTAGTCCAGCTTGCGGGCGTTGTCCTTGGCCTTGGCGATCATCTCGGGGGTGAAGTCCACGCCGATCACGCGCCCGTCGGGACCGGTGGCCGCGCGGGCCACGAAGCAGTCGTTGCCGGCACCGCTGCCGAGGTCGAGTACGGTATCGCCAGGGCTGATCTGCGCGAACTCGGTGGGCAGGCCGCAGCCCAGGGAGAGGTCGGCGTCGGGGTTGTAGCCCGCGAGCTTGGTGTAGTCGTCGCTCATGATCGTGGCCACCTCGGTGCTGCAGCCGCCGGCGCCGCAGCAGCTGCTGGCGTTGGTGGCCTTGTCCTGGCGGGCGATCTCGGCGTACTTGGCGCGGACGAGGTCCTTGGTCTGTTGTGGGGTGTTCATGGCTTTGTCACTCCGGGCTTGACCCGGAGTCGCGTTGATGTTAGCAGCAGGTCTCGATGGGTTTGTAGGCGGCGAAGAGCTTGGCGAAGGCGGCCTCCGCCTTGGCCCAAGCCTTGGGTTCGATGCAGTAGCACACGCTGGTGCCTTCCACGGTGCCCGAGATCAGGCCGGCATCCTTCAGTTCGCGCAGGTGCTGGCTGATGGTGGCCTGTGCCAGTCCCAGCTCCTCCACCAGTCCTCCGCATACGCAGGCGTTCTGCTTCAAGAGGTACTGGAGGATGGCGATGCGCGCCGGGTGGCCCAGCACCTTGGCCCAGGTGGCCAGCTGGTTCTGCTGCGCGGTGAAGA
>CAZYPC010000194.1:0-5013 GCA_964649165.1 uncultured Chryseobacterium sp.
ACCCATGTCCCCATCCGTCGTTCGTTACGGCCCGAAAGCCGCGCTGGCAGCGGTTTTTACGGTGTCTGCGTGCACTCCGGTCCGATGTGCCGCCCCCTGTCCAAAACCAACGGTGGCCCGGTGAGCCATCGCCTTCCCTTTCAACCAAACCAAAACCTCAACACATGAACAGTCGACCCTACTCGACACCCACCATGCGGCGAACGTCGTGGTGGCGGAGTGGCCTCATGGCCATCTCCACCTTATGCCTCGCGGGGAGCGCTTGGTCGCAGGTGGTGACCATCGGCGCTGGCTCGAGCGCCGGGACGACCGGCTCGAACGCCGGTCCCATCTACCGCTCCAGCGCAGGAAGTCTCTTCGACTTCTCGCAACAGATGTACCTCTATTCGAGCGCTGAGCTGTCCGGGGCGGGTATCCCGATCGGCGCTACGATCACCGAGATCGCTTGGAACAAATCCAACGCCCTCGGCACAGCTGCCGGTAATACGGTGAGCATCTGGCGGGTGTACATGAAGAACACGGCAACCGCGCCGAGCACCACTTGGAGCAATGGCAACTTCGCCACCCAGACCACCGGCGCCACACTGGTGTACAACAACACGGCGCAGGTGATCCCCTTGGTCACCGGGTTCATCCCGCTCACCCTGAGCACGCCGTTCACTTGGACCGGTGGCTCGTTGGAGATCGGGTCTGATTGGGATTGCAGCCTGTTCGCTGGCAACCCCACCACGGGTGGTTTCTCCTGGCAACAGGATCCATTGACCAATCAGGTGTTCGGTGGCTCGAACAGTACATCGACCATCACCATGGCGCTGCAGGCCAATCGCCCGCAGATCCGCATCACGTACACACCGCCCTTCGCGTGCAGCGGTCCGGCACCTACGCCTGGCAATACCACCGGACCCACCACGGCATGTCCCAACGCTTCCTTTACCATCGGACTGCAGAACCTGCCCGGTGGTTCTGGGATCAATTACCAGTGGCAGATGGATACCGGCCTCGGCTGGACCAACTTCGGCACCAATCTGCCCAGCCAAACGGTAAGCCAGACCGTGCCTACGAGCTATCAGTGCATCGTTACGTGCGTCAACACCGGCCTAAGCGGAACCTCCAACGCCTTGGCGGTCGGCATGAACGGATTCCTGAGCTGCTATTGCATCCCCGCCCTGACCAACAATTGCACCTCGTCGGACCACATTACCAACGTCACGTTCGGCACGATCAACAACACCACCGGCCCATGCCTGACCGCGACCTACTCGGATTACACGGCGATCAGCACCACGGTGAACCAGACGTCCAACGTGGCCATCTCGGTAAGCATCGCCGCCGGTGGTACGGAATACGGTGCGGCTTGGATCGATTATGACCACAGCGGCACCTTTGACAACACGGAGTACATCGCCCTCAACGGCGGCTTGGGCCAGGCCGGCGGCGGCGCTCCTTTCTTGGGTACGGCGGCCATCCCGCTTACCGCCCAATTGGGTCTCACGCGCCTGCGCGTACGTTCCAGCTGGAACGCGGCGGCCGGTCCCACCTCCGCCTGCGCCACCTACAGCTACGGCGAGTGTGAGGACTATACGATCAATATCATCGGACCTCCGGCGTGCGTTTCCCCCTCGGTCTCCAATAGCAACGTGACCGCAAACAGCGCGGACATCAGTTGGACCTGCGGCGGTTGCACCGGTACGTATTATGTGGAGTATGGCCTGAACGGATTCTCCCCAGGTACGGGAGCTGCCGCCGGTGGCGGTGCGATCTGGACGGGTGGCCCCGTGGCAGGCGGTCCGGTGACCATCACCGGCCTCACCTCCACAGTGGGTTATACGGTCTACGTTCGCCAGGATTGCGGTGGAGGGAACTTCAGTGCGAACTCCGGTACGTCCTTCACAACGCTGTTGGACTGTAGCACGGCCCCGATGATCGCTTGCGGCGCCTCTACGTCCTTCAGCATTCCCGCTGGAAACGGCATCTGGAACCTCGGGAACGCGTTCTGTTCCCCTCCGGGAACCGGCGCCGGCCCCTACTGCACCTACGGTCAGGAAAAAGTGTGGCAATTCACCGCAGCCTATGCCGGGACCTACGTGCTGAATACCACGGCCACCAACAGCCAGTGGTGCGACTTCTTCTATAAGGCGGCACCCGGGACCTGTGACCAGAACGGTTGGACCTACATCGATGATGTGATCGGTGTGCAGTCGTTCAACTTCACCATCGGCGTGCCGGGTACGTACTATCTGCTCGCTGACCCCGAAGGAACAGCGGGAGCCATCCAGACCTTCAACATCACCTGCCCGCTGCCTTGCGCCACGCCGCAATCGCCATTCGCTTCGAGCGTCACCAGCACGTCCGCGCTGATCAACTGGACCTGCACGGGCTGCACGGGCAGCAACTTCACGGTTGAGTACGGCCTCAACGGCTTTACCCCGGGAACCGGCACCATCGTTTCCTCCGCCACCAGCCCTGCCTCGATCACGGGCCTGAGCAACACCACGCCCTACCAGGCTTATGTGACCCAGGATTGCAACAACGTCGGCGACGGTTTGAGCAACCCCAGCGCTGTGGTGAGCTTTACCACCTTGGCTCCGCCTCCTGTGAATGACCTGTGCGTCGATGCGATCCAGGTGACGTGCGGCGCAGTGATCAATTCCACGAACAATGCCGCTACGGCTGATGGTCTTCCCAGCCAGAGTGGAACGTTCCCGTTGAACATCGAGACCGGCGTGTGGTACAAGTACGTGGGCGACGACCAGCAGGTAACGCTGGACCTCTGCGCCAGTACATTGGACACCCGCGTACACGTGTTCCGTACATCCACGGACTGTTCTTCGCTGACGCCCTTCGGCGGTAACGACGACAACTGCGGCCTGAACGGCTGGCGTTCGTTCTACACCTTCGGTGCCGTCACTGGCTACACCTATTACATCGCTGTGGACGGCTACGGCAGCGCGTACGGTGCGTTCAGCTTGACCGTAACGTGCACTCCGCTGTGTACGCCGACGGTGGCGAACGACCTGTGCATCGATCGGCAACAGCTGATCATGGGTACCAACTGCGTGCCCAGCGGCGGTAACCTGGGTTGCGCCACGTCGACCGGCGGTGCGAACCCGACCTGCATCGGCGGTCTGAACACCTTCCCCGATGCTTACTACGAGTTCGTGGCTACGGGTACGGACGCTTACGTGAACCTGGCGGGCGGTACGAACCTGCGTTTCGTGCTCTACGCCGGGACCAGCTGCGCCACCACGCCTGAATTCTACTGCAGCCCGGTGGTGACCTCCGGCGTACCCACGCTGGTGACGGGTCTCACGAACGGGGCCACCTACACGCTCCGCGTGCTGCAGCCCATCGCCAACGCGAGCACCTTCACGATCTGCGTGCAGAAGCTCGATGTGAGCGACGATCCTTGCACACCGGTAGCGGTGAACTGTGGTGACTCGCGCTTCGGCCGCACGGTCGGTCGCTTGAACAACATGCCGGTCGGGGCCTGCCCCTTCAATGGTGCGGCTTCCACGGGCGGTGTGAACTACTTCTCCTACACGGCCCTGGCCGATGAGGATGTGACGTTCAGCACCTGCGGTCTGTCCACGTTCGACTCGCGCATCTCCGTGTTCACGGGTGCTTGCACGAGCCTCTCGTGCAACATGATGAACGACAACGCCCTGGGTTGCGGTAGCGGTTCCAGCACGGTACAGATCCGTGCGGTGACCGGCACCACCTACACCATCCTGGTGCACGGCGCAGGCGCTGCCGAAGGCAATTACCAGCTGATCGTCTTCTGCGAGCCCTACTGCTCCGGGACCGAAGCGAACGACCGTTGCTTGGCCGCGACCGGCATGACCACGTACATCGAGAACGATCCCGGAGCGGTGCTCTCTTCGGAGACCTTGGTCTGTTCCTACCTGGACGGCCCGACCTCCTGCTCCGGTGCGGGAGGCGTTCAAGGCGTATGGTACACGTTCACCACGGAACCCGATGGTTCGGATTACGACATTTACCTCGCTTCCTCCGTGGAGAACGGTGCTTACACCGCACCCACGTTGAGCATGGCGCTCTATAGCGGTGGATGCACGGGTACGGGCGCCTCTGGTGAATTGGTCTGCTTGGCCAGCGCTGGCGGAACCACGCAATTGCCTGCCCTGAGCGTCAGCACCACCTACCGCCTCCTGGTGTACAACCAGGGTGGTGTGCAGGAAGGAACGTTCGGCCTGATGATCACCCACCCGGGCTTCAACGATGGCGGAATTTCCGCGGTCACTACACCTGTGGGCACGGTATGCGATGAGCGCTTCAACCCGGTGGTCACCCTCACCAACTACGGCGAGGCTCCCTTGAGCAGCGCACGGATCATCTCGCGCATCGATGGTGGCATCGTGCAGACCTACGATTGGAGCGGTCCTGCGATCGCCACTGGTGCCAGCATCACGCTGACATTGCCGTTGGTGACCTCGCCCTCTGGTCTGCACACCTACACGGCGGAAGTAGTACTGGCCAATGGCCAACCCGACGCCCTCCTTGCCAACAGTTCCTCGTCCAGTAACTACGACGCTACCGGACAAACTGTGAAGGTGACCGTCCGTACGGACAACAATGCCGTGCAGACGAGCTGGGCGATCACCGATCTGTTCGGTTTCCCGCTGGGGATAGGTGGCCCGTACACGGCTGCGGATAACCTGCAAACGATAGAAACGTCTGTCTGTCTGGAAACGACGTTCGGCAACTGTTTCTACTTCTATGTGTATGACGCGGCTGGCGACGGCATCGTGGACGGCGCCTGGCGCTTGAGCGACACGCAAGGCCGGAATGTACTGGAGGATAATGGCGTGTTCGGAGCACAGTCGCCTTCGCTGACGCCTGCAAGCCCGATCTATACCCAGCACGAATTCTGCCTGCCGCTCGGTCCTTCACCGATCGAAGCCTCGGAGTGCAACGTCTTCAACAACTACCTGAACAACAAAGTGTACACCACCGCCGTGTCCGGTGTGGTGAGCTACCAGTTCGAGTTCAGCGATC
>CAZYPC010000195.1:0-4803 GCA_964649165.1 uncultured Chryseobacterium sp.
TCTGCGCGCGGATGTAGGCCACACCACCACCGGGCACGATGCCCTCTTCAACGGCAGCGCGGGTCGCATGCAGCGCGTCGTCCACGCGATCCTTCTTCTCTTTCATCTCCACCTCCGTGGCGGCACCGATGTAGAGCACTGCAACACCGCCGGCGAGTTTCGCCAGACGCTCCTGCAGCTTCTCCTTGTCGTAGTCGCTCGTCGTGGTCTCGATCTGCGCCTTGATCTGGTTCACACGGCCGGTGATGTCGGCCTTCTTGCCGGCGCCGTTCACGATAGTCGTGTTGTCCTTGTCGATGTTGATCTTCTCAGCCTTGCCGAGCATCGTCAGGTCGGCGTTCTCCAGCTTGAAGCCACGCTCCTCGCTGATCACCGTTCCACCCGTGAGGATGGCGATGTCCTCCAGCATGGCCTTGCGGCGATCGCCGAAGCCCGGAGCCTTCACCGCGGCCACTTTCAGGGCGCCACGGATCTTGTTCACCACCAGGGTGGCGAGCGCTTCACCGTCCACGTCCTCGCTGATGATGAGCAAGGGCTTGCCCGTTTGTGCGGCCTTCTCCAGCACAGGGAGCAGCTCCTTCATCGTGCTGATCTTCTTGTCGTAGATCAGGATGTAGGCGTTCTCCAGATCGGCCTCCATCTTCTCCGCGTTGGTCACGAAGTAGGGGCTCAGGTAGCCGCGGTCGAACTGCATGCCTTCCACGACCTCAACGGTCGTGTCGGTGCCTTTCGCTTCTTCCACGGTGATCACACCTTCCTTCTTCACCTTGGCCATGGCCTCGGCGATGAGGGTGCCGATCGCGTCGTCGTTGTTGGCGCTGATCGAAGCGACCTGCTTGATCTTGGCGTTGTCGTCGCCGACGGCCTTGCTCATCTTCTTGAGCTCATCGACCACGGCCACAACGGCCTTGTCGATACCGCGCTTCAGGTCCATCGGGTTGGCACCGGCGGCCACGTTCTTCAGGCCGGCGGTGACGATGGCTTGTGCGAGGACGGTAGCGGTCGTGGTGCCATCACCAGCGGCATCAGCGGTCTTGCTGGCCACTTCCTTCAGCATCTGGGCGCCCATGTTCTCCACGGCGTCCTTCAGCTCGATCTCCTTGGCCACGGTCACGCCGTCCTTGGTCACCTGGGGCGCACCGAATTTCTTGTCGATGATCACGTTGCGGCCCTTGGGACCGAGCGTCACTTTCACGGCATTGGCGAGATGGTCAACGCCACGCTTCAGGCGGTCGCGGGCGTCGATCTCGAATTGGATGTTCTTGGCTGCCATTTGTTGGGGCGACGATCTCGTCGCCCTGGATTTTGATTGTTGTTGGGAACGGGAAGGGCGACGTGAACGTCGCCCGTACGCGCTTAGTTGAGGACGGCGTAGATGTCGCTTTCGCGCATGATCATGTAGTCCTTACCATCGAGGCTGAGCTCGGTGCCGCTGTACTTGCCGTACAGGACGCTGTCGCCCACCTTCACGGTGAGGGGGGTCACCTTGCCGTCATCGGCCACGCGGCCGGTGCCCACGGCGATGATCTTGCCGCGCTGGGGTTTTTCCTTGGCGGTATCAGGGATGAACAGACCGCCCTTGGTGGTCTCTTCGGCGGCGGCGGCTTCGACGAGCACGCGGTCCGCGAGGGGCTTCACATTGGCCATATCAGGATGTTGGGTTGAAGGGTTCAGGGTCGGGGATCCCGACGCGCGGCGCGCCGGTCAATGACGGTGCCAGTCGAACGGGGCAGGTGAGTTCCTGCCAAGTTTTCAAATGGTAGTGACAAGGCTCGCCCAAAGGCTGACAACCTTTCACGCGGTCAGTCCTGCTGAGTGCCGTCACCGCCATCGCCGTCCGCCGGAGGGGCGCCGGGCTGTGCAGGCTGTTCCACCTCGATCTTCTGGTCGCCGGGGCCAACGCCGGACGCTGCGGTTCCGCGCGAGCCGGAGTTCACCAGGCAGAGCACCATCAGGGCCGCAGCCAGCGTCCATGTGCTCTTCTCGAGGAAGTCAGCGGTACGTTGCACGCCGCCTATCTGTTGGGCACCGGTGAATCCTGCGGCCAATCCTCCTCCCTTGGGGTTCTGGGCGAGTACGACCAAGGCCAGCAGAGCGGCCACAACAATGATGAGGATGTAGATGAACATGCGTTGAGCGCCGTAGGCCCGGCGGAGGCGTTCGAGAGGGTCGGCTGAAAAGGGCTGCGAAGTAAACGGTTTTGGAGGTACGGCTCAACACCGTACGCGGTGAACGACCCGCCGCACGCAGGCGCACGGAAAGCACTACCTCCCGGCCAGCGCTTTGGCGAGCGCCCGGAAATGCGCGCTTTTTTCGGGATGCTTCACGGCCAGCCGTTCGTAGGCTGCCACGGCTTTGGCGATGTTGCCCTGCTTCTCGTAGATCCGGGCGAGGGTTTCGGTCACCAGGTCCGCATGTTCTTCCAAGCTCCGCTTGGCCGCGGTCTGCGGGTTGAAGAATTCCGCCTTTTTCGGGTGGGGTGCCTGCCCGGTGTTCTGTTTGATGAAACGCTCCACGAGCGCCTTGGTCTCGGCTGTTTCCGGCGCGTGCTTCGGCTCGATGGGCGGTAGCTGCTGAACGGCGCGCACGATCTCCGGATCCTCCACGGGTTTCGCCATGGGCGAACGCGTTGGCATCGAAGAGGCGGCGGGGACTGCCACAGGTTCTTCCGAGAGCCAGTCGGAGAAGCGGCGCGATACCACGGGCGGTGGGGCGGATGGCTCGGCGGGTGGCGGTGATGCGGATCCCGTAGGCGCCGCGATCGGTGGGTTCTGCTCCACAGGTTCATCCGCGCCGGAACGGGTTTCCAAGGCCCCTTCACGCTCCAACAGCAATTCGTAGCTGATCGCCACCGCAGAGTCGCGCATCTGGCGATCCAGTTCCTCCTCGTCTCGGTCGCCGCGCATCAGCCGTTCCTTCCACGGTGTGGGAAGGTGCTCCGGTGCGGTGAGGTCGGGTTGTACAGGGGGCGGGGCTTCCGCCAACGGTCCTTCGGCAAGAGCCGGTGGTGGTGCTTCTATGGGTTCAGGCACGGCTTCCGCGGCCGGCTTTGCGATGGCGGGGGGTGGGGGCTCGGGTTGAACTTCCAGAAAGCTCTGCGTCGGTGGTACCTCCACCTCCAAGGTCACGGGGTTCTGTATGTCCTCAGTGGAGCCATATCGGACGGTGCCTTCGTGCGGCACGTGATCCGGCTCAGGAACGATCGCTGTCGTTCGCTCGACGGCAGGGGGCTTGGGCAACGGGTCCATGGTCGGTGCCACCAACTCGGCCCCATGAAGTCTGTCGAACAGCACCGCGCGCGACGGCAGATGTGCGGCTGAAGCTCTCAGTTGTTCATCGAACAACACGTCCCCTTCGCGATGCCCACCCACGGCCAGCAACAGGTGTGCGCCGCTGAACCACGGATAGCGCTCCGCCATGGCTTTCAGGTCGGCGATGTCGTCCCGTTGCACGCGCGCGGGCTCGTCGATCAGGCGGGTGAGGCGTTCGCGGTCCATTTCAAGCTTCAAGTGCCAAGGGTCAAGTATCAAATGCCCAAAGCCCGGCAAAGGAAGCCGATCCCGGGTATTCGCAGCAGGGCACGTCCTGCCTTGATGCTTGTCACTTGCCCCTTGGCACTTGGAGCTTGATCACCAGTTCCCCAGCGTCTTGTCGAAGATGTCCTGCGCCAGTTGCTTGCTGATATCCTGCACGAGTTGGATCTCCACAGCGCTCAGATCCTGCGAACTGTTGTAGTCCGCGAAGCGGGAGGCATTGATGTCGCCGCTCTTCTTGGGATCCAGCGTATTGGTGAAGTGCACGGACACCGAGATGGTGAGCCGGTTCAGCGCCGCGCTCTCGTTCGCCTGGATGGCAACTGGCTGAACGTCGTAGGCGATGATGGCTCCTTCATATTGAAGGTCACCATCGGTGCGCGTGAGGTTGAGCGGGGTTTGTGCCTGGAGGAGGTCACGCAAGGTTTCTGTGAAAGTCTGAGCGCTTTGAGGGGTGCAGAGCGGCGCCCTCGCGTCGAACAGCGCCACGCTGAGCGTTTTCGCTCCCGCCGGGACCTCTCCTCCGCTCGTGCCATAGTGGATGTGGCAGGATGAGAGAGTGACGGAAATGGCCAGGAGGATGGTGAAAAGGAACGGTCTCCGGCTGTTGGTTGCCGGCTGTCGGTTGTCCCGCTCAATGGAAGTCGTGCCTCGCGCGCTTGATCGGAAGCCTGCCGACCGACAACCGACAACCGACAACGGACAACAGACAACGGACGCCCTCATCATTCCTCGAGATCGTACTCGTTGATCTTGCGGTACAGCGTGCGTTCGCTGATGCCCAGTTCCTGTGCGGCGTTCTTGCGGCGACCGCGATGCTTGACGAGCGCCTTGCGGATCAGCTCTTTTTCGCGCTGTTGGAGACTGAGCACCTCCTCCACTTCGGTGTGCTCCACATCCTTCACCTCCTCATCGGCCGCAGGTACCCGTTCGATCTTCATCGGAGCGTGAGCGTGGCCTGCCTGCGGCATGATGAACTCCTCGCGCAGGACCGGGGGTGACATGCGCGGTTGCGCGACAGGCATCGGCTGGCCGTCCATCATGGCGGAGAGGTGCTCCTTCAGCGCGTTCACATCCTTCTGGAGGTGGCCGATCATGGAGTACAACAACTCCCGCTCGTTGGGCCCTTGCGCCTCGCCAGTACCGTTGTTCTTGTTCACGACGGCGGGAAGCAATGGTGCATCCACGGTCGGCAGGTACCAGCGGAGCTTGGCGGCGTCGATCACGCGCTGGTCCTTCTCGATCACGTTCATCTGCTCCACGATGTTGC
>CAZYPC010000196.1:0-4758 GCA_964649165.1 uncultured Chryseobacterium sp.
GGTGCGCGAGGCCATGAGGCTATCTTCCACGCCCCGAACGATCATCACCATGACCAACCGTCCCCTCTTCGTTAGCCATGCCGTGAAGGACGTGAAGAAGTCCACCGCTTTCTTCAAGAAGCTCGGGTTCGCCACCAACAAAGCCTTCAGTGGTCCGCACGGCACCTGCTTGGTGATCAACGAGCACACGTGTGTGATGCTGGTGGACCTGAAGCTCTTCAAGACCTTCACGAAGAAGGAGATCGCGAACGCGAAGAAGGTGGTGGAAGTGGGCCTTACGCTTCAACTCGGCAGCCGCAAGGAGGTGGACGCGATGCACGCGAAGGCCATCAAGGCGGGCGGCAAGTCCACCGGCACGCAGGACATGGAAGGGATGTACAGCAAAGACTTCGACGACCTGGACGGCCACAACTGGGGGCTCACGTTCATGGGTTGATCAGCGTGCCGCCGGGCGCGAACAGCAGGCATGCACCCCGTTCCTATTTTCTGATCCTCTGATCGTCTGATCGAGCCACTCATCCGCGGCTTCGGGGATCCCGGATGCGATGGTTCCCGCCTGCGGCACCATCGCTCCGGGATAGCAGTTGGACGTATGCAGAGAATAGTGACATCACCCTCCGCATTCCCGAAAGCCAGGTCGCAAATCACACACGCGCGCATCGAGCGGACGGCCATCGGCACCCTTCGCGCGGGATGCCGTTGTCCGTGCTCAGTTGCCCGTGGTCAGTTGTCAGGCGCGGACGGACAACTGACCACTGACGACCGACAACTATTCGCATCCCCCCGCAAGCAAAGAGCCATGTGAAGCTGGAGATGTACTTTGTAGACCCTAGCCCGGCGCGGTCGGGTGCCGAAGGTCCTACCCCACCAAGACGTGAAGAAGCTGCTCGCCCTGGCCGTATTGCTGAGCGTTCTCGCATGCCCGGTGCAGGCGCAGGACCGCACACGGCTCGATCAACTGATGGCCGAACTGGGCGACCATGCCCGGAACGATACCGCCAACGTCGACCTGTTGATCCGGATCAGCGAGCAACACCGGATCCTTCGAACGGACAGTGCGAACCACTTCCTGCGCGAAGCACTGGCCCTCTCCCGGAAGATCCACTTCCTCAGGGGCGAGGCACGGACGCACCAGCGCCTTGCTTCCGGCTTCGAGGGCAACTTCGACAGTACTTTCTACTATCTCCGGTCCGCGATCGATGCGGCCAAACGAGCCGGGGATACCGGGACGCTTGGGCATGCCTACTTGAGCCTGTCCTATGCTGTGCTCACGGGAACTTACAGGCTCACGACGAACAGGGACGCCGTGAACACGGATGCCGGGGCGTACGCCGACAGTGCGGTAGCGGCCTTTCAAGCCACGCGCGACACCGCGTGGTGGATCAACGGTCTTACACGGCAGGCGGGGATCTTCATGGACCAGGACTCGATGTCCCAGGCAGGCGCGGCTCTTCGGAAGGCACTCTTCATCCAGTCCTCCTCCTCCGTGAAGGGTGATCCGGTCGCCACCCTGTATTTCACCCTGGGGGACTACCACTTCCAGCGCTCCGAATTCGATTCCGCGCTGGTGTACCACAAAAAAGCCGTACCCATCCTGGAGGAACAAGGTTCAGCACCGGGCGTGGCCTACGCGTATGGTTTGATCGCGCGGGACCATGCCCACCTCCGGCAGTTCGATCTCGCCATCGCGAATGCCGAACACGGGTTGCGCATCGCGGAAGAGAACGGACTGGTCAAGGAAAAGCTCGATGCCCTCACCGCCCTGTGCCAGGTGTACCGGGAGAAGGGGGACCTGGCGAAAGCGTTGACCTACTACGAACGCTTGTACCGGGAGTCGGATTCCCTGAACACTGCACGGCTCCGGGAGATCAGCTCGAAGTTCGATATCCAGTTGGAGGCGCAACGAAGCCGCGAGCGCATCACCGTGCTGTTGAAGGACAAGCAGATCCAGGAGCAGCAGGCGGCACGACAGCGGATCATCGTGTTCGCTTTGATCAGCGGGTTCGTCTGCGTGCTGCTCTTCGCCGTGGTCTTCCTCTTCCAGCGCAACCGCATCAGCAAGGCGCGCAAGCGCAGCGATGAATTGCTGCTGAACATCCTCCCAGAGGAAGTGGCGGAGGAATTGAAGGCGAAAGGCGAGGCGGTGGCGGTGCACATCGACCAGGTCACGGTGCTGTTCACCGACTTCAAGGGCTTCACCGCCATGAGCGAGGTAGTGACCCCACGCCAGCTGGTGCATGACCTGCACGAGTGTTTCAGCGCCTTCGACAAGATCACGGAGAAGCACGGCATCGAGAAGATCAAGACCATTGGTGACGCGTACATGGCCGCTGGCGGGCTCCCCACGCCGAACACCACGCACCCCATGGATGTGATCAAGGCCGCCTTCGAGATGCGCGACTTCATTGCCGAAGGCAAGGCAAGAAAGATCGCCGCTGGCCTCCCCTATTTCGAGATACGCATCGGCATCCACACCGGGCCGGTGGTCGCCGGCATCGTGGGCGTGAAGAAGTTCCAGTACGACATCTGGGGCGATACGGTGAATACGGCGAGCCGCATGGAGAGCAGCGGCGAAGTGGGACAGGTGAACATCAGCGAGGCGACGTATCAGTTGGTCAGTGCACAGTTGTCAGTTGTCAGTTCTGGGTTGTCCGGGCATTCACTGACAACTGGCAACCAACAACTGACAACTCCCGCATTCACCTTCACGCCGCGCGGAAAAGTGCAGGCCAAGGGCAAGGGGGAGATGGAGATGTACTTCGTCACAGCACAACGGGCCACATGAAAAGAACACCGCTGTTCCTCCTTGCAGTCGGCCTCCGGCTTATGGCCCAGGCCCAGCCTAACCTCGATTCACTGTACGCCGTGTGGAAGGATCCGCAGCATTCCGATAGTGTAAGGGCTAATGCGTTCAATGACTACATCTGGAACGGTTTCATCTTCTCCAAGCCGGACTCCGCTTATCTGCTGGCCGAAGCGCTCATCACCTTCGGGGAAGCACATGATCTTCCCGGTCAAGTTGCCCGCGCTTATTCCCTTCAAGGAACAGCGCTGTTTGTCCAAACCAGCTATGCCAAAGCGATCGCCTGTTATGAGAAGAGCCTCGCGATCCATGAGGAGTCGGGTTTGAAGAGGGGGAGCGCGGCGGTCCTGGGCAATATGGCCGTCATCTATACCAAGCAAGGCGATTACCCCAAGGCACTCTACCATCTCCAAAGGAGCCTGGTGCTGGATGAAGAAATGGGGGATAAGAAAGGAATAGGCGCTTCCATGATCGGCGTGGGCCAGATCTATCAGACCCAACGCGAGTATACCAAGGCGTTGGACTATTTCCAGCGAGGTCTGGCGCTCCTAGAGGAAGCGGGTGACAAGCGCAGCGCAGCTTTTGCGCTCCAGAGCTTGGGTATTTGCTACAAGCACCTGAACAATGATGCGAATGCCGTTGACCACTTTCAGCGAGGTCTGGCCGCATTCGAGGGATTGGGTGACGTATATGGCCAAACCACAACCCAGAACTGCTTAGGCTATTTCTACTCGGAAAGAGGGGACATGTCCAGCGCACTGGACCATTTTCAACGAGGTCTGGCACTCGCGACCGAAATAGGCAACAAGAGGGATGAAGGCGTTTCACTCTGCGCCATCGGTACGACCCTTGGGAAAATGGGCGATCATGGCCAGGCCTTGGATTATTGTCGTCGTGCATTGATGCTTGCGGACGAGAGCACGTCTCTGGAGGAGCAAAGGGGCGCCTGCAACTGCCTCTATGATGCATACAAGGCCATGGGTAAGGGGAACGAGGCACTCGAATACCTGGAACGGATGCGCGTGCTCGACGACTCCCTGCAAGAGAGCGAGACCGCCAAGAAGCTGGAGCAAATGGAATTCAACCGGCAGATCTTCGCCGATAGCGTGGCCAAAGCCGAAGAGGCCCGCTTGATCGAAGCGGCGCACCAGGAGGAGATCAGCAAGAAGAACCGCACACGGAATTACCTGGCGCTGGGTGGTATCGGGCTGCTGGTGGTGGCCGGAGGTCTGTACAGCCGTGCGCGCTACATGCGCCGCTCGCGCGACATCATCTCCAAAGAGCGCGACCGATCGGAGAACCTGCTGCTCAACATCCTGCCGGCGGAGATCGCTGCCGAGCTCAAAGAGAAAGGCCGTGCCGATGCGCGCGACTTCGAAATGGTCTCCATCCTCTTCACCGACTTCAAGGGCTTCACGCAGGCCAGCGAGAAGATGAGCGCGGCGGAACTGGTACGCGAGATCAACACCTGCTTCGAGGCCTTCGACGGCATCGTGGGCAGGCACGGCATCGAGAAGATCAAGACCATCGGCGATGCCTACATGGCCGCAGGTGGATTGCCTGTGCCCGATACGAACGCCGCGCGCAACACTGTGCTCGCCGGGTTGGAGATGCAGGCCTTCATGAAGCAACGCAAAGCCGAGCGCGATGCACAAGGACTCCCCGCCTTCGAGATGCGCGTGGGCATTCACACCGGCCCCGTCGTCGCCGGCATCGTGGGCGTGAAGAAGTTCCAGTACGACATCTGGGGCGATACGGTGAACACCGCGAGCCGCATGGAGAGCAGTGGCGAGGTGGGGCAAGTGAACATCAGCGAAGCGACGTATGCGTTGGTGAAGAACGAGACCGGTCTCTCCTTCACCTCGCGCGGAAAAGTGCAGGCCAAGGGCAAGGGCGAGAGGGAGATGTACTTCGTTCATGCCAGGAGCGGAGCTGAATGATCCCGCTCGACCCGC
>CAZYPC010000197.1:0-4662 GCA_964649165.1 uncultured Chryseobacterium sp.
CTGATGACTTCTTCTCGCCCCTGCATGTTGAGCATCTTGCCGACCATCTCCCGGCCGTGATGGAATACCTCGACCTACCTCCGGGCTATCGATTCCTGATCGACGGCAACGACTTCGAGGATGTGTGGTTCGATGAGGCGTTGATAGTAAACCAGCTCCATGAGGTCATCCAGGCATTGCGGGAAGCAACGCGCGAGCCTGCGAGACTCCGAGAGGCCATCAAAGCCTTTCAAACCATGGTGTGGAACTCCGACGAGTGGGAGTCGAACTTTTCCAGCAATGCCGCGGAAGTGCTTCGAGATCTCGCACATGATCTGGACTTCTATGTGCCCGATACTCAGATGCGCGCGGAAGACCCGTCTTATTACGGCGCCGATCGGGCTATAGAAGAGATAACAACCGCCCTCGGGCGAATTGAAGCGCCGTAGCCGCCGAGCGAGATGGTGAAACCGTGGACGATGAGGCGGGGCAAGGGCGTGTTCTAGTCTAAGCATATGGTCGTACCCTATAGCAACGCATGCAGGTAATCGGCCGTTTTCTTCAATCCGACCTTTCGGAACTGGTCCAGCACCTGGTAAGCATCGAGTTCCGGGGAACGACGATTCGCCACTAATTCCTTGAAGGCCTCGAGCGCACGTGGTTGATTGAGGTCAATGATGTCCGTGAGAAAGTCATCGGCGCTCTTTGCTTCCAAGCCGTACTTCGCCAGCTCCTCCACAGGGAAGTCACGGAGGTTGTTCGTGACGATGAGGTTCGCATTGGCCTTGATCGCAGCGGCCAACACATGTCGGTCATCCTTATCGGGCAATTGCAGGCCTTCGATCAGACCATCGTAGTTCTCCACCAATGCATCCGGGAATGCGTCGCTCATGCGTCTGATGCGTTTGGCGATCTCCGGATCTGCGATTCCCTTCTCGCGCATCACCCTGGCCCACTCGTCGCAAATGCCACTGCTCCATTTCACGGTGAAGAGGTCGTAATGTGCGAACCACAGCAACAGATCCCGAATGTTCACCGGGAAGATGACGTTGGTGTCCAGGACACACGTGAAGCGGACGCTATGAATCATAGAGCCCCGCTTCTTCGTCGTCGTGCATCATGTCCTTGAGGTTCTGCTTCTGCGCCTCCTTCATCGCCTTGCGGTACTTCATCAAATCCTCGTACTTGATGCGGCGATGCTTGCCCACCAAAGTGAAGGGGATCTTGCCCTGCTCCAGCAGTTTGATGACATGGGGGCGGGAACAACCCAACATCTCAGCGGCCGCCTGCGTGGTCATCTCGGCAGCGATGGGAACGATCTGCACCGGCCGTCCTTCACCGAGGTCCTTCAGGATCCGTGTAAGAAGCTGGAGCGCCATAGTGGGCACAATGATCTTCTGTGCCGTCTCCTCGATCTCGATCTCCGTCGTGTCCTTCTTCTTTGAAAGGCTCTTCAGCGACTCTTCAAGAGCTGGGAACGATCTACGTGCGGCCTCTTGCTCGGAGCGCGTCGGCTTGGCGGTAAGTGTTTCAACTGCTGGCATGGCTTCGCGGATGGGTGATGCAAAGTTAAACGCAA
The DNA here is from genome assembly GCA_964649165.1 of uncultured Chryseobacterium sp. Classification (GTDB taxonomy): domain Bacteria; phylum Bacteroidota; class Bacteroidia; order Flavobacteriales_F; family PHOS-HE28; genus PHOS-HE28. Next base: position 1,559 of record CAZYPC010000197.1, read on the forward strand.
TAAACGAAACGATGTTGCGCTGGCCTTGTCCCTACTCAGCGGCGGGCCGGTCCAAAATAATTCATAGGCACTGAGGCAACCACCTGTATTCCAAGAACGTCAATGAGGTGGACAAAATCAACACCCCCATTCATACCTTTGGGGACGAAAATACGCTGACATGAGCACGGACGAGCAGGATCGCAAGGGCCTGACCTTCATCAGGAACTACATCAAGGCCACGGGAAAGGCTCCGTCCCTGCGCGCCATCGGCAACGTTGTCCAATACAATTCTCCGCGTTCCGTCCAGATGATGTTGCAGCGACTGGCGAACCGTGAGCTCCTGAAATACGAGAATGGGGAGATTTCGTTGGTCGACGAAGCCAGTGGAGCTACACCACACACCGTGGATGTTCCCTTGGTGGGGTCGGCAGCTTGCGGTCTTCCTTCCTTGGCTGAACAAAATCCTGAGGGTTGGGTGAGGGTCTCCACGAAGATCGCCAAGCCCGGTCACACCCACTTCTTACTGCGCGCCCGTGGCACATCGATGAATGCCGCGCGTATCCCGATCAACCCTGGAGACCTGGTTCTCGTGCAGCAGCAGGCACACGCGAACCCGGGTCAGATAGTGGTAGCGCTGGTCGACAACGAGGCGACGATCAAAGAGTTCGATCGAAAAGGTGAGCATGTGATACTTCGACCACGATCGAACGACGAAGAGGCTGACCATCGACCGATCGTGGTCACAGATGACCTCATCATTCAAGGGCTCGTGATCGCGGCCCTTCCGGATGCCCTTACCGAACCGTAACCATCATCGCAATGGAAATATCTCTCCGCTATTATCGACCGAAGCTGTTCATCGTCGGCGTTCTGCTGACCGCCAGCCTCGTCAATACCGCCGTACACGGCGCGATCTGGATCCTCGGCCAGGACAGCATGTGGTCGGGCTGGCTCGGGGGTGTGTCCACGGCTTCCGTCGTGATGGTATTGTTGGGCATCTACGATCGCTACCTATGGAAGTACTGGCCATTGAAGTTCCTCGTCACCGTTCCCAACGTGTCCGGCAAGTACAGTGGTGTAGTGCGCTTCGAACGCGATGGCATCAAGCAGACGAAGAGTGTCGAGGCGGTGATCACGCAGACCGCCACGCGTCTTGTGGTGCGATGCCGTTTCTTCTTCACGGACCGCGCGGATGCGCAGGAGACACATTCAACCTGCACGGACTGCCACATCGTAGAGCGAGGCGGATATCACCGGCTTGATATGGCGTACCTCAACGAGGGGGTCAGGATCACGAACGAGATGGGACCGCACGAAGGGTTCGCACAGCTGCAGATCGAGGCTGATCGCTCACGGTTGATCGGACCATACTTCACCGGTCGCCTCAGCAAGGGAGAAATGGAATTGAACCGCATCACCGACTGACCACATGGCCAACTGCAACAAGCTCTTCTACGACTTCGAGGGGGCGATCAGCGTAACAGGTGCGCGCCGCAAGGAACTGATCCGGTCGAAGAATGCCCTGAGGAAAGCCGTGCGGCAATACTGCGCCAAGGTTGGCCTGCCGGTACCGAAGTTCATGGATCAAGGCTCACTCAAGACTGGCGCATTGATTCAGAAGCGCGATGGGACCTATGACGCGGACACCGGAGTGTATTTCCTGAAACGGCCGGACCTTGCTCCTGCCACTGTGCATAGCCATGTGCTGCGGGCCGTCGAAGATCATACGGACGCGGGCCCAGAACATCGACAACGTTGCATCCGTGTGATCTATGCCGGTGACCACCACGTTGATCTTCCAGTGTACATCAAGGAGGAACATGACACCCACCCGTACTTGGTCACCAAGGATGGTGAACTGCTTCCGAGCGACCCCAAGGCGTTCTGGGAATGGTTCAATGACATCGCTAACGATCAACTACGTCGGCTGATCAAGTACCTGAAGGCATGGACTGAGCAGTGCCTATTCAAAACCCCGTCCGGTGTAGCCCTCACGGTTTGGTCAGCGTCGAACTACGTGGCCGACGAGCGCGACGACATCGCCTTGCAGAAGCTGCTGGACCGACTCGTCGTTGTCACGGCTCTCTCGTGCGACTGTATCATGCCCACTGTGCCTCGTGACAACCTGACGCGCAAGTTGGACGATGGCCAGAAGGCGAAATTCCGGGAGGCACTGGCTGACTTTGCAGAGGACGCGTCAGCGGCCATCGTTGAAAAGAACCAACTGAAGGCCACCAAGCTCTGGCGAGCACACCTCGGTGACCGGTTCCCGCTCGGGGCTGATGAAGATGTCGACGCGAAGGAGAAGCTCTTGAGGGAGACCGCCGCGCGGGTGCTCTCAGGTACGGCGTTCACATCACGTGCGGGTGTAATCAATGATGGAGCGGGCGTGCAGCACCTTCCGCATAGAAACTTCGGTGCATGATGTTCTACCCGCACAGACAGCAGACCAACTTCGGCATCGTTGCGTGCGAACGGGCATTGTTACAGCGGCACTACGACTTCTTACACACAGAGATCCGGCGCGGCGTGCTCTACTGCTACGGTCAGTTCCAGCCTTCCGTGGCGTCAACGACGTATGACTACAGGATCACGTATGATCCATCCAGTGTCCCCAAGGTCCGGGTTCGCCAACCCCGCATCGTCTACAACAAGGACATCCATATGTACAAGGATGGCAATCTGTGCCTGTACTACCCTCCGGACATGACCTGGACCTCCGATTGCCATCTCTTCAACACCATTGTACCCTGGGCGCAGGAGTGGTTCGTGTTCTACGAGCTGTACCAGATCAGTGGCAAGTGGGAACATCCATTTGTTCCTCACGGCCCGATCTGATTTCGAGCCGGTGCGTCAGCGCGTGAGGGATAGAAGCAAGTAGCCCACAGCGAGGCTTTGCGAGCGAGGACTACTGCGGATAGCCCGACCCCGCGTGCATTCAACGCGGGGGCACGCCCACATCTCGACTCCGCTCGATGTGACGGCGTTCCTCATTGCTCAGTTCAAGTTGAGATACGCCCCCAACCCATGCACCCCGCCTTCCCGTCCATACCCGCTTTCCTTGTAGCCGCCGAAGGGTGAGGTGGGATCGAACTTGTTGTAGGTGTTGGCCCAGATGACGC
>CAZYPC010000198.1:0-4551 GCA_964649165.1 uncultured Chryseobacterium sp.
TTCATCGTGGAGAGCCACCGCCCCATGTACACGCCGAAGCGCTACCGCAACTGGTTCGGCCAGCTGCTGGAGCATTCGCCGTTCTGCGAGCGCGACATCCGCCGCCCGAAGAAGCTGGAAACCTACGACAAGAAGGGCAGCTTCACGATCAAGGTGAAGAAGCAGAACATGCTGCACGAGCTGGTGTACGCCAGCCACCCCTTCGATGTGGTGGGCTGGGACGGCTACAACTACCCCTACGCGTTCAGCATCCACGATTTCGAACCGATCACCGGCCGCGTGCACCTGCCGCCGCCGATCCACCAGACCTTCGAGACCGACGCCTTCGTGGTGTGCAGCTTCGTGCCGCGCCTCTACGACTACCACCCGCAGGCCATCCCCGCGCCCTACAACCACAGCAACATCGACAGCGATGAGGTGCTGTACTACGTGGACGGCGACTTCATGAGCCGCAACGACATCGGTCCCGGCCACATCAGCTTGCACCCCGCCGGCATCCCCCACGGCCCGCACCCCGGCGCCATGGAGCGCAGCATCGGCAAGAAGCAGACGGACGAGCTCGCCGTGATGGTGGACACCTTCAAGCCGCTCATGGTCACCGAGGAGTGCTTGAAGATCGACGACGGGAAGTATTGGAAGAGTTGGGTGGAGTGATGTGAGCAGTCATGCGCCGTTGGCTGATCGCTCTCGTTGCACTAGTCGTTGGCGTTGTTCTGTTCTTTCAGGTGAATCGGCGTTACAAGATGATCGATATGTCATCCTTGGACGTAAGCGTTTCACCTGGACTGGAGCTCGATTCCGTTCAAATACGGCGCGGGTTCTATTCGATCGATCGCACCAACGATGGCGAACTATTCAGTGGCGCAGTGAACGACCGAGTAGTCTTCGATGGGCATCAAGTTGGTCTTCTTAGAACCGATTATGGTGAGAATGATTTCTTGATCATCTACGGGCAACGCAATTATTTCCAGTTCCGCCACTTCTTGACGAACTCGAACCATCAGCACGACTACCAAATCCGATTGGAGCAGCGGGCAGATTCTATCGTCGTGTCGGCCACAATTGATGGGCCGGAGTCAATGCGCTTTAGCCGGCCAATGAGCGCCGTCACCGCAGCAGGTCACCTCAAGTGCAACGTTCCAACCGACAGCTCTAAGGTCATCTACAATATGCTGGAACTCGAGTGAGGATTGGCTATCCGCAGTAGTCCTCCCGCTTCGCAGGGCCTCGCGGTGCGGGCTACTTGCTACTATCCCTTACGCGGTAAAAGCGAACCAAGGGTGCCAAGGTTTCTTGAAGAGGCGCTAACATTACAATCGCACACGACCCTTCCATGGCGAAAACATTGAAACTCAGCTTCCGTACGGCAGTCCGTGAATACGCTGAGGCCAAAGACCGCTCTCTAGATAGCCTGAATGATTTTCAGCGGTCGCGGATGATGACGACTTTCTATGTGAAGGAGGTCATACGCAAACTGTACCCTGGAATTGTCCCCGACGACGATGAGGACTACCAAGAGTGCTTTGTCGACGGTTCTTGTGATTGCGGTCTCGATTTCATCTACCGTTCCGACGAAGGCCACGTGCTAATCGTCCAAGCGAAGTACCACGGCTCGGGAAAGGCAGAAAAGGAAGAGACCGTGAATCACTTCGCGGACGTATTCAAACGAATACATCCAGCCTATCGCAGCAAGCATAAAATCAGTCAACGGGTCCGTGAAGCGGTCGAGGACATTGACTGGTCGAACGACACCTTCGACCTCCACTTCATTACGCTAGGAACGGTCAACCAAAACATGCGCGCCCGAGAGGAACAGGGTGTGAGTGTGATTCCAGAAGAGCCTGAAATCAACAGCCGTGTGGACTTTGTTGTGCTCGACGAATCGGGTCTTAACGACAAAATCCGAGAAGCCGCTTCGGCGGGCGAGCGCATCGCTATTCCCGTAACGGTTCGATTCAGCACCATGGATGGTCAGACGCCATGGATATGGCACCGTAGCCCAAGTGGGCGAACCTCGTACCTCGGCCTCGTATCGGCCAGCCGGCTCAGAAATATGTACAAACAGCACAGGTATCGATTGTTCGCGCTGAACATTCGCTACTACGTGGGTGACACTTCTACCAACAAGGGCATCATTACAACTGCGATTGAAGAGCCCGAGAATTTCTACTTCTTCAACAACGGCATTGCAGCGGTGGCGACCAAAATCGAAGCTAATGAGAAGAATGGCGAACTAGTCTGCGAGCAGCTCTCCATTATCAATGGCGCTCAAACGGTAAGGTCACTAGCGAAGGCGCACACTAAGGATCCACTCAGGGCAGGGGATGCCAATGTTCTAATACGGGTATCAGAAGTAAGCCTAAAGCAGAGCGAAGGAGAACAGCACTTCTTAGACAATGTCACCAAGTTCAACAACACGCAGAACGCTGTCAAGGTCGCAGACTTCCGCAGCAACGATGGTATCCAGCGGGCTTTGGCTACCCGATTTGCGAAGGTTCATCGTGGCAACAAGGAGTACTGGTATAAGAACAAGCGCGTTGGTGAGCGACAGCAAAACAAGATCCCTATCGGGATGGAAGAGTTCGCTAAGACGCTCTTCGCATTCCTATTTGGCCCTGTTGATGCCTTTGGAGGCACACAGCATCTATTCGATACCGGCCCAACAGGAGGGTACGTGAAAATCTTTGGCGATGGACATGACGTTTGGGATAGCATAACCGAGGAGGATTTCAAGTACTACGCCGGCATATGGCTCGTGTCAGACCGGATTCGAGAACTGTCAAAGATTGAGAAGGAGAGACTGGAGAAGAAGGAACTGAGCAGGATTGAAGAAGACAAGAAGAGCCGACCCAACGACAAACAGGTCGAGCCAATAGTCAGACGAGCGCTTGAGCGGCGCTGGATGATTATCTATGCTGTCGCGGAATTGCTTAAAGAGAAGTACGCCGGCGGCGATTTGATTGCGGACCTTCGAGCGCTATCTAAACCAAAATGGCTTGATGAAGATGGTGGTGCTGCTGAGGCTCTTGCCCGGTACAACAAGGCTGCTTGTGAAGTTCTGACCAAAGTCTATCGCGTAGCGAATAGCAGGGCCGGGTTTGCACATCGCAATTGGTTCAGGAGTCCCGATACATTACAGGCTATTCGACAAGAAGTTCGAGATTCAACCAGCATCCTGGAGGGTCTGCCATACCTGCGCTAAATAGAGGTCCGTGTCCGTGCTACTTCCCAAGGGTTGTAGTCTACATACACGTGAGGGATAGCAGCGGGCCTGCCCACCGGCAGGCAGGCAGTCGGACCCGGCCGCCCTGGGCCGGGGCACGCCCCGATGACCGTCATCCGCAAACACCCACGGCACCATCCTCAGCCCGTCACGCTCCTGCGATCACCCGCAATCGTTCCATCAGCACCACTGCCCGCTCTGTGGCGATCGGTGGTGCCAGGTGTCCTTCGATGACTTCGATGTCGCTGGACGAGCGGAATTGCTGAACGCGTCGCTTGCGCAGTACCTTAGCACTATGTCCAGCGCCGATCTTTTCCTGAAGATCAACTCCCTGCCTGCCGAGCTGCGCAAGCTGGTGGCCGACTACGTGGAGTTCCTCTCGTGGAGGAAGGATATGCCCATGGAGGAGCAGCAGCCCCCAAATGACAAGACGCCCATTCCAGGTCTACTGAAAGGCAAGATCTGGATCGCGGATGACTTCGATGCGCCACTGGACGACTTCAAGGAGTACATGGAATGAAGTTGCTTCTGGACACCCATGTCCTCCTCTGGTTCAATGCGGCGGATAAGCGCATATCGCAGCAGACCCTGTCGTTGATCACCTCCAAAGAGAACGAGTGCTGGTACAGCATCGTTTCACTTTGGGAGATCGCGATCAAACATGGCCTCGGCAAACTGAAGCTCGCGGAAGACCTGCCGGGCACCTTCACGGCCATGGAAGCCTCCAACCTCAACCGCTTGTCGCTGACGAGCGCCCAAGTGCTTGACGTGGCGGATCTCCCCCTCCACCACCGCGATCCTTTTGACCGCATGCTCATCGCACAGGCGCAGCATGAGGGCATGCGCCTGATCACGGCCGATCCGCATTTCGCAGCGTATGGGGTGCCGGTGATCGCGCCTTAAGGGTCCATGTGCGGCGAACGGCAGTTGCGTGAGGGATGGCAGCGGCAGCCCGCCGCAGCGATGGGCGCGCAACGCACGGAGCGAGGAGGCCCGAGGAACGAGGGACCCCGCAGCCCGATGCGGTGCCGCACAGCGCAAGGCGGCTAGAGCGAACAGCCCGACCCGGCCGCCCTGGGCCGGGGCACGCCCAAGCCCTGGTCCCACCACCCCGTCGGAAACGGCTTCGGAACAGCCATCGGAACTCAGGAGTTTATAACCGCCTTATATGCCTGTTTATCAATGTTTTGATCATCGGACGGCCCATCGGATTCAAGTGGCCTTCCGCCAGGTGCTTGACCTACCTTTGAGCCTCGCGGGCACCACGACCGCCGAACCCACAACATGGCCGACCCCATCCGCCTGTACACGGACCCCGCCGCCATGGA
>CAZYPC010000199.1:0-4444 GCA_964649165.1 uncultured Chryseobacterium sp.
CAAGAGGTCCTTCATCCCAGGGTTCAGTTCCCGAATGGTGCTCTCGACCACATGGTCTATGCTCTGGGATGTCTGCACCCAAACTCCGCGTTCGATACCTGTAGAGCCGAAATCGAAGACGGAAAGGGCTTGACCGGCCTTAGGGGCTGGAACCACCCAGTTCGAGCGGAGCTTATTCCGGAAGAGAGCTCGGTCCACGAATCCCCAACAGTCGATCGCTCCGTCAGCGTACACGTCAACGGTTACCAGATGGCAGCTGGCGTTGTTTATGAAGACGGAGATCGCCCGCCCGTATGTCTTCTGCACAGGCTTCGTCCGCACAATGGGCCAACTATCGAACTGCTTGCTTGGCTTCATCTTGAATGGCCACATCTCTTGTTGGCGCAACCATGAGTGGTCTGCTGCAAGGTATCATCACCGAGCGCAATGAACTTTGCCCCAATACACATCCTTCCAATGCCCCGCCTCATCATCCACGGCTTCACCATCTCGCTCGAAAGCCCTCAGCCCAAGAAGACCTTCACCGCGTCCAGCGTTTTACGCTGCGCGTATGTGAGCTCTTTCAGCCCCACCCGGACATTGCCTAAGGCGATACGGGCCCTTTCGATATCCTGCGGGGAAGCAGCCGTGAACAGATTTCGCGCGTAGCCCACCCAAGCATTCAAGTTCATCCACGCCTGTTCAGCCACTTTGGGCGCCCCATCCAGACAAGCCTTGAGGGTATGCGGAAGCGAGCCCCAACCACCGAACTTGTTCAGCAAGGACAGGCCTGCTAAGCGATGCATGACCTGTTCTGATGCTAACAGGTTCAGCGCTCTATCGAACACGGCCCGATCATGGCGCTCAAGGAGAATAGCTTCGGCTTTCGCGCGGATGCGCTTGTTCCGGTCCACGACCATCGACATGGCGTGCTCGTAGGCTTGGTCCGGTGCAAGGCCAGCCAGCGCCATGAGCGCAGCTTGTCGTACAGATGGATCCGAATGTGCGGTGAAGGGAACGACAACGGCTACATGTTCGCTTCCCTTCGCATCGCGCAATCCCAGGAGACATCCAACCACCCTGATGCCACGCTCGAGATGCTCGCGGTAATGTTCAACGAGCGCCTCACGGGACAGGGCCAGGCGCTTTGCAGCCATGTTCCGCACATCGAATGACGGGTCGGTCAAGGCATGGGTGAGCGTAGCCGGTGTTGCACGGTCACGGCGGATGAGCTCTTTGAGGGCACAGGTGCGAACGCTGGGGAAGGGGTCGTTCAGCGCACCTTCCAGCAACCCGCTCGACCAGTCCTCGGGAAGCGCTACCACATGCCGGATGGTGGCAAGGCGGATAAGGAAGCTGCGATTGGAGAGGAATGTGCGCAGCATCGCTTCTCCGCAAGCGTGCTCGGCGAGCAAATACCGAATGACCCTGAACCGCGATGCATCGCCAAGTTCTTGCACCTCGGTCAGCAATTGGGCTGGGTCCACGTCATGCACCAACCAGCGCATGACCTCCTGATACACCGCGACCAGATCAACGCGCTTGACCTGCAACAGGGACTCGATGTCGTGGATCGCAGCCAGGAACCCCTTTCGGAACTCAGATGCTTTGTATAGGGCCAGTGTCTTCGCAGCCTGAATGCGGACCTGTGGCACCCAGTCCCCAACCCTGCGCAAGATGAAAGGGATGTAACGCCAGTCGGTCGCACTGGCTATCTGTTCAAGCGCGGCCTGGCGCACATAGCCATTGCCGTTGATGCTCGCAATGCATACCAATGTCACGGCTTCATGGATCGCTCTCGTGCGACACCAGTGGGCGGGGTCCGTTGTCTGAAGCAGCATGTCGCTCATGCGCTCCTCAACCTCCCGTACACCTTTCAATTCGTGGAAGCGAGCAACGATGACAGCGGCTGCGATCTCTTGTACAAAGGGCTCCGGATCACGTGTGGCCGACATGATGATGCCATCCAAGTACTTATCCGAGTAACGGGCCAACTCGGATATGCACTTGATCTTGTCTGTGTAAGAGACGCGGAACTGCAACAAGCCTGTTGGCTTGCCTTGAATGGTCTTGATGCAGTTCTGCACATCCATCATTCAAAGAAACGAGATGCGGTTCAGTGGAATCGATGAACTTTGATCCACCTAGTCCCGATGCCCGGCATCATCGTCCACGGCTTCACCATCTCGCTCGGCGGCACTCTGTCGTGCTACTCGAACTTCCGCTGCCTTACGCGTGGCGGGTCGAACACCGTGATCCGCCCCGACAAGTCCACATCCGGGTTGGCGGCGAGGTAGTCCAAGAGCATGCGAGCCGGTGTGTCCGGCTTGTAGCTGAAGAGCCGGAAGTACACGATGCCGCCACGCGCCGGTTGGTTGCGTGCAATCGCCAAGGTGCCGAGGTCGCTATCGAACGTAAGGATGGTACGGCCGCTTTCGTTCGCGCTCGTCACCACGTCTTAATCAGTTGATCCACCGGCGATGTCGCCGATGTGTTGCACATCATGTCCCGCTTCGCGAAGCACAAGAACGCTCGGTATCGGAAAGTTCTCGTCAGCGAGGAACTTCATTCGGCTTTACCGGGAAGGGGCCACATGAGCATGCCGTCCACCATGCACTCCAGCACGAAGGCATGCACGGCCTGGATGTGCTCCGGCTTCAAACTCGGGAAGCTCTCCAGCAACATGTCATTGGTCCACCCGTCGGCCAATCGGCCTTGGATGTGCTCCACTGCCAGGCGCGTGCCCTTGATGATGGGCTTGCCCCCAAGAATTGTCTTGTCACTGGTGATGTGTTGCTGCCAGTTCATGCCCCGAAGTTAGGACGATCGCTCGGTGATCGCCGATCGTCAACTTTGTTCCACACCAAGCACCCATTCTCCGCGCCGTCGCCGGAGCGCTTTGGCGCAGGCGCCCCTCATCGTCCATGGTCGTGCTCTCGCTCGCCGCCAACCCCGCCATAGACCTGCTGCTCTAACTTCGTGGCAAGCATCCACTTCATGGACTACCGCAAGTCATCACCATCGAACCGGGCAAGCGCAGCGGCAAACCGTGCATCCGGGGCATGCGCATCACCGTCGGCGATGTGCTCGGCTACCTCGCATCGGGTATGACGCATGCGGAGATCCTGGAGGACTTCGATGAGTTGACCGAGGAGGACATCCGCGCCTGTCTCGCATACGCTGCGGATCGCGAGCGTTTCACGTCCATCGTGCCTGCGAACGCGTGAAGTTCCTGATCGACGAGAATCTTTCGGACAAGCCGGCGGCCCGGCTCGAAGCTGCCTACCCCGGTACGAAGCATGTGAAACAGGTGCAATTGGCGGCCCACGCCGATACGGATCTGTGGGATCTGGCCAAGAAGGATGGGTTCATCATTCGTACACCGGACGATGACTTCGTGGAGATGAGCATGATGCGCGGTGCCCCACCGAAGGTCGTTCATCTGGCCATGGGCAACCATACCACCAAGGAATGGCTGGCGATCATTCAAGCGAATGCGGTCGCCATTTCCCACTTCGCCGCCGATCCGGATACTGGTTTGCTGGTGTTGCGGTGAACTTCCCGGCCACCGAGCTCATGCCCCGCCTCATCGTCCACGGTTTCACCATCTCGCTCGATGGCTATGGTGCCGGCCTGCCTGCCGCCAGGCCGGTCCGCACCGATCGCGGAGGCCCCGCTTGGCAGGCGTGAACTGGCCTCAGCCCCGCATCCGCGTCGGATGCTGCCGGGTATCGAAGAAGTCGGTGATGTGGATGGTATCCCCTTCCACGTAGTAGATGATGAGGAAGCGTGCTGCGGACAAGGATCGATGGCCCTTGCCTCGATGCGCCAGCAGTTTCTCCGGTCTGCCTTTCTTCGGATGCTTTAGCAAACCGAGCGTCTTGGTAAGAAGTCCGTCGACAAGTTGAGCGGCGACCTTGGGCGATGCGTGCACGGAGAAATAGTCCTCCAGTTCCACCAAGCGCTGGCGGGCTGGCCGCGTGTACAAGAGCCTCATTTCCGCTTGCGGCGGTTGCGCAGATATTCCACGACCTCCTCATGGGTGTGGACCTCGCCCTTCCGGATGGCCTCATCGCTGAGGTCCGCCATGCGGTTCATCTCCACGAACGCCGCTCGATCCGCCTCCGACCGCAAGAGCAGTTGCTTCAATTGCTCAAGGAACCCAAGGTCGCTGGTCTTGTCGAGCAGCTTCTTCACTTCGGTGCGCAACTGGATCGCGGTCATGGCTGTGCGGCGTTGGGTACTTGGTCAAAGATAGTCAGGGTCGAACCCCTTCGAATTCGAAGGGGTTGGATGCGACATCTTTGAGGAACAATGAAACCCGGAGCCAACAACGAACGCGTGTACCGCATGGCCTTCGCCAGCCTGTACCCGCACTACGTGAACAAGGTGGAGAAGAGCGTGAAGGGTGAACGCGTCATGTCCAAAGCATCATGCGGGTGTGACACTGGTCTCCCGATTGGTT
>CAZYPC010000200.1:0-4363 GCA_964649165.1 uncultured Chryseobacterium sp.
CTTGCACCGATCCCTTCCCCCGCTATATTCGCACCCCGTTTCAGGAAACCCATGCTGATCATCCCCGTCAAGGAAGGCGAGCCCATCGACAAGGCGCTCAAGAAGTTCAAGAAGAAATTCGAGCGTACCGGCACGCTGCGCGCCCTGCGCAAGCGCCAGGCGTTCACCAAGCCCAGCGTGAAGCGCCGCCAGCAGATCCTGCGCGCGGTGTACAAGCTGGAGACTTACGGCGGGGAGCAATAGATCCCGTCCCAACGATCGTTAGGAGGCGAACGGACCTACTGGTCTTTTCGCCTCTTTTTTGATGGTGCCTGAGAAGAGGGGGCCGGTTGAGGCTTCTGCTCGATAAGACCGCTGGTCAAACATGACCACCTACTTGTGCCAACGGGTCCGAATGAGTTCCGTACTCTCGTTCGTGAAAACAACCTCCGAGGTCTCTGCATGCGGGTCTGCGGGAGCAGCCCGGGTGGTGTTCCCCCTCGACCGCAAGAGGTAGTGGTCGACCGGTGCTTTCTCCATTTGGCCCTTGACGTCCAGCACGTCATGGATGAAATGCAGGTGTGTGCCCACAGCAGCCCTATAGCTCAGGGCAGGGACCCACATGCCTTCCGTATCATACGCCACATGGATGACCGCATCGGGCGCCGTGTGTTCCCCGATCCAAGCGAAGACCTCCATGACGCCGGCATCACTTCGCCGGTCGGGATGGGCAAGGGCGTCCACATATCTCAGGAAACAATTGTGAAGCCCCACGCCAACCGCTGCGACCGCAATGACCGGCACGGCCAGCCCCCTCGTCCTCGCACGCAAGGGCTCCAGCTCTTCAGCTGTGCGGCACGTCAATATCCCGCACGGTATCACATAGAAGTACATGACCCGCTCAGGGTAGAGCAGCTCGGAGAATGGCAGGAGCCAATACCCTGTGTTCATGGTCAGGGCGAACAGCAGAAGCGACAGGCCGGATACGAACCCAAGCGTCCTGTAGCGCCGCCTGCTCAGCAACCAGAGCACACAAGCAGTAACGGAGATGATGGTCAGGTCTGACAGGCTGAACTTCACCTCCATCAACGAACGATAGGCATCGCTGAACAGATCGCCAGTGAAGGCATCGTCCATCATGCGATGTTGCCACTCCCGGATCCGTTGTGAAAGGGCGGGCGATCTGGGGTCATCCATATTCAAGATGAACGGGGCCAGGCACGCCACGGCTACGGCGACGGATACTCCTGCGGACTTCAACAGAAAGAGCAGGGGTGGGCGGTACTTCCAGATCCAATAGGCTATCAAGCCCATGCCCACGTAAAGGCCGGTATACGCAGGGATGAGATGGGTCAGCGTAGCTGCGGACCACGCCGTTGCCCCCATTGCGGCGAAGACCTGCGACCGTTCACGTATTGCATAGCCGAACAAGGCCAGGGCACTGAGCACCAGTCCAAGCGACAACATGGTGGGGGTGCCGCCCCAATCAACCACGGTCTGCAAGGACCGGTTGAACCAGAACACGACCATCGCCACGAGAAGCGCCGTACTGGATGGGGCGAAGAGTGAAAGAAGCAGTGCCAGCCCGAACACGGCTATCACGTGCGCTACTGCGGTCGCTGCAGAAAGGCCCGCCATCAACCATTCCGGTTGGAAGTAGGCGGCTGAGGCGGCGATAAGGTGGAACCCGGCGCTGTAGCCCGCGAACCGGTCAACGGGCAGCAGCGGCCGGTACGTTCCGGGCACGCCCTGTTGCTCGATGACCAACCGCGTGACATAACCGTGCATTGCTGTGTCGCACCCTGGCAACATCCCGGATGACACATATCCGACCACATAGGGCAGGAGGCATATCGCGCACAACGACCACACCAACGCAGGCAGGCGCGGTGCGCGGATGCCGGTCTTGACCACCACGACCAACGAACTGACCAGTACTATCAGGACCACAAGGGATTGTGGGACTCCGGTCAGGGATGTCAGATAAAAGAGACAAACCCAAAGTCCGAGGACAAGCGAACAGGAGGCGATCCACTTGGCCAGCGCATCCTGCCCGGGAACGCGATCCCGCAACAGGTACGCTGGTAGGAACACTCCCATGGGAACAGCGAGTGCCGACAGCAGGTACGAGTAGTCCCAAGAACCTGCTGGCATTGTGCGTTTTGGCGTTCGGGACGATGCGGCCTGAGCAGACCCAGTTGTGCCGGGATGAAACTACTCCTATCCGATCCGTCCCGATGGAACGCTTTCGGTGCAGGGCAGACCTGGATGCCCGGCGTGACACCCGGGCGTTAATGTCTCCCAAGGTGAACACCACAAGGTCCACAACGATCGTTAGAAGGCGAAAGGCCCCACGGGTCTTTTCGCCTCTTTTGTGTTGATGTTGGTAGAGCGGTTCCTGGAGCATCTGGCCTACGAGAAGCGCAGCAGCGCACTCACCGTGAAGGCCTACGGTCAGGACCTCCAACAGTTCGCGGATTTCCTGAAGCAGGCTGTAGGATTGGAGCGTCCGGAACAGTCCAATGACAAGGCTGTTCGCGCTTGGATGATGAGCCTGCTGGAGGGGGGCACCGGCCCTCGCAGCGTGAACCGCAAGCTCAGTTCCCTTCGCGCCTTCTTCAAGTTCGCCCGGACGGTGGGGGAAGTGGCCATCGACCCGACCGACCTGATCGAGCCCCCCAAGACCCCCAAACGCTTGCCCGAATTCGTGGAGGAGCAGCGTATGGACCAGCTGCTCACCAAAGTGGAATGGCCGGACAACTTCGACGGCCTGCGGGACCGCACTGCGGTGGAGCTGCTGTATGGTACAGGTATGCGCCTCGCCGAGCTGGTCGGGCTGACCCCGGCCGACATCGACCTCCGCCGGAAAACCTTGCGGGTGCTGGGGAAACGCAACAAGGAGCGCATCATTCCCATCGCCGACCTGTTGGTGGACCAGCTCAAGGCTTATCTCGACCAACGGGACCGGCTGGATCCGCCTCCGGGCCGGGCAGCCCCGCTTCTGGTCAAGAATTCCGGTGAACCCGTCCCCCGGCGCTCCGTACAACGGCTCGTGGCGCATTACCTTGGTACGGTCACTTCCCAGAAGAAACGAAGCCCCCACGTGCTCCGACACACTTTCGCCACCCACCTGCTGAACAACGGGGCCGACCTCAACGCCGTGAAGGAACTGCTGGGTCATGCAGGCCTGGCCGCAACCCAGGTCTACACACACAACACGGTGGAGAAGCTCAAGAAAGCGCATCAACAGGCCCACCCCAGAGGTGGAGCTGTTCCAACCAGAACAAACGACCCCGAAAGCCGGGGCAAAAACGTGAAGCCATGAACGTGAACGTGCAGTCCATCCATTTCGACGCAGACACCAAGCTGGTCTCCTTCATCAACGAGAAGCTCGCCAAGCTTTCACAGTTCCACGACAACATCATCGGAGGCGATGTCTTCCTGCGCCTGGAGCATGACGGGGAGAACCGCGAGAACAAACATGTGGAGATCCGCCTGGCCGTGCCTGGCAACGACCTCTTCGCCAAACGCAAGGGCAGGAGCTTCGAAGAGGCCGTGATCAGCACCGTGGAGGCCCTGCGTACCCAGGTGACCCGGAAAGCCGATCTGCGCAAGGCCAGTTAGCCGTCTTTCGAGGGGTGCGGACCGCGCCCACCAACATCCGCAAGGGCCACGGGAAAAACCGTGGCCCTTGCCATTTGGACCGACCGCTTTTCCTTCTACATTTGCCCGCCCAATTCCGGGGGGTCCTCCGGAGGCGGGAAGAAGGACGTTCTTTTCTTGCTGTACACGCCAATGTAGCTCAGCTGGTAGAGCAGCTGATTTGTAATCAGCAGGTCGGGGGTTCGAATCCGTCCATTGGCTCCGTGAAACGGACAGGGGAGATACCCAAGTGGCCAACGGGGGCAGACTGTAAATCTGCTGCTTCACAGCTTCACAGGTTCGAATCCTGTTCTCCCCACTACTTCACACGGAGCCAAGCTCAAGCAGGGCACATCGATCGCTCCGGAAATTCGCGGGAGTAGCTCAGTTGGTAGAGCATCAGCCTTCCAAGCTGAATGTCGCGGGTTCGAATCTCGTCTCCCGCTCTACACCTGCCAGGCCCCGGCCTTCAGGAAAAGCACCAAGCAAGCGCATCAGGCCTTTGTAGCTCAGAGGTAGAGCACTTCCTTGGTAAGGAAGAGGTCCCGGGTTCAATTCCCGGCAAAGGCTCCATCCGAACGGCTTTCGACACGCTACGGCGGCAGGTACAGTGGGATCAGAACCCCGACGAACGAAGAACAGAACAACACAACGACACGCTTCAGACCATGGCAAAGGATACCTTCAAAAGGGACAAGCCGCACGTCAACATCGGCACCATCGGCCACGTTGACCATGGCAA
>CAZYPC010000201.1:0-4296 GCA_964649165.1 uncultured Chryseobacterium sp.
GGCCGAATATATCGGATCATGAACAACCTGTTGTCAACTTTCTATTTTTCGCATCCCCACGCATGCGGATCCCCATCCATACCCACCCGGTCAAGCCCATCTTCATCAGCTACCGGCGCGATGATTCCATAGACATCACCGGGCGCATCCGCGACCGGCTGGCCACGGTCTTCGGTGACAAACGCGTGTACCGCGATCTGGACAGCATCCCCGCTGGGCTGGATTTCCGGCAGGAACTGAACAGGGCCCTTGCGCAATGCGGCACCATGCTGGTGATCATCGGCCCGAAATGGGCTGGGCTCGAACGCAACCGGTTCCTCGAGGAGCGCGACCTGGTGCGTCAGGAGGTGGCCACTGCGCTCGAACGCGGCATCTATGTGGTACCCGTGCTCATCGGCGGCGGGAAAATGCCACCCTTGGATGACCTGCCACCTGAAATGCACGCCTTGCACGCGCGCAACCACATCAAACTGGACGGCGGCCGCGATTTCGATACGCATGCGACAGAGCTCATTTCCTTGATCGACCGCTTCGGGCGCGGCACGGTCGTCACCGGCGGCCCGGCGCCTCCCAAAGAGGAGCTCCCGCCCTTCCCCATTTCCCTGGCACCGGTGAACACGTCGCGCTGGTTCCTGTTGCCCCTGTGTTGGGCCGCGCTCGGGCTGCTGGCCACGCTGCTCTCCGTCGCCTTGTTGCGCCTGCTGGCTCCGCATGGTGCCCCATTGGACCCTCGCAACGTGTTGCACGCCATGGCCTTGGTGGTTCCATTGGGTGTCGCACTCTGGGGTTGCGGCGCGGTCGTGGCGCACTCCTCCCTGGCCTCGCACGATACATGGGTCGCCGTGCTCACCTTCCAACTGGCCGCGTTCGCTGCGGGCCTGCTCACCTTGCGCATGGCCAGCACCTTCGGCTGGGATCCGGCGCTCACGAGTGCGAGCGTTGCCTTGGTGATCACGGTAAGCCAGTTCATCGCCTGGCATCCCGTGCTCAACGCGCAGCGCGGTGTCGTCTATCTCGTGGCGTTCCCCTTCATCGTTTACAGCCTTCACCTCGCCGGGGAAAGCCTCATTCCCCACAGCACGTTCACCGGCCAGCTCCTGTGGACCCTGATCGAATTCGGTCTGATGGGCGCGTTGTTCGTATGGGCCACCAGCAAGGTCGCGCCGCGCTCAGCCTCCACTGGGGCTTGACCGGAGCTGGGGCCCCCAACACCTGAGCGTACACCCCACGGCTACTTTAGCGGTCCATGTCCCTGCGCCACACGCTCGACCGCTACTACGGCACCCTGCGCACATGGAAGCTCGGCTACGTGCTGCTCAACCTCTTCAATCGGAAGAAACTGCGGCATACCGAAAGCATGTACCGCAAATACGGCGTGAAGCAGAGCGTACTCATGCCCATCAGCAGTGAAAAGCTGCCGAAAACGACCACGGAAGCGCCCTGGCTGGATGGTCCTGGAGCGATGGAGAAGATGCAAGCGCATCCGGGCTTCCAGCGCTTCGATGCGGCCACGCGTGAAGCATTGCTCCGATGGCCGGCTGACGGCTATGTGGTGGTGCGCGGCCTGTTCAAACCGGAGGAGGTCGCGGCCATGAACGCGGAGATCGACCGCCTGATCCGCGACAAGGTGGTGGACTTCAACTTCACCGGCCGCAAGATCATGTTCGCCTTCCACCACAGCGAACTGCTGCGGAAATACGTGCATGATCGCCGCATCCTGGACGTGATGGACTTCCTGCTCGGCAAGCGCATGAAGGTGTTCCAGAGCATCAACTTCCTCACCGGCAGTGAGCAACACGCGCACAGCGACAGCATCCACATGACCACGCACCCGCTCGGCTACATGACTGCCGCGTGGATCGCCCTGGAGCCCATCACGGCGGACAACGGACCGCTCATCTACCATGTGGGCAGCCACAAGCTGCCCTACCTGCTGAACAGTTCATACGACCACGGTGGCAACCGCTTCGTGATCGGCGAGGACGCCTACGCCCGCTACGAGGAAGCCGTGGACCGCGAGCTGGCCAGTGGGGCGTTCGTGGAGCGCGAGTTCCATGCCCAGCCGGGGGATGTGCTGTTCTGGCACGCCAACCTCATCCACGGCGGCAAGAAGATGAACGTGCCCGATGCCAGCCGCAAGAGCATGGTGATCCACTGCTTCGCGGATGATGTGCTGTGTTACCATGAGCTCACGCAGCGGCCGGCGATGATGGAGCATTGAGCGGCCCACCACAATGTACGAGGCCCGGCCTCCACCGGGCCTCGTCTGTCTTCGGATGCTCGTTACCGTTGGTTCAGCTTTACCGCCTTCTTCACGAGGGGCTCGTCGTTCACATACAAGGTGCAGAAGTAGGTACCTGCCGCGAGCGAGGTAGTGTCCCAGCCGTAACTGAAGGTGCCTGCGGCGCGCGTGCCCTCATCCTGTACGTGCAGCTTGTGCCCGTTCACGTCGGTGATCTCCAAACGAACGCCCCCCTCCGTAGCAACGGTATAGCGCAGTTCGGTGCGGTCGGCCACGGGGTTCGGGATGATGCGGAGGTCAGTTTCAAGTGCGCTGCTCGACAGGCCAACAGGTTGCGCACTGCGCTCCTGGCTGCAGCAGGAGGCCAGATCCGATTCCAATGCTGCGATGCGGGCGTTCTGTTCTTGGAAGGCAGCAATGAGATAAGGCACCAAGCCAACATAATTGATGCCCTTGATCGATAACTCCTCATGCAACACATTGCCATCCTCGTCACGAGTGGCGGGCTGCACCGATGAGTGAACGAGTCCAGGCAGCACGGTTTCGACTTCCTGCGCAATGAGCCCAACCTGTGGACCTTGTGGGAGGTCCAGGTAACCGAACTGCGCTTGGTTGAAGTCATAGCTCACCGGTCTGAGTTCCATTATCGCTTCGCCGGCTGCTGATGGGGGCAGATCGACCACGTTCTCTTTCAACATCGCATCCGAGGTGTAGACAGTGGTAGCAACAGTCAGCGTCCCCGTGACTTTCGCGTTGCCTTGGAACCAGCCCGCCCAGTTGTTCGTGGCCCCGGAGCACTCGGCATACACACCGTACCCTGTGCCCATCGTGCCGGTGCTGTTCGTCACATGCGCGTAAACACCGATGCCTTCAGTAGCAGTAGCTCCCGTGCCACGTGCACTGAATTCCCCGCCCCATATGGAAGTTGGCGTTCCGTCCGAAGCCACCGCATCCCCGTAAACCCCGATGCTTTTGCGCACGAAGAGATCCTCATCGGTATTGCTGCGAGCAAAGACGCCGTAGCTGTCGGCAGTGCCCGAAGAGGCCGTGCCGACGTTGTCGACCTTGGCGCTCACGGATGCTGCGTTGGTCATCGCCGTCCCGCCGGATGCGGGGTACACGGAACTCGCCACGCCGTAGTGCCATCCGGAGGCGTCAGTCTCCACATCCACGCGCAATCCACCTGGACGATCCACATCCGTATCGCTGTGCGCGATATCGAGCTTGTATTCAGGCTGGCCGATCCCGATGCCCACCGCGTCCTTCGCGTCCGGACAAGTCGTGCTTGTACCAACGGCGCTGTACACGTCATGTTGAACCGAGGAACCTGAAGTGCCGAGGTTCTCTACCGTCCAGTCGCAACTACCACCCCCACCACTGGTGATCAGGCTGATGCTTTGCCAGTACAACCGGCCATCATCGTCCACTACGACAACCTTATCCAGGTCCTCATCCGTGTCATGCCAGTCATCAACAAGCTTGCGGATGCGTATAGTGCCCTCTTTGATGTCCAAGCTCTCATCGGGCAGATCACTGGTGCTGTTCCAATCGCCTATGCCTACAAATCCCCTTACCTCATCCTCCTCATTCAACCGATACGGACGCAGCCGCAGCATCTCCAGGCCATCTACGTCGCCGGCGCTCCCCTCATCGCTGCGATCGATGTAGCGGAACTGGAAGCTGTCGAATTCATGGTCCTCGCCTTCGGGCAGCACATCATCGCCCCAAGCGGCCACTACATCGTTGTTGTCGTCGGTTTCAATATCCTCTCCTTCCACCCATGTAGCGTTCTTCTGGCCCAGGTAGAACATATCGCTGTTCCCTGTGCCCGAAAGGCCATTTCGCATCCAAGGCCGATAGGCCAACGTAAGATCATCACTGCCTTGATTCTCATTCACAAGGGTCAGTCGGGTCAGCGGATTCAACTGGTCAATGGCTAGATGTTCGCCAAGCTGCGCGTAGCCAACGACCCGGTGCGGGTAGCCGTGAATGATGAAATCATCGTTGTAGGCCAGGCGTATGCCGTCCGTGGCGGAGTTGCGCACCCACATGGG
>CAZYPC010000202.1:0-4133 GCA_964649165.1 uncultured Chryseobacterium sp.
TCCTCGTGGTGCTCTTCCATGCGCGTGCTCCGCTGGCCGCGGCGCACGGTATCCACCATGATGTGGTGCGCCGTGGTGAAGAGGTAGCTCTTGGCCTTCGTCGCGTCCACCTCCTCCACCTTCTGCCAGAGCCGCGCGAAGCTCTCCTGCACGACATCCTTGGCCGTATCGCTGTCGCGCAGGTGCTTCAAGGCGAACCGGTACACACCATCGCTGTGCATATCCACGCAGGTATTGTAGTCCTGGAGTGTCATTCGCGCTGGGGAAAAGCGCCTTGTGGAGCGTAGGACAGCGAGGTATGGTCGAAAGTTACAGGTGGATCCGGGGCTGGTCTCGAAAGTGTAACTCGCCCTCGTTTTGGCACAGCTCAAAGCCCTGCTCGAAAAGCACTGGTTCTTCCCGGTCGCGATCGCCGCCAATGCGTTGGGGCTATTGGCCTTCCGTCACTTCGTCTCCCTCGACGGCCCGATGCATCTGCTCCACGCAGCTGTTCAGCGGGACGCGTGGCAGGGCGTCATCCGCCACGCCCAAGGCATGTGGGTGCGAACGGACACGATGCACCCGCACCTCGCGGATCTGCTGCTGGTCCCGTTGACCGGTGTGATGAGCCCCTTCCTGTTGCACAAGCTCCTGGCTGCGGTCGCCATCACCTGCGTATGCCTCGGGGCGTGGCGGTTGGCGCGGGCCTATGACCGCACGCCGAATGCCGCCTGGCTCCTTGTGCTCCCGTGCGCGTTCGGCTTCTTAGTGGTCCTCGGCCTCTTCCATTTCATCATCGCCGTTGGCATCGCCTTCTTCTTCTGCGGCTGGTGGGCGACAAGGCCGACGATCGACTGGCGCCAGCTCGTTGTCCTGTTCGCCGGCTGCGCATTCGCCTCGTTCGCGCACGGTTCAGGCGGGCCCGTTTTGGTGTTGTTGGTGTGCTTTCATGAGTTCGCATGGCATCGGTGCGTCACCGACGCATGGCGCGCGCGGTGGTCCCGCCTACCCAGGCGTCTTCCGTTGATACTTCTCTCAGGCTCCATCGGGGTGGTACTTCTGGTGTTCGCGCTCCGCTCCCCCACCTCTCCCGTCCCAGCACACGAGCCGCATCATCCACTGCGGGAACTGATCACGCTTCGTTCGTTGTTGCTGCTCGACAGCCATGCCGAGCGGGTGCCGCGTATCGTCTTGGGCAGCTTGATCGTCTTGCTTCTCGCGGCGGCGGCATGGGGAAGACGCGGCACTCGGAAGCCCGCGCCGTCTGATGCCCTCCTCTTCGCTGCCGTGTTCCTGTTCCTCTCCTCGTTCATCCAGACGCCACGGACGGAACTGCTTTACATCGCGGACCGCGCGCAATGGCTGGGTCTCTTGTTGATCGCCTGTTGGCTCAGCACGCAAGAACTACCTGCCCGGTTGATACTGATCTCAGGGTTGTTCATCGTCAGCATCCACACTGTTCGTGTGGTGTACGCTGAAAAGCGCATGCACCTCTACCAGGAACGCGATTCATCCGTGCTCGAGGCGGCGGCGCGGTTCGAGCCTGGCGCCTTCATCGTACCCGTGGTCCTCGACGACGACTGGCTCGCCCGCCACCGCACAGCCTATGCGGCCATCGGCCACAAGGGTCTCCTCTTCACCGGACGCGATCATCTCTTCATCACGTGGGACTCGCTCCCGGTAGCCCCCGTGCGCAACTACATCTATTCCCCGGAGAACAACTGGGATTGGATCGGCCGGCACATCCGGAAAGGCTCGCTTCCGCACTTGGAGCAGATCCTTGTCATCGGCTCCGGGACGGAACGATCGGCACAGCGTACAGAGGAGCTGCGGTCGACCCTGCAACGCTATTACCACCCCGTCTATCAGGGATCATACGCCGGTCTTTGGACATTTTCCAGTCCGGACTGACATGTCGAGCACAGCGCTCTGTCCCTTGGCTCTGGCGCTCGTGGGGCTCGCGATCATCTTTGCCGTATGTCCCACACCACGCGATGCCTTCTTCTGGTAACGGCAGCGGTCCTTTTCCGCGCCGCCACTACGTCCGCCCAGTTCGGTCCGCTGCATCTGGTGGCCCGGACCGAAGTGGATGCGCCACGTCATGCGACCATGGACGACCTGGACGGTGACGGCGATCGCGATGTGCTTGTCGTTGCGCAGGATGGTCGCCTGCGGCTTTTCCGCAACGATGGTCTGGCGAACATGGGCCGAGCGGAGGACGTCGGTGCCATCCATTTGCCGGACGCCGTCCGCTTTGTCGACTTCGATGCCGACGGGGACGTGGATGTACTGGGCGGCAGCCGCGTCTACGAGCATCCGGATACGGTCTATTGGGCCAGCAACGATGGCACCGGTCACTTCGCTCCGCCCCAGGTCGTGGCCTATGGCTCCTACTACCTGTACGATGTGGATGCAGCGGACCTGGATGGCGATGGCGACCTGGATATCCTGACGGCGAGCGAAGGCGACCACCTGTTCGCGTGGTACGCCAACGACGGATCCATGGTATGTGGTCCGCCGCAGGAAATAGACACGGAGCACAGCAACCCGCGTCGCATCGCGACCGGCGACCTGGACGGGGATGGGGACGTGGACGTGTTGCTCGGAACAGGCTATGAGAATAAACTCACCTGGTACGCCAACGATGGCGGATCCTTCTCCACCGGACAGGAACTCTACACCTTCCAGAACGACGTAGCGGACATCCTCGTCGATGACGTGGACGGCGACGGCGATGCGGATGTGCTGGCCACAGCGGGCTATCCCGGCATCCGCGAGTTCATCAACAACGGTACAGGCGACCTGAGCACATCGGTCGAACTACCTGTCACCGCTTCAACGGCGTTCGGTCTGGAGGACATCAATGGCGACGGGCACCGCGACCTGTGGGGGCTTGGCAGTGCATTGAAGTGGAGCCCCGGTGATGGCAACGGCAACTTCACCGGTGTCACGGAAGGCATGTCGGGCACGGGGGTCACCATGACCTTCGCCTGCATCGGGGATCTGGACGGTGATGGCGGCAACGACCTGGTTTCCACCTGGAACGAATTGGACGAGGTGTGGTACATCCCGAACACCGGCATCGGGATCTTTCCGGCCGTCCCGACGATCTTCTCCCAGGCCATGAACACGGTGCGCGTGCTACGGTCGGCGGACATCGATGGCGACGGCGACCTGGACATGGTCGCCAGTTCGCAAGGCGACCACCGCGTCGTCTGGCTCGAGAACACCGCCGGGTCTATCTGGCCCGAACACCTGGTTACGGAATTCGGCGAGTACTGGGTGAGCGACTTCGTATGCATCGATGCGGAGGGGGATGGTGACATCGACCTGTTGGCCAATATCCGGAGTGTGCTGAACTATGGCGACATGCACTGGCTCGTCAATGATGGCGCCGGCCAGTTCACGCTTGGCGCACTGGTGGACGAATTCTCCGATGGCGGGCATCTCGGCTTGAAAGACCTGGATCAGGACGGCCACACGGACATCCTCTACTACTACAGCAGCGTGAAATACATGCACGCGATACCGGGGGGAGGCTTCGAGGCGCCCGTGTGGCTGGGAAGTTCGCTGGCATTCTACGCAGGGGATGCCGGGGATATCGATGGGGATGGTGACCTGGATATCGTGGGCCAGGTGAACAACCCGGCCGGCGTGGCCTTCCTGGAGAACAACGGCAGCCTGCAGTTCGCCGATGCGCAATTCATCGAGGAGGGCGTGTCACCCACCGCAGTGCGCTTCGCTGATGCGGATGGCGACGGGGACCAGGACGTGTTCACTTCAGGCAGCTACGAGCCTGGCCTCACGTGGTACGAGAACGACGCTGGCTTCTTTCTCGAGCAGCATGTGTTCGGCGAGAGCACGATGGACTACTTCCGGGACGCGTTCACCGTGGAGGACCTGGACGCCGATGGCGATGTGGACATCGCGGTAGCCGGTTATCAGCAGTATGAGCCGTCCCGCCTGTTCATCAATGATGGCTCCGGTGCGTTCGGCGCCCCCGTGAACGGTTCTCCTGGTCATGGGGATTGCCTTGCGCTCTGTGTCTCCGACTTCGACGGGGATGGCGACAAGGACATCGCCCAATCGCTCAACACCAACTCCATCTGGATCAGTCTGAACTACAGCGGCAGCGCGTACCAACTGAGCGGCCG
>CAZYPC010000203.1:0-4092 GCA_964649165.1 uncultured Chryseobacterium sp.
CATGCTTCACACGCATGAGGTCACTGGTTCGAATCCAGTAGGTCCCACAGAGAAGCCCCGCACGATGCGGGGTTTTTCATTATCACCCTGCTCCTCCGAGGGTTCGCCCAAGCGGCGATCTTCGCCGGATGCCCCGGGAATCGCGTCCGCTCGTGCTGATCATCGCGCTGCTCGTTTCGACCGCCTTGGTCCTCGAACTGGTGAACGGCCGCTTCTGGCTGAACGACTTCCGCGTCTACTACAGCGCGGCTTCAGCGCTATTGAAGGGCGATCAGGTCTACGGTGTGCCTTTCGGAGAGGACACGGGGTTCTACAAGTACGCGCCGGTCGTCGCCATGGGCTTCGTTCCGTTCGCGTTGTTGCCCTACTCCATCGCGGCCATCCTTCACTTCGTCCTGATGGGGGTGGCCCTGGTCATCGCGTTCACCCGGCTTGAGCCTTTGCTCATGCGGCACGCCTTCGGGACCTACCCTCCCCGCATACTTCTGCGCGGGGTACTGGGTTTGCTGTGCATCGCCGTGCTGCTTTCCCGTGAATTGCACCTGGGCAACATCAACCTCTGGCTGGTGCTCGGCGTGGTGCTGGCAACGAAGGCCACGCTCGAGGAGAACGATGGCCTCGCAGGACTCCTCTTCGGGGCACTCTGGCTCGTGAAGCCCTACCTCGCCTTCATGGCCATACCCTTGGTGGTCGCAGCCCGGTGGTACATCCTGCGGAACGCGGTCGTCGCGGCATCCGTCGGCATCCTGTTGCCAGCGTTGTTCGTCGGGCCCTACACCTGGCTTCGGCTCCACGAGGAGTGGCTCGCAGCGATGGGCGCTCACAGCGGTTACCTGTCCAGTCCGGACACGTTCGTTGCGCTCGCATCGGTCTATGGCGATACACGAAGTCCGTTCCAGCACCCGCGCTTGGCGATCGCGATCGCGGGCACGGCCTTCGCAGCGCTTTGCTGGTGGCTGCGCAGGCGTTCCGGGAACGACGATCGCTCACTGATGCTGCAGATCTGGACCGCGTTCGCCTTGGTGCCACACCTGGTCATCACCGATCAAGAGCACTTCCTCTATAGCCTGCCACTGATCGCATTCGTCCTCGGAATTCTGTTCCGGGGAAGACATCCGTTCAGCGCAGCCTTGTTCGCGATCGGCATGATCGGCTATGCCACCCGCAGCTCCGACCTGTGGGGTTCCGCACTGGAAGGCCGGTGGGTCGCTGCCGGTGCGCTGGGCCTTGGCAACCTCCTCCTCGTGATCTGCGCGTGGACGATCCCCCGTAGGTAGTCACGGCTCGATCGGAATTTCACCTGACCCTCAAGACGTTGCGTGGTTCACAACTATTTTGTTCAACTTTTTGATCACATAATTATACATTGTTCTACGTTTGTGGTCGCTCAAAGGACAATACGAACCATGTCCACCTACGAATTCCAACAGCACCTGGTCAGCCTGCGGCACCAGCTTTACTACTTCGCCCTGAGCTTGACACGCGACCGCGACACGGCCCAGGACCTGCTACAGGAAAGTCTGCTGCGCGCGCTCACTTATCGGGAGAAGTTCCAGGACAACACGAACTTCAAGGCGTGGCTCTACACCATCATGCGGAACACCTTCATCAATGACCATCGCCGAGGGAAGCGCACGAACGCGTTGATGGACCGCGTTGAGCACGACCACTTACTCACCATGCGCGTGGAGACCGCGGCGAGCACGGAGCGCACGGTGAAGCAGCGCGAGATCGACCAGAGCCTGGCGCGGCTTGAAGACGCTTTCCGCGAGCCGTTCCGGATGCACCACGACGGGTTCAAGTACCACGAGATCGCCGACCGCTTGGGGATCCCGATCGGTACGGTGAAGAGCCGCATCCACCAGGCGCGCCATCGGCTGATGGACATGCTCAGCGACAAGCACGTCAGATGAAACACACGGCCATCGTGATCGGGTCCGGTTTTGCCGGAACAGCCGCCGCCACCACGCTGGCGAGCAAGGGCTATGCGGTCACGCTGATGGAGAAGAACGACGAACCGGGAGGCCGGGCGCGTGTCTGGCGGAAGGATGGTTTCACCTTCGACATGGGTCCTAGCTGGTACTGGATGCCGGAGGTCTTCGAGCGCTACTTCGCCCGCTTCGGAGAGACGGTGCGTGCGCGCTACGACCTGGTGCGGCTCGATCCGTCCTACCAGGTCATCTTCGGCAAGGACGAGCGCTGGAGCATCCCGGCCGGTGTACCCGCGCTCAAGGAGCTTTTCGAGCGCATCGAGCCCGGGGCCGGTGCTGCGCTGGATCGCTTTCTCGCGGAGGCCCGGGTGAAGTATGATCTCGGCATGAACGAGCTGGTCTATCGGCCGGCCTTGTCCTGGGGCGAATTCATCCGTCCCGATGTGGTCGGCGGCGTGCTCCGGAGCACGGTGTTCGGCTCCTTGCGCAAGCACGTCGCCGCGCACTTCAAGGATCCCCGGCTGCGCATGCTGCTGGAGTTCCCGGTGCTTTTCCTCGGCGCCAGTCCGGACCGCACACCGGCACTGTACAGCTTGATGAACTACGCGGACATGGCCCTCGGCACGTGGTACCCGATGGGCGGCATGGGCCGGATCGTTGACGCGATGGTGCGCGTCGCGCGCGCGCAGGGGGTGGATGTGCGCACCGGTGTTGGTGTGGAACGCGTGCTCGTGGAGAATGGAAAGGTCAGCGGTGTCCGCACCTCCGTCGGGGATCTTCGCGCGGATATCGTTGTGGCCGCTGCGGACTACCACCACGTGGAGCGCGACCTGCTGGAACCCGAGCACCGGAGCTATCCGGAACAGTATTGGACCGGGCGCGTCCTGGCCCCATCATCCCTTCTCTTCTACCTCGGTTTCAACACCCGGCTTCCGGATCTGCGGCACCACAACCTCTTCTTCGACGCGTCGCTGGATGACCACGCCCGCGAGATCTATGACGACCCGCGGTGGCCGAGCCGCCCGCTCATGTACATCTGCGCACCCTCGAAGACCGACCCTTCCGTCGCGCCCCCGGGTCATGAGAACGTATTCGCCCTGATACCGATCGCGCCGGGACTGCACGATACCGAAGACATCCGTGGCCACTACCGGGAACTCGTCCTGAACAAACTGGCCGCGCTCGTGGGCAAGGACATCCGGCAGCACCTTGTACTCGAACGGAGCTACTGCATCAACGACTTCAAGAGCGACTACAACGCCTATCGCGGCAACGCGTACGGCCTTGCCAACACCCTGAAGCAGACCGCCGTCCTGAAGCCGCGCATGAAGAGCCGTCGCGTGAAGGGACTCTACTTTGCGGGGCAACTGACGGTACCCGGCCCGGGCGTACCACCATCGCTCATCAGCGGCCAGGTGGTGGCCGACCTCATCGAAAAAGAACATCGCGCATGAACACGATCGCCCTGTACGACCGCGTGTGCCTGAAAGCGAGCCGCAGCACGACCGCCGCGTACAGCACCTCCTTCTCGCTCGGTGTGCGCTCGCTCCATCGGCGTTTCCATGATCCCATCCATGCCATCTATGGTTTCGTCCGCTTCGCGGATGAGATCGTGGACACCTTCCACCCGTTCTACAAACGCTCGCTGCTGCAGCGCTTCCGCCAGGACACGGAGCGCGCGATCGCCGAGGGCATCAGCTTGAACCCGATCCTGCACAGCTTCCAGAACGCGGTGCGGCACTACGGGATCGAACACGAGCTCTGGGACACGTTCCTGCGCAGCATGGAGATGGACCTCGATCGCAAAGAGCTTGACCAGTCTTCCTACGAGACGTACATCCTGGGCAGCGCTGAAGTGGTCGGGCTGATGTGCCTGCGCGTCTTCTGCGAGGGCGATGCTGTGCGCTACCAGCAGTTGAAGCCCGCTGCCATGAAACTCGGCTCCGCGTTCCAAAAAGTGAATTTCCTGCGCGATCTGAAGGACGACCACCAGCACCTCGGTCGCACGTACTTCCCCGGTGTGGACGTGGGGCATCTGACCTCGGCGGACAAATGTCGCATCGAGGCGGACATCCAGGCGGACTTCTCCGCCGCGCTCTCCGGTATCCGCCAGTTGCCGAAAGGCGCGCGCTTCGGTGTGTACGTGGCCTACGTCTACTAC
>CAZYPC010000204.1:0-4089 GCA_964649165.1 uncultured Chryseobacterium sp.
TACACCTCATCCGCCGGCAGGTCCGGCTGCTCCCGCGCCGCTACGGCAAGCCGGTCGCACAGCTCGTTCTGCGGATGCCCGTTGTGCCCCCGGATCCACTGGAAGCTCACGCGGTGCTGGCGGTATATCGCCAGGAAACGCTTCCACAGGTCGGGGTTCTTCTTCTTAGCGAAGTTCTTCTTCTCCCAATCGAACACCCAGCCCTGTTGCACGCTATCGATCACGTACTTGCTGTCGCTCACCACGAGCACCTCCATGCCGGGTTTCTTCAAGGCTTCGAGCGCGGTGATCACGGCGAGCAGTTCCATGCGGTTGTTCGTGGTGCGTCGGTAGCCGCCCCAAAGCTCGCGGCGGTGCTTGCCGGCTTCCATCACAACGCCGTAGCCACCGGGGCCGGGGTTGCCACTGGCCGCGCCGTCGGTGTAGACCGTCACTCTCATGCTGTCGCCTGCGGAAAGAGATAGGTGATGTTGCCGGCGAAGAGCTTCACGCTGATCGCGAGCAGGATGATGCCGAAGGCCTTCTTCACCACGATCAGGCCTACGCGCCCGAGAAGGCGCTCGATGCGGGTGGTAAGGAAGAGCACCAGCACCACGGGGATCATATTCAGGAGGATGGCGACGAGAATGTTCGGTGCCGCGAACTCAGCCCGCAACGACAGGATGGTGGTGATCGTCCCCGCCCCGGCGATCACGGGGAAGGCCAGCGGCACGATGCTGTACACCTTGGGATCCTCGCTCAGTCCCGGCGCGCTCGTGTCCTCGCGGAAGAGACGGACGCCAAGCACCATCTCCAGCGCGATGAAGAAGAGCACGAGCGAGCCGGCCACCGCGAAAGAGCGCACGTCCACGCCCACCACGCCGAGGATCTTCTCACCCAGATACAGGAAGGTGATCATGATCCCCAACGAGACCAACGTCGCCCGCATCGGGTAGATCACCCCTGCCTTCTGCCGCACCTGCAGGATGAGCGGGATGCCGCCGATCACGTCGATCACCGCGAAGAGGATCAGGAAGGCCTTGCCGATCTCGGTCAGGTCGAACATCGTTGACAAAGGTGAGGGCCATGAGCCGTGAGCCATGAGCCACGAGCTGCGAGCTTTCAACCAGGCCAAGCTCGCAGCTCGTGGCTAGGAGCCCGTGGCCCTCACGATGGACTCGACCACTTCCGGATAGTGCGCATGCTCCAGCCCATGGATGCGTTCGGCGAGCGTATCAGGCGTGTCACCCGGCAATACCGGGCAACGGAACTGCACGATGTGCTCGCCCTCGTCGTAGCGCTCGTTCACGTAGTGGATGGTGATACCGCTCTCGACCTCCTTCGCCGCGATCACCGCTTCATGCACATGATGGCCGTACATGCCTTTCCCACCATACTCGGGTAGAAGCGCGGGGTGTATGTTGATGATGCGTTGTGGGAACCCCCGCACCATGTCCGCCGGGATCAAGCGCATGAAGCCGGCAAGAACCACCAGGTCGATCCGCTGGCCTTGCAACTCCCGTTGCACGGTTCCGTCCCGCAACTGCTTCCCATTGAAGAGATAGGTGGGGACCCCCTGGTCCCAAGCACGCTGGATGACGCCTGCTTGCGGCTGGTCGCAGCCGATGAGCGCGACTTCGGCACCCGCATGTAGATGGAAATGCCGCATCAGACATTCCGCATTCGTTCCTGAGCCCGAAGCCAGTATCGCTATCCGTACCACGCAGCGAAGGTCCGAAAAGTCCCGGCGGATCACCGTGGCCATTGACCATGGGCCGTTGAGAGAACGATACAGGAACGGTGATGGCTCAACGGAACAAGCCGTCTATTCGCCCGTTGAAGCGCACCCTGCCTGCCCCGCTGAGCGGGATGAAACACATGCGGATCTCCATCATCACACCGAGCTATAATATGCTCGCCTACTTGAAGCGCGCGCGTGCTTCGGTCGCGGACCAGCAAGGGGTGGATGTGGAGCATATCGTCGCCGACGGCGGTAGCACGGATGGTACCGTGGATTGGCTGGCATCCGTTGCGAAGCCACTGGCCGAACGACCCGCGACGGGTTCGTCGTTCTCCTACTTCTCCGGCAAGGATGCAGGGATGTACGATGCCCTCAACAAAGGGTTTACCCAGGCCACAGGCGATGTGGTCGCCTGGCTGAACTGCGATGAGCAATACCTCGAGGGCACGCTGGCCTTTGTTCGTGACACGTTCGCCGCACGACCGGAGCTCGACATCCTCTTCGGCGGAGCCTTGCTCGTACGCCCGGACAACAGCTTGCTCGCCCTGCGCAAGCCCTATCCTGCCCGGCATGCCTATGTCGCCACCTCGCACCTCTACAACCTGAGCTGTGGCACCTTCTTCCGCGGAAAACTCTGGAAGGATGGCCTTCGCTTCGATACGCGTTTCCGCACGCTCGGGGATCACGACCTGATCCTGCGTACGCTGAAGCAAGGGGCTCGCACCGGCACGGCCAGCAGGCCGTTGGCGGCGTTCGCATTCACCGGCGGCAACCTCAGCTGGTCCGACAGCGCGAAACGGGAGTCAGCCCAGCTCCATGGTGAAGCGCCGACGTGGGCCAAGGCGTTGCGCATTCCGCTCAATCTCATGCGCCTCACAGAGAAGTTCATGCACGGAGCATACAGCGCAGGCCCCGTCGATTATGCCCTGCACGAGGGCGAAGGCACCGGTGCACGGCGTTCTTTCCATGTGGACAAGGCGTCCACGAAATGGCCCGACGAGCGATGAGCAAACGTCGTGTACTGATCGACCTGGTGCCCATCCGTCCCGGGAAGGGCGGCTCTGGAAGCGGCATCTGGACGCACGCCATGCATCTGTTGCGCGAACTCGATCGCCTGGACCATGGTGATGTGGAGTTGCACTGCCTCATCAACCCGGACCAGGCGACGTTCTTCGAGGGCTTCCAACGTGTGCGCCTGCACCGTTGCCCGGACCTCGGCGGAAGCACCATGTTGCGGCTGTTGTGGATACATGTGGTCCTGCCGCTGCTCTGCATCCGCTTCCGCGCTCGCGCACTGCACAAGCTCGCCACGGAAACCCCGCTCTTTCTACCAGCGCGTCGGATCACCACGGTGCATGATTTCTACAATGAGTTCATGCACGAGCAGGAAGGACTTCCGCTCGGACTTGCGGGTCGCTATTTCGGGCTCATCACGCGTGTGTGCTTCGCGAAGAGCCGTGCGGTGATCACCGTGAGCGGAGCGATCCGTGAAGAGGCGTTCGTCCGGTTCCCCAAGACGCGTGCGCGCGTGACCGCCATCCATAATGGGGTGGACCTGCCTGCGGCGCTTCCACCCTCTGCGGCCGATGCTGCCCGACCCTTCGTTGTGCTCTACGTGGCGAAGTTCATGCCCTACAAAGGCCAGCGCCAGGCGGTGGAAGCCTTCGATCGGCTGCTTTTCCGGCACCCGGAACTCCAAGGCAGGGTGCGGCTGGTCATGCACGGCTTCAACAATGATGAGGCCTTCTTCGGAGCCTTGCAAGAGCGCATCGGCCAGGGCGCTCTCAAGGGTGCGGTCGAGATCAGGCCGTATGGAATGGCCAAAACGATCGCGGACATCTATCGCGGGGCCGATCTCTTCCTGTTCCTCACCCGATACGAAGGGTTCGGCCTGCCCGTGGTGGAGGCACAAGCCATGGACATCCCCGTGGTGTGCTCGGACATACCCGTGCTCCGGGAGGTTGGCGGTGATGGAGCCCGCTATGTGGACCGCAACGAGCCCGATGCGGTGGCCGACGCGCTGTTCATGCAGGTGACGGATGGCGGAGCGAGAGAAACACTGGTGCGCAAGGGCCGCGAGAACCGCACCCGATTCGGCTGGGATCGCATGGCCCAGGCCACCTTGGCGGTGTACAAGGAGACCTGCGTTTGAGCGCTTGGTTCCGGAGGGAGGCACCAGCCGAGCGTTCGCCGGCAAGCCTCACCACCAGCCAGCAGACCTGCTGAGGCCTGAAAACCAGCCGATTCGAGCCGCCTTTGTGCCACCTCTTGCGCCTTTGGTTTTTCTCTTTCCTTTGCAGCCTCACTAAAACGAACGGACATGTCGGATATCAAGTCAAGGGTCATCGCGATCATCGTGGACAAGCTCG
>CAZYPC010000205.1:0-4083 GCA_964649165.1 uncultured Chryseobacterium sp.
ATATCAGCAACTTTTCGCTCAGTGGCCAAGCGTTCAACCTGTCCTGGCAATTGGGTTCCGGGGCCTCCTTGGATTGTACGGTGCTCCCTGTGGAACTCCTCTCCTTCGGAGCCGAGAACGCCGGAAGTTGCGTCTTGGTCCATTGGACGACGGCCTCAGAGCACGATGTAAGCCACTATGCGATCCTGCGGTCCTTTGATGGTGACGAGTTCGACCGGATCGGCCGTGTGGAGGCTGTTGGTGATCCCGGGGAAGGCATGGACTATGGCTTCCTCGATGATGCACCGATCCCCGGGATAATCTACTACCGCCTTGCCCAGGTTGACCAGGATGGTCAAGAAACGGTCACGGAACCGGTCGTGGTCGAACGGGGCGCCGTACATGATCAGAGTCCTTTCCCGAACCCGACCAACGATATGGCTTGGTGGCCTCTGCACACAAATGCGCATGCTACTGAGGTGTTGGTCATTGATGCCTTGGGACATACCGTTGTCGAGAGGCCCATCATGAATGATGACGCTCCCTTGATAAAGATCGCCGTGTTCGAACTGCCCAGAGGACCTTACGCGCTGATGGCAAGGGATGCGGCAGGCAACGTCGTGGCTCGATCACGCTTGGTGAAATACTGAGGGTGCCAGAGCGATCCCAAGGAGTTCCCATCGCTTCTGTTGACGTTCGTGAACGCCAACCAGGCGGTTCATGAGCTCCTCGCGCTTCCCAAGTGGTTGAGATCGACCAAGCCCCGATCAGTAGCTCATCCGAGCCATACCAACGCACAGCAACCGCGGCCGTGAACGCCTTCCCGTGAGGTTGTTGACCATCCGGTTTCCAACATCACGTCATCCACTTGTGCGAGAATGTCCGGTCATGGCCTTCTTCCTCCCCATCCAATACATCAACCAGAAGCTCTATCGCGTCGATGCCAGGGGCTAACCTCGCGGGCACGACCGTTCCTGGAAAAAAAAGTCCCTGGACGACGACCGCCAGTTGATCCCTGTCACTATTCAAGGTCGGCCTGTTGAAATGAGAACTGTCGCCTTTGTCGATCGCAAGAGCGCGTTGGGGTATTTCGTGGCATGGAGCCATCAACATCCTCCGTTCCATCCCGTTGGAAATGGCGGGTAGATAGCCTGCGGGCCTTACGCGCGTATGCCTGTTCGCTCAGCCTGATGTGCCTTCTGGCGCATTCCGCAAATGGCCAATCCATGGGTGAACATGCCTACATCGTAAGCACGATCGGCATGTCCCAGACCGGCGAGAAGATGGTCCTCGATGGCTTTGTGGACCATCCGGGCGTGATCAACACCGAGTCGTCCTTCCGGCTGCAGCGTGTGAAGATCGTGGCCGATCGAACGCTCACCGCCGATCCGCTCCTCCAGGTCTTGCAGACCATCAGGGTTCAGGTCGCTTCGATCTTCGATGTTGATGAGGACCGCTATCTCTATGGGTCCCCGTCCGGAGAACCCCAAGCTACGCTGCGATCCTCCTCATTTCCCCCGAACGAAACCAGTCGGCTGGAACAGTTCAAGCGACTCTGGCTCGAGCAGCATCCGAGCTGGCGCCGCGACCACCCGCCCACCGATCAGGATCCGTCCCCATCCGAATGAAGAACGGCAGTCTGATCCGGGCGCTCGCTCCCTGCTTCGCGGCCCTGTCCGTTGCGCTCAGCTACCCGAGCACGGCCTCGGGACAGTGCCCGAATGACAATACCCTGCAGGGCGCGGCCATCACCATTCCTTGCCCCGGGAGTTATTCGCCCGTACCGTGCGTACGGGGCGGCCGGTACCTGCTGGTGAACGTAACGGTCGGACGCACCTACACGTTCGCCACCTGCGGGACCGTCCTCTTCGATACGTACCTGACCTTGGTGAACAATGCGGGGGGGGCCGTGCTCGCATTCAGCGATGATGCTTGCGGTACGCAATCCTCCATCACATGGACGGCTACCTTCACCGGTCAGGTCCGCATCCTTGTTGACCAGACCTCCGCCTGCAACTCCACATCGGTCTGTACGAGCCTGCATATCTCCTGTTCGACCACCGCTCCGGTGAACGACCTGATCTGCAACGCGACGACCCTGACAGTGAATGCCAGCTGCTCCAACCTGTCCCCCTCGCCGACGAATGTGGCAGCCACCAATACGATCGGGCCTCCCGCACCGGGTTGTGCCGGCTACAACGGTGGCGACGTCTGGTTCACACTGACCGTACCAGCCGGGGGAGCGATTACCATCCGGACACGGTCCATCTCATCAAGCGCCCTGCTCGATGCCGGCATGGCCGCCTACTCTTCCAGCGACAATACCTGCACCGGAGTCCTCACGCTGCTGGGTTGTAATGACGATATCGATTTCCCGTACAACGAGATGTCCGAGCTTAACCTGACCGGTCTCACCGTAGGCAACACGATCTTCATCCGGGTCTGGGAGGCCGACAATGACCAGTTCGGCCGATTCAACATCTGCGCTTTCATCACTCCTCCACTGCCCGACGCGCAGTGCCAGGCGATCTCCGTGCCGGTAGGCACCGAATGTGAATACCAGAATTTCACGAACGTGGGCGCCACCACCACCAATCCACCGGGCGCTCCGAGCTGCGGCAGCCCGGGAAGCCGCAGGGATGTCTGGTACAGCTTCACCGCACCGGCCAGCGGCAACGTGGTGATACAGACGGACATAGGTTCCATGACCGATGCCGCCATGGCATTATACTCTTCCAGCAACGGCTTGTGTTCGGGCACACTGACCCAGATCGAGTGCGATGATGATGATGGAATGGACTTCATGCCCTATATCTACCGCACGGGACTTACGCCCGGCACCACTTATTGGTTGCGTGTTTGGGGATACGGAGGTGTATCCGGCACATTCCAGCTCTGTCTGTTCAATCCGTTGGGTACCCGATTGGAGGACTGTGTGGGCGGAACCACCGTCTGCGACGACCAGTTCGTGGAAAATACATCCCTTTTCACCGGTAATGTGGCCGACCTGGTTCCGGTCAACCGGGGGTGCCTGGCCGCTGCGGAACGGCAAGGGACCTGGTACGCCTTCTCCATCGGAAATGCCGGGAACCTGGGCTACACGTTGTCCCCTCTGGCTTCCGACGACTATGACTTCGCCCTGTGGGGGCCCTATCCGTCAGGTTCATTCACGGGAGGGATCTGCCCGCCAGGAAGCGCCCCGATCCGCTGTTCCTTCGCCTCGGGACCAAGCACATTCGCGGCCACCGGCAGCTACAATACCGGTCTGGCGAACGGCGCTTTCGTCACTCCTCAGTACGCCGGGCCGGCCACATGCCCCACGTGCTCCGAGAATCCCGCAGGCGATGGCTGGGTCAGCGGCATCAATGTGTCCGCGAACGAGGTTTATCTGCTCTACGTCAGCAATTACTCCCAATCCGGTTCGGCCTTTGTTCTCTCCTGGGATCTCGCCGCGGGCGCGACCCTTCAATGTACAGTGCTGCCCGTTGAACTGCTTTCGCTCACCGCGATCGCGGGCGATGTACATGTGACGATCAAGTGGACCACTTTGTCCGAGCGGCACAGCGACTACTTCGTGATCGAAAGGTCCTCCGATGGCCTGACCTTCCACCCCATCGGCATGATGGACGCCGCCGGGGACAGCCAACAACGGATCGACTATGTGTACATCGATCCGCAGCCCTTCCATGGCCCGGGCTACTACCGGCTTAAGCAGGTGGATCAAGATGGCGCGTACGAACACTTGCCGGCCGTATTTGTCTTCTTCGGCAACCAGAACTCGGCACCGTTGGTCTTCCCCAATCCAGCAAAGGAATCGGTGCATGTCGTCTTCGAAATGCCCGTTAGCGGTACCATGTACACCCAGGTGATCGATGCCAGCGGGCGGGTGGTCAGGGATCTTGATCGTGACCTGGACAGAGGCGAACAGACCATTTCCCTGAATATCAATGGACTCGCTCCCGGGATCTACGACCTGCGTTTGGTAACAACCGCCACCGGGGGAAGTCAGCGTGCACGCTTCATGATCGAATGACCATCTGGACCTCCCCGATCGTGAATAACTCGGCGGCAACCCTTTGCACAAGCTCCCGTCATCGAGGCGCA
>CAZYPC010000206.1:0-3929 GCA_964649165.1 uncultured Chryseobacterium sp.
TCATGCGGTCATCGGTGCTTACGCTGCTCTCGATGGCGCGCATGGTGGTGGTGCCCACGCAGCACACGTTCTTCTTGCGCTCCTTGCTCTTGTTCACCACGTCACAAGCGGTCTGGGTGATGAGCACCTGCTCACTGTCCATCTTGTGCTTGGTGAGGTCCTCCACCTCCACTGGGCGGAAGGTGCCCAGGCCGATGTGCAGGGTGACGCCCGCGAAGTGGATGCCCTTCAGCTCCATGCGCTTCATCAGCTCGCGGCTGAAGTGCAGACCGGCGGTCGGTGCGGCCACGGCACCTTCATGCTGCGCGTAGATCGTCTGGTAACGCTCCGCATCGCTCTCCTCGGTCTCGCGCTTGATGTAGTGCGGCAGCGGCGTTTCACCCATGGCGGTGATGGTCGCCTTGAACTCCTCGTACGTACCGTCGAACAGGAAGCGTAGCGTGCGGCCCCGGCTCGTGGTGTTGTCGATCACTTCCGCGACGAGCTCATCGTCCTTGCCGAAGTAGAGCTTGTTGCCGATGCGGATCTTGCGGGCGGGATCCACCACCACGTCCCACAACAGGCTGTCGCGGTTGAGTTCACGCAACAGGAACACCTCGATCTTGGCACCGGTCTTCTCCTTGTTGCCCCACATGCGGGCCGGGAACACCTTGGTGTCGTTCACGATGAAGGTGTCGCCCTCATCGAAGTAGTTGATGATGTCCTTGAACTTCTTGTGCTCGATCTTGCCCGTCTTGCGGTGCAGGATCATCAGTTTGCTGCCGTCGCGGTCCTTGGTGGGGTAGAGAGCGATCTGTTCCTTGGGTACGGCGAATTTGAAAGCGGTGAGCTTCATGGAAGAGTCGGGTTTACGGACCCGTTTTTGGTTTTGGGGGGGCCGAAGATATACGGATCGTGAAGCGAGCGTTAAGTGCTCTGGACTTCAGTCGATTGCCTGCTTCCACCCACTTATCGAGCCAAGCTGACCACTGTTCCACGGTAAGGGCATCCCCCACCGAGTACGTGCCGCTCCGTGTACGCCTGAGCCCGCTCAGGTAGGCGCCGCACCCGAGCGCCTGGCCTACGTCATGGGCTAGTGATCTGATGTAGGTACCCTTGCTGCACGCCACGCGTAACGTGGCTTCCGCGTCGTTGATGCCAAGCAGTTCCAAGGCGTCGATGCGCACCGGGACCGGGGTCATTTCAACCGGTTCGCCCCAGCGGGACAGGTTGTACCCGCGTTCCCCCTGGAAGCGCTTGGCCGAGAAGTTTGGGGGGCGCTGCTGGATGTCACCCAGGAAGCCGCTGAGTGCTGCGAGGATGTCGCTCTCGGTGATGTGCTCCCACGGCCGGCTTTCCAGCGCGGGCGTTTCGGCATCATAGCTGGCCGTGGTCGCGCCCAGTCGCAGCGTAGCGATATACTCCTTGTCTTGCGCTGTGAGTTCGGGCAACAGCTTCGTCATCTTGCCTGTCCCGAGGATGAGCAGGCCGGTGGCCAGCGGATCGAGCGTCCCGGCATGACCCACCTTCACACGGTGGCCGCAGAGCTTGTGCAGCGCTCCGCGCAACTTGGCCACCACGTTGAAGCTCGTCCACGTGAGCGGCTTGTCCACCAGCAGGATCGCGCCGGACTCCGGGTCGATGGCTTCCATGGCGTCAGAACACCCGAAGGTCGGCACCTGAACCGATCAACAGCAGCAGACCGGCCCCCACCACGATGCGGTACCAACCGAAGACACGGAAGCCGTGCTTGGTGAGGAAGCCGACGAAGCCCCGGATCGCGAGCATCGCCACGATAAAGGCGACCGCATTGCCTACCGCGAAGAGCTGCCAGTGTTCAGCCGTGAAGGAGTTGCCGGCCTTGATATAGTCCCAAAGGCTCTTGGCGGTCGCGGCGAACATGGTGGGCACCGCCAGGAAGAAGGAGAACTCCGCCGCCTGCTTGCGGGAAAGCTTCTGTGTAAGCCCACCAATGATGGTAGCGGCGCTGCGACTGACGCCCGGTACCATGGCGATCACTTGGAAGCTGCCGATGATCAGCGCGTTCTTCCAGTTCAGCTCACCCGGTCGCTCCTCATCATCGTGCGGGAACAAGCGGTCGATGAAGAGGAGCACGACTCCACCGAGGAGCAGTGCGACGGCCACGACGGTAACGTTCTCCAAAAGCACTTCGATGGCATGCCCGAAGAGCACTCCGAAAAACGCCGCCGGCAGGAAGGCCACGAAAAGCAGCGGATAGAGCCGGAAGTTCTCGAAGAAGCGCCGCCAATACAGTACCACCACGCTGAGGATGGCACCGAACTGGATCGCCACGGTGAAGACGGGCGCGAGATCGCTCTGGGCGATGCCCATCAGGCTGCTGCCGATGATCATGTGACCGGTGCTGCTCACGGGCAGGAACTCCGTGAGGCCCTCGATGATCGCGAGGATGATGGCGTGCAGCGTGTTCACGTCCGTTCGTTCGGGCCGCGAAGAAAGACCAAACGGGAGCAAGACGCGGCGCTTCCCGGACGGATGCGTTCGCCGCCGGGACGAAGCGGGGTGCGTCTTTCGACCTTCGGTTCGCCACGGCGCGCACCATGGGGACGCGGCATGACGCGGAGGTCACAGCGGGATCGCCCTCCCTATTCAAGGGTCAATCGACCCCGGGCGAGGCGGCCCTGGTCGTCACCAATGACGAACTGATACTGTCCCGGGGGCAGATCCCGCCTTTCGAGAACGATCCTATCGACCACGCCGCAGCGTTGTGTCCTGATGGTTTGTCCGAGCGGATCCAACAACAGGAACGTCGCATCAGCCCTTTGCGGGTTGGGGAAGCGGATCGATGCCTGGTCCGTGACCGGGTCCGGAAAAACGAAGGCCTGCGGGACTTCCCGAGGTGCAGGCTCCGCTTGGCCGACGATCACCCCGCTCTCGTCCGTCTTGACCAGGTACATATCGTTCAAGCCGGCTCCGATGCTGGCCGAAAAGCCCACGACGGCATAGCCGCCATCACTCGTCAGTTCGATGCCCGTGCCCTGGCCTTGTCGGAAGGTTCTGGTCCAGGTCGTATCGCCGAGCGCGTCCAATTTCACCAGATACACCGACGACATGTCCGTATCCTCATCCACGATGCGCCCGGCGAAGGCATAACCGCCATCCGGGGTCTGGCGGATCTCGTAGCCCTCGTCCGCCCCGCCTTCTCCATCCACTGTGGTGGACCATTGGACGGAACCTTGTCCGTTGGTCCGTATGACCTCGTACTTGTTACCGCCGAAGCTGGTGGTGGCGCCGAGGAGGATGAGGCCACCATCGTCGGTTTCCTCCGCCGAGAATCCACCATCGAAGCCGCTCCCACCGTACGTCCTTGTCCAGAGCGTGTCTCCGGCGTTGTCGATCTTCAGGAGGAAATGATCGCTCGGCATGCCGAGGCTGAAACTGTACCTCCCGGACCCATAGAGGATGTAGGCGCCATCGGAGGTGGGGGAAATATCAGTGGCCTGGTCGGAAAGCGCCACCGATCCCTCGAACGTTCCGTAGGTCCGCGTCCATACGGGTTCACCCAGCGATGTCAACCGCGTGGCGGATACGTCGTAGTTGTCGGGCTCGCTGAATGTGGTGCCGGCAACGATGTATTCCCCATCGTCCGTTCGCGCGATCGCATGGGCGATGTCCGGCAGTTCGGTCGTCCATTCGATCCCGCCTTGCGCATCCACTTTGGCCACGAGCGAGTGCAGATCGAGAAGCGCGCAGAAGATGTAGCCTCCGTCATCCGTCAGCGCCACCTCCCAACCGGAATCGAAGCCCGCACCGCCATAGGTCTTCGTCCACAGCGTGTCTCCGTTCACATCCG
Organism: uncultured Chryseobacterium sp.; assembly: GCA_964649165.1. Lineage (GTDB taxonomy): Bacteria > Bacteroidota > Bacteroidia > Flavobacteriales_F > PHOS-HE28 > PHOS-HE28. The sequence goes on from CAZYPC010000206.1 coordinate 3,812, forward strand.
TACGGACCAGATAGATGTCGCGGTCGCCCGTGCCGAAACTCTCGGTGGAGCCGACCAGCACATATCCACCATCGGCACACTGCCGCACGGAGTAGCCGAACTCCATTCCGGGCCCGCC
>CAZYPC010000207.1:0-1175 GCA_964649165.1 uncultured Chryseobacterium sp.
TCGCTCGCGCGCATGCCGAGCTTGTTCTCCTTCTTGCCTGCCTTCAGGCCCGGGGTGCCGCGTTCGATCACGAAGGCCGTCATGCCCTTGCTGTCGAGCAGTTCACCGGTGCGCACGATGGCCACGATCACGTCGCTGCTGATCCCGTGGGTGATCCAGCACTTGGTGCCGTTGAGCACCCACTCCTTCCCTTCCTTCTTCGCGGTACACTTCATGCGCATGGCATCACTGCCGGTGCCGGGTTCGGTGAGCGCCCAGGCGCCCAGCCATTCACCGGTGGCGAGCTTGGTCAGCCACTTCTTCTTCTGCTCGTGGTTCCCGAAGTAGTTGATGTGGCCCGTGCAGAGCGAATTGTGGGCGGCCACGCTCAGGCCGATGCTGCCACAGACGCGGGCCACCTCAACGATGGTGTCCACATACTCATGGTAGCCGAGCCCCGCCCCGCCGTATTCCTCAGGCACGAACACGCCCAACATCCCTGCAGGGCCGAAGTGGTCGGTGAAGAGCTCTTTGGGGAAGTGCTGTGATTCATCCCACTCCATCAAGTTGGGACGTACTTCGCGTTCCACGAGATCACGCACGGCCTGCGTGATCATCGTCTGGTTCTCGGTGGTGGTGAGTTGCATGCTCGTACGTCCGCGATCAGGCGGCCGATGGTATTGGTCAATAAGTGGCGAGGCGGAGGATCTCCGCATTGTAGGGCCGCAGGCGATCAACGCCTTGCAGGAAGGAGAGTTCGATCAGAAAGCTGAAGCCCGCGACGGTGCCCTGCTGCCGGCGGACAAGTTCCGCTGCGGCCATGGCCGTACCACCGGTGGCGAGAAGGTCATCATGCACGAGCACCCTCATACCCGGCTTCACGGAATCCACGTGCATCTCCACTTCCGCACTGCCGTACTCCAGGTCGTACTTGTACGCCACGGTCTTCCAAGGCAGCTTGCCCTTCTTGCGAACCGTGACGAAGGGCACGCCGAGCTTCATCGCCAAAGGCATCCCGAAAAGAAAGCCCCGGCTCTCGATCCCGGCGATCGCATCGATGCGTTGGCCTTTCAGCGCATCCGTGAAACCGTCAACACAGGCGTTGCAGAGAGCCGCGTCCTCCAGCACCGGAGTGATGTCACGGAACAGGATGCCCGGTTTGGGGAAATCCGGCACCGCGCGGATGGCGGCCTTCA
>CAZYPC010000207.1:1275-3887 GCA_964649165.1 uncultured Chryseobacterium sp.
GTCGGCCACGGTCTTGAAGGGGCCATGTTGCTTGCGGTACGCCACAAGTGCCTTGGCGACTTTCCAGCCGGCGTACGGATGCGGCCCCAGTTCTTCAGCGGTCACGGTGTTCAGTTGGAATCGGCGGACCATCGCGGTATCCAGCAGCAACCGTGACCTCAACTCGGCGACCGCATCGGGCTTGTCCCGCAGGATATAGACCTCGCCCAGTTGGTCCAGGCTGTGGAAACCGCCCAGCCGCTCGCGGTACTTCACGATGCTTCGCGCGAAGGCGGGACCGATGCCGCGCACCTGGACCAGCCTGTTCGTGTCGGCGGTGTTGACCTCTACGACCGCTTCGGCATGAGCGGAGGTTCTCTCAGTGTACCGGGCCCTTGTCGAGTCCTTTTCCCGGAACGTCAGGGAGCGTTCACCCTGAGCGAACGATCCCTGCAGAAGGGAGTCCGGCAGCAGGATGTAGGGCTCCCAGCGCTCGAACAGTTCCGGGGAGACGACATGCATTTTCCGGAGATCGCCTTTTGCACGGAAGCGACCTCCTTTATCCTCATAACGATGGATCGCGGCAGCCTGGCGCTCGCTGAGTCCGAGCGCGACCCATTGTTCGACGGGAAGGTGGTTCGGATCGAACGCGAACAGTAGCAGCTCCCGCCCATCATCCTGGCGATCCGATCGTTGGGCCTCGGCGATCGAAGATCCGCTCGCAGCGCGCACATCCTCCACCAACGTCAAGGCGACCTTGTCCTTCACCGGATCAGGCGCGATGTACTGCTCATACACGACCCAGGTGGCGGCCATGAAGAAGACCGCGAGCAGCAGACCCATCCCGCGACGCTCTGCGGCGTGCAGGGTGAAGAGATCCTTCAATCCCTCCTTCCATGGACGTTGCGCGAGCTTGCGGCGCATCGTCAATCTGTCCTGGCCAGTTGGTCCCGCAGAATGGTCAGTCCCTCTTCCAGACCATGCGGCGCATAACCAAGAACGTGGCGGGCCTTGTCCAGAACGAAACCCGTGCGTGCAGGGCGCCTTGCCGGCTGACCGAGGCTCTCCGAAGTAACGGGTGTGATCACGCTGGGATCCAGATCGAAGAACCGGCCGACCCGCTGCACGAGTTCAAGGATGCTCATACCGTCCGGGCCGCTGAGGTTGAAGATGCCGGTGGTACCCCGCTTCGCGATGCGGATGCAGCCATCCGCGAGGTCCTCGGCCAGTGTGGGCATGCGCCATTGGTCATCCACCACCTTGATCGGCTGTCCTTTTTCCAGCGCGCCTTTCGCCCACAGGACCACGTTGCTCCGGCTGAGTCCTTTGGCGATCCCGTAGACGATGATCGTGCGTGCTATGGCCCATTTGCTCAAGCCACTATCGACAACGATCCGTTCCGCATCCCACTTGCTGTGTCCGTAGATGCTGAGCGGGTTCGGCGTGTCCTCTTCGCGATACGGACCATTCTTCCCGTCGAAGATGAAATCCGTGCTGAGGTGGATCAGGTGCGCATCAACATCCCTGCACGCATCCACCAGGTGCTGCACCGCCGTTACGTTCTGTAACCGGCAGGCGTCCGGATCCAACTCGCACGCATCCACATTGGTCATCGCGGCGGTGTGGATCACCGCATCAGGATGCACCTCATCGAAAGCGCGATGGATGGCGGCCTGGTCCGTGCAATCCAGCGCCATGTAGATGTAGCCTCCTGGATCAGGAGTGCGATCCTCTCCACGGGAGGTGGCGATGAGCTTCACGGTCGCATCATTCCGCAACGCGGCGACCAGCTTCTGGCCCAACAGGCCGTTCGATCCGGTGACGAGGATGCGCATGGCAGGCGAAGATGCGGAAAGCAGGAGAAAAGAGCAGAGCGATCGAACCTGATGCCGGATCGCGTGTAGGAGTGCGCATCATCACTCAACCCCCACTCACATGCGGCCCCTGCTCCTTTCCCTCCTGCTCATCGGTACGATCCATACGGCCCTGGCACAATGCATCAGCGGCAACCTGCACGAAGGCACGGGGCGCAGCGCCCTCGGCTACGGCAACGTGGACATCTACCGCGGCGATGAGCTGATCGCCTCCGTGCTCACGGACCGGTACGGCAACTTCAATGTGCGCCTGGATACGGGCGAATACAAGTGCGTGGTCAACTACGACGGGTACGAGTCCGAGACGCGAATCGTGCGCGTGAATGCCGATGAGAAAGTGGACTTCGCCGTGAAAGAGGACAAGAGCAAGCCCAAACGCGAGCGCCACCTGGCCGCCAAGTCGATCGCCGCATCATCCACCCGGGTCGACTTCGCCCCTGCATATGCGGAACCCACATTCGGTGGAAGCATCGGACTGACGTCTCCGACCTCGCCAGCGACGCTCGATGCGGTAGGCACGTTCGCCATGCCCATGCGGGAGGTGGAGATGCTCTACTCGGCACCGCCCATGGGGTTCGATGCGAAGGACATGGAGGTGACGGAAGAGGCGGATCGAGCGTTCGAAGAGCGCCCGGAAGAAAAAAAGACCGCTGCTCACGGCGTGCTCACCGCCGGTGAAGTGAACGACTTCTCGAAGTGGACCATGTGGCAGGATATCGCCGGGAACACGTTAAGCACGTTGCGCGACCTGTGGGGCAC
>CAZYPC010000208.1:0-3877 GCA_964649165.1 uncultured Chryseobacterium sp.
TTCGGCAGCGTGGAGATCTTCACCCCGGGCGACCGGTGCGACGTGCTGGTGGTGATGAACGCCGCCGCGCTGAAGGCCAACCTCAACAAGTTGAAGCAGGGCGGCACCATCATCGCCAACACCGACGGCTTCGACAAGAAGAACCTGCGCCTGGCCGGCTACATCGACGAGGCCGACCCGCTCACCGACGGCACACTGGCCGCCTACACGCTGCACAGCGTTGACGTGACCAAGATGACGCGCAACGCGCTCGAGGGCACCACCCTCGGCATGAAGGAGAAGGACCGCTGCAAGAACATGTTCGTGCTGGGCTTCATCAACTGGATGTTCAGCCGCGACCTCGCCAACAGCGAGCGCTTCCTGCAGCAGAAGTTCGGGAAGAAGGCCGAACTGCTCGACGCCAACATGCGGGCGCTCAAGGCGGGCTACCACTACGGCGACACCAGCGAGACCTTCACCACGCGCTTCGAGGTGAAGCCCGCGCCCATGCCGAAAGGCACCTACCGCGCGATCACCGGCAACCAGGGTGTTGCGCTGGGGCTGATCGCCGCGGCGCAGAAAGCGAAGCTCGATCTCTTTTACGGCAGCTATCCCATCACACCCGCGAGCGACATCCTGCACGAACTCTCGCGCCACAAGAATTTCGGGGTGCTCACCTTCCAGGCGGAGGACGAGATCGCCGCGATCGCATCGGCCATCGGCGCGAGCTACGGCGGTGCGCTGGGCGTGACGGCCAGCAGCGGTCCGGGCATCGCGCTGAAGACCGAGGCCATGGGCCTGGCCTTCATGCTGGAGATCCCGCTGGTGATCGTGAACGTGCAGCGTGGTGGTCCCAGCACCGGCCTACCCACCAAGACCGAACAGGCAGACCTCTGGCAGGCCGTGCATGGCCGCAACGGCGAAGCGCCGATCCCGGTGATCGCCGCCAGCACGCCGATCGATTGTTTCGACATGGCTTTTGAAGCCGTGCAACTCGCGCTCGAGCACATGACGCCGGTGATCCTGCTCACCGACGGATACATCGCCAACGGATCGGAGCCGTGGCGTTTCCCCGAGGCGAAGAGCCTGCCGGATATCAAGCCACCGTTCGTCGCGATTCCGGCTCAAGGCCGGAATGACAGCTCTCCATATTTGCCATATGAGCGCGATGAGCGAGGTGTGCGCCCGTGGGCCTTGCCCGGGCAGCCCGGCCTGCAACACCGCATCGGTGGCATCGAGAAGCAGGACAAGACCGGCAACATCAGCTACGACCCGGCGAACCACGAGAAAATGGTGCGCCTGCGGGCGGAGAAAGTCGCGCGCATCGCCGATCGGTTCAAACCGATCCGTTTGGACAGCGGTCCACCCGAAGGTGATCTGCTCATCGTCGGCTGGGGCTCCACCTACGGCGCGATCCGCACGGCCGCGCTGCAACTTCAACAGGAAGGGCACAGCGTGGCACACGTACACATCCGCCACATGTTCCCCTTCAACAAAGGACTCGGCCCGCTGCTGAAAAAGTACAAGAAGGTGCTGATCCCCGAGATGAACAGCGGGCAGCTCCGGCAACTGCTGCGCGCCGAGTTCCTGTGCGATGCGCAGGGGCTCAACAAGATCCAAGGCATGCCGTTCACGAGCGAGGAGATCCGCGCGGGCGTTCTTCATGTGTTGAAGTCATGAGCACGACGAACGGGATCAACGCGATTCCGGCTCAAGGCCGGAATGACAAAGTGGAATTTTCCTCTGATCAGGAGGTGCGGTGGTGCCCGGGCTGCGGCGACTACAGCATCCTGAAACAGGTGCAGACGCTGCTCGAGCAGAGCGGCAAGAAGAAAGAGGACGTGGTCTTCATCAGCGGCATCGGCTGCTCCTCGCGCTTCCCATACTACCTGGACACATACGGCCTGCATGGCATCCACGGGCGCGCGCCGGCCATCGTGAGCGGCCTGCGCAGCGTGCGCCCTGAGTTGAGCGTGTGGATGATCACCGGGGACGGTGACGCGCTGAGCATCGGCGGCAACCACATCATCCACCTGCTGCGCCGCAACGTTGACGTGAACGTCCTGCTATTCAACAACGAGATCTACGGCCTCACCAAGGGCCAGTATTCCCCGACCAGTCCGGAAGGTGCCGTTACGCGTAGCACGCCGATGGGAAGCACGGACCACCCCTTCAATCCGCTCGCGTTGGTGAAAGGCGCCGATGGCACCTTCATCGCGCGCAGCATGGACCGTGATCCCAAGCACATGCGCGAGATCCTCGCACGCGCCGACGCGCACCGCGGCACCTCGCTGGTGGAGATCTACCAGAACTGCAACGTGTTCAACGACGGTGCCTTCGAGACTTTTACCGAAAAGGCGACGAAGCCGATCCACAGCCTGTTCGTGGAGCACGGCAAGCCGCTCACGTTCGCGAACGGCACCAAAGGCATCTGCATCAAGGAAATGAAGCCGCGCATCATCGACATCGGCCCCGGCTTCTCTCCGAACGATTGCTGGATCCACGACGAGCGCGACAACTTCAAGGCGTCGATCCTGGTGCGGCTGTTCGAGGATCCGCGTCTGGAGGGCGCGATGCCCCGGCCGTTCGGTGTGTTCTATGTGAACGAACGCCCGACGCACGAAGCGAAGCTCACTGCACAGGTGATGCAAGCCAAAGAGCGAAAGGGTGCCGGAGATCTGGACGCCTTGCTCAAGGGGGAGCATACGTGGACCATCGGGTAGGTCGTCTTCACAGGCTGGAAGCCTGTGACCCAGGAGCGCTCTCAGGGTCACAGGCTTCCAGCCTGTGAAGAAAAAGCCAGGCGGTTCAAGTCATGGAAACCTACGAAGACGACCTCTACTTCGACGAGTACGGAGAGGTCGACGTAACCCGCCGTAACCTTCCGCACTGGCAACAGGACGGGAAGTTGTACTTCGTGACCTGGCGGTTGGCGGATAGTCTTCCGCAAGAGCAATTGGCGCAGTTGGATGCCGACCGTGCCGCATGGGTGCGCCGCCACGGCACCGCGCTCGTGAGGCATCTGACGCCAGCGCTGAGGGAGGAATGGTACAACCTGTTCCACCGCCGGGTGCAACGCTGGCTGGACGCCGGCTACGGCTCGTGCATCTTGAAGCGTCCGGAGGCCCTGCGCATCATGGTCGACGCGCTCCGCTTCTTCGAGGGGGAACGCTATCGCCTCGGCAGCTTCGCCATCGCGGGGAACCATGTGCATGTCCTGGTGGCACCCCAGGTGGGGATCGACCTGTCGGATGTGCTTCATAGCTGGAAGTCATTCACGGGGAACGCGATCAACAAGGTGATCGGCCAACGTGGACGTCTTTGGATGGATGAGAACTTTGACCGGCTCGTGCGCGATGCTGTACATCTACGTCGGATCGAGGCGTACATCGCGAGGCATGAGCACCAGGGCGCATATGTCGAGCTGCGCGATCTGTTCAATGAATGAACGAGGCCGGGTCACAGGCTTCCAGCCTGTGGAGCGCTCTTCACAGGCTGGAAGCCTGTGACCCTGCGTTGCTCAAGGGTGAGCATACGTGGACCATCGGGTAAGTTCACTCCGCCAGTTCGATCGGCATGGGTACCTCATCACCACCCGATGGGCGCGCCGATTCTCCCGCGCAAGGAAAGACGACATCCCACAACTCATTCTTCAGCGCTTGTTTCGCCGCATTCACCTGCCGCCGCCGTCGATCAACGACCGACCAGTTGAGATACCCGGCTTCATCAAGCAAATCCCGCTCAACGCGACCTTGGGTCTTCAACATTCGCCGTAGAGCATTGTCATCCACTGCATCAAGCGCGATCTTCAATTCTGCTCCGGCCGTCACTGGTGCGGTGAATGCGAACTGTTCCTTGCCTTTCACGCCCAGGCAGAACAGGTCATAGGTGAAGATGC
>CAZYPC010000209.1:0-3853 GCA_964649165.1 uncultured Chryseobacterium sp.
GCGCGACGAGGACAGCTTCGAGGACCACAGCAGGTTCCTGCAGCGCCCGCGCTATGCCGGGCTGTTCGAGCTGAAGCCGACGGACTACAAGGGTTGGGCGCATGGCCTGAAGAAGGCCGGTTACGCCACGGATCCGCGCTATCCGGCCAAGCTCATCGACCTCATCGAGCGGTACGAGTTGAACAAGCTGGACCAGGGAGTTGATGTGAGCTACGCCCGGAAGGAGAATACGCCGGAGAAGCCGGTGAAGAACCGCAACCGGAAGCCCACGGAAGAGATGGGCACGGTCACCATCGGTGGTGGTCGTGAGATCTTCCGGAGCGATGGCAACGTGAAGTTCGTGAAAGCGAAGGGTGGGGAGACCATCACGCGCATCGCGCAGGAGCTGGAGCAGATGCCCGGCTGGATCGCGGGTTGGAACGACATGGGGAAGGACGAGTCGCTCGAAGAAGGACAGGTGGTCTACATCCAGCCCAAGCGCAACAAAGCCAGACATGCCGAGTTCCATATTGCCGAAGAGGGCGAAACGCTCTGGGGCATCAGCCAGCGCTACGGCGTGAAGCTGAAGAAGCTGGCCAAGTACAATGAGCTGGGCATCGCGAGCGAACTGAAGGCCGGGCAGCGGATCTGGCTGCGCAAGCCGCGGAACTGACAGAAAGGAACGCCGATGACGCTGATAGGGCGGATGGGCGCGGATAAGAATGAAGCCTCGGATCAGCGCAGATCGGTTCCATCAGCGTCATCAGCGTTCCATCTGCTGGATCTTCACCAGCATCACGGTAGCGATCGAGAGCGCCCGCATCTTGGACTCTTCCGCGTTCGGCCCGGTGAACAACTCGTCCACCGTCTCTCTGAAAAGCTCCAGCCAGCGGTCGAAGTGCGCGCGTTCCATGGGTATGCGCTGGTTCAGCCGCAGGTGTACGTCCGTGACGTTCGTTGTATAGCCCGGCTTGTTCAGTAGCACCATCTCCCAGAAAGCGCGGATGCGCGGCAGGTGGTGGTCCAGGTCAAGACCTTCGAAGAACCGTCCGATGAGCGGGTCGGTCACAAGGCGTCGGTAGAAGGTGTCGACCAGCCGTCGGATATCCTCCGATGTGCTGATGTCGCTCATGGGCGGATGGCTTCCGCCGAAACACGGCCATCCACACCAGCGACCACACGCTCCTTCACGCCGTCCACGTCGATGTCCGCTTCGAGCATGTGCGGCATCACTTCCGCCGTTGTACCGGACCAGGGGTAAGGGAGAAGGCCTTTCATCAGGGTGCTGTCAGCGGCCATGCTCAGGGTGTCGATCGGCCCGTCGAAACGCCCGCGCAGGCGGTTGCGCTCCACATCCTCCCACAGCAGCCGCGTTTCCCCGATCTCCAGCCCCGGCATGATGCCCAGGAACCTCGCGGCGTCCTTGGCGACGAGCTTGGGTGTGTATCGCGGCGCTGCGCGCCGGTCCAGGACTGTGATCCCTCCGTCGCGGTCCACGAGCACGAGATGGTCCTTTCCACGGACGCGCAGGTGTTCCACGGGCAGTTCACATACCGCCGGTGTCTTCGGGGGCGTCCAGCCCTCCACCGCTTTTCCGTTCATGTCGTAGTTCAACAGCAGTGCATCGGACGTCGGGACAAGTACCCGATACTCCTTCGTGCCGTCGTAGTCAAAGACGTTCAGTGGCGCGCTAGCTTTCCGCGGCAGCGTGACCGGGAAGCCCGTTACGTTCTCGCCGTTGCGGTCGATGAGGTAGATGCGGTCGGCCGTATTGAAGAGCATCTGCAGCTTGCCGTTCTTGTAGCGGTCCACCTGGTGCGCGGCGCCGAGGATCGGCCCATCCAGTTCGCGCTGCCAGAGGATCTTCCCCGTGCAGGAGATGAGGTGTACGCGGTTCTTCTTGTCCTGCACCAGCACCTGCTTCGTGCGGCTCAAATGGTCCGTCAGCAGGAATGGCCCGGCGATGATGGGAGCGCCGACGGAAACGCTCCATTTCCCTTCCGCGCTCGTGGGTGAAGAGGTGTTCGCCACCGCCACATTGGTTCCGGCCATGCATGCCGTGACCTGAACACGACCGGGTGCGTCCTGCACGAGTTGCACCAGGCAGGACCCTGTACTGCGCCATCCTTCGCGATGCGCGTTGAAAGCTTCCTCGCCACGCGGTTTCATGAGGGGCCGTAGTGCTTCGATGCCGGCCAGGCCATCGCACCACCAGGTGTAGCCGGCTTCGGACCCATACCGCTGCATGATCGCACCGTTGCGCGCATCCTGCTGGAACGAGCTGCCATCGGTCCACGCATCGATGGCTTCGCGCAAGGCGCCCACCTGATCACTGAAGACCACGCGGTCGCCCAGCAGGCACCACCACGGTCGTTCGAAGCGTTCGAAGGGCGTACCCCAAACCGCTGCGAGCGCTGCGGTGTCCGAGGAGCGCGTCATGCGCACGTCGCGGTAAGCGAGCGTATCGCAACCTGCGCATCGGCGACGCAAGGTCTCCACAGCACGCGGCGGGTCCTCGGTGGTGATCACCGCCCACGCGCGCTCCGTGCTGTCCGTTGGAGACCCCGCCGTCGCCACGCCTGCTGCGCCGTAGGCCCAGGCGCCGTACGCGTCGAACAGGTCCGTGGTGCCTTCGGCCATGGCGGCCGCGCACTTGGCGGCATCGCTGATGTTCACCTGCCAGAGGGACGTGAGGCGCGCAGGCAGCACGCGTCCCATGTTCGCTGCACCCGCACCTTGCTCCTGGAGGGCTGACAGAAGTCGCGGGGTTCTGGACGTGAAGAGCATGCCGCTCAGCAGGGTGGCTTCGGGGCGTGCGCGCAGATCCAGCGCGGCCCAGCCTTCCACTTCTTCAACAGCGCTCAGCGCTTCGGGCAGGAGCCAGGTGTTCAGCAGCCGTTGGGTGCGACCGAGGTGAACGAGCATGTGCGCATCACCGGCTTCCCCGAGTGTTGCGCGTGCCGCGGTCAACAGGGTGTCCTGCGCTGCGCCATCTTTCAAACGGCCGAGGGCATCGGTCAACTCCTGCGTGGACGTGCTGAGCAGCAGCAGGCCGTTGCTGATGGTGCACTCCAGCGCTGGCGAAGCACCCGTGGCAGGGATCACTTTGCGCCCCGTTCGTACACCAGGCAGCACGCCATCGAACTTTTCCAATACGCGCTGATCGGTGAAAGACCAGCCGAGTGTCACGTTGAAACCATCCTCCGCCGCCGTGAGCACCACGACCATGTCCGAGTTGGCGGTAAGCGTCGCTGCTCCTTCGGTGCCTTCGAGTTTTTGGCTGAGGTCCACCATCAAGGAATCGATGGCGCGACAGGCCGAATACGTGCTCCAGCCGTTCCACGCTTGGGATGTGCTCTTGAAGCGTTCCCAAGTGGCCAGAGGCGTGGGTACTTCGATGATAACCGCAGCGTTCGCCGGAACGATGCGCCACGGGTCCGCGTGTTGCCGTCCCTGGCTGTTCCAACCCCACAGCCACCAGCCGATGGCGCCGATGATGCACAAGAGCAGGACAGAGATGGTCGCGCGGCGCATGGCCGCCAAAGGTCCCACCCGACGCGGCGCATTCGCGGTTCTTGGGGATCGGGTTGCCCACGCGCCGCTGTGGATCGGCCGGATCCCGCGACTTCCGTCGCCCCCGACAGCATCTTTGCCGGGATGAAGAACTTCATTCCTGCTGCGCTGCTGGCGGCGGCCTTGCTCGATGCTGCCGGAGCCTCCGCCCAGAAAAAGCCGCTTGTGCAAGGCGCTGGACTGCTCGACACCTGCGCCGTCGAACTCCCGCTGACCTACGCCAAGAAGGACAAGGAGCGCTACACCCAGGCCGCGCGTTTCCTGGAAGGAGAGGAGCTCATCTATGCGGTGCTCGACAAGA
>CAZYPC010000210.1:0-3843 GCA_964649165.1 uncultured Chryseobacterium sp.
TAAGGGAACTCTATGCTGGCGAGATGGACGGCGGCGACCCCGCTTACCTGCGCGACCAGATCAAGGATCCGGCAGTCAGTTCATACAGCCTGCGCAACCTACTGATCGCCTCCATGCCTGTGCGCGACGACATCCAGCTCGCGGCCATCGCTCGCGAGCCGGCCATGGACCCCTGGCACTTGAGCCAGGTGCTGCTTGCGGCCGGTCGCCTCAGCCCCGATGTGCTCATCGCCGTGAGGGCCGCCCTGGCCCCCTACTACTACAACCTGATCATGGAGAACCAGGGCAATGGGGACAGTTGGAAACCCTACGTGGAGGCCGAAATGAGCGGGGTGCTGCGTGATGCCGAGCGCGCCCGGCACGACTTTGCGCGCAAGCTGCTCGCGGATACGATCAACGATCCGCTGGACAGCCTGTGGCTGGTGATGACCGACGCCGAGCTGCCCGGTACGTCCGTGGAGCGTTTTCATCTGCTGCTAGCGCAAGGCGAATGGGCGGAAGCGGAGGACTGGCTTGCTGATCCTGCCAATTACGGCTTGACGAGCGAGGAGGCCACGGTGCTCGCCATTGTGCGCGATGTGATGCTGGACCCGGAACACGCGGTCGCCACCGTGGAACAGGCAGAAAATGACCTTCAAGCTGTCGCCAACGAGGAACGCTATGGCGGCCATGTGCTCGCCCGCGACCTGCTGGTACATTACCTCGGGCAGACTCTGGAAGAACCTGTGGAACTGCCCGGCGCGGACCGTAGCATGATCTTGGCCACTACCGACAAGCCGACAGCGAACAAGTGGCGCATGCGCGTGACGCCCAACCCAGCCCGGGATCAGCTGCGGGTCACCACACATTTGCCGATGACAGAGATCATGGGGCACATCGTGCTCTACAACGCCTACGGGATAGAACTCGAACGCACTAGGATCCATAGTGGTCCGGAGTTGATCGACATGGACGTGAGCAAGTATGCCCCAGGTTTCTACCGCATCGCCTTGTTCGGCAGATATGACCTGCTGGATGGTCAATCCATCTCCATTGTTCGCTAGCGCGATGTGGTCCTTGTACTCGCTCGCCGTGCCCTGTTTCGTGAGCATTTCAGCTATCGCACACGCTCAACAGTTCAGTACGCGCAATGATTTCCATGACGCACAGGGTTCGGAAATGGGCTGGACTGTTCTTAGTAGCGACTCAGGATATTTCATAGTCGAGGGATGCCACGATACATTGAATGAGTTCTTCCGCATCGGCTTTGCTGCTGTTGCTTTCGATGGCGAGCTAGAGGAAATCTCATCATATGGTCGGGATAGCCTTTCGTGCTTCGTTGGTTGGGCCAACGGGTCCTGTGAATTCGATGCCGGCCTGCTGCTCCATGGCATTACAGATGATGGCGATAGGTTGGCGGCGCGGCTGTACAAGTTCAGCAATGCGCTGGACAGCCTTTGGAGCAATGAGGTCTTCCCGGACAGCACTGATGAATCCTTCGGCACCATGGTCAGGACCTCGGACGGAATGATCCTGTGCGGTGGCGGGGTTTGGCATTCCGGACAAGAAGGCCAGATGTTCCTTGCCTTCGCTTCCAATGAAGGTGAAGTCCTGGACGTGCGGGAATATGGTACTAGCGTGCAGGATGTGGCCTATTCGCTGGATACCACGTGCGATGGCGGCTTCATACTGGGCGGCCGATCACAAGCTTCGGTGAGCAACCACCATGGATACGTCCTGAAGACCGATGCGGAAGGCAACGAAGATTGGCATCGCTACCTCGGCGGCCCATACCGCGATGAACCGTTGATCACCATCAGTACCGCCGACAGCAATTATGTGGGCGTGGGCGCTATCGGGGTGTACCAGAACAATGTGACGACCTCCTACAGGCTCTATGCCGTCAAGTTGGATGCGGAAGGCGAGGTCGTTTGGGAAAAGGAGTATGGCGCTACTGGCCCGGTCAACGCCTTCTCCTCGGTGACCGAGCTGCTCGATGGCTCCTTCGTGGCGGCTGGACTCTATTCGGTCGTCGGTGGCGACAAGGGCGTTCTCCTGAAGTTCGCCGCGAACGGCGACAGCCTCTGGATGCGCACCTACCGGCATCCGCCCTTGGACAGTTCCTTCAGTGTCCACTGGCTGCGCCATGCGATCGAGGATCCGGATGGCAGTATCGTAGCGACCGGTTCGTGCAACGACGGCCAACAAGATCTCTGGGTGATCCGCGTGGATAGTCTTGGTTGCTTGGTACCCGGCTGTGAGCAGTTCGATCACATTGCCGAAAAACCCGCTGAGCCCGGCACTTCGCCGCTCAACATCCTGCTCTACCCCAACCCCACAAGTGATCGGGTCTTCATCAGCTTCCGTTCCGGCAAGCCGCCTACGGGGGAGTTCCGCCTCTTCGATGCGGGCGGTAAGCTGGTGCGGCGCTTCGAGCCCGGCGGCAAGAGCATGGAAATCGACCTGAACGTGCGTATGCATGAGCCGGGGCTCTATGTGCTCAGCTACACGGATAAGCGCGGGGAGCGGTGGAGTGAGCGATTGGTCATTGAGCGATGACGGATCGCTGCCTTCATAGCGCGGACCGGAGCATGATTCTGGCAACCACCAATGCCCCTGTAGCCAACAAATGGCGCATGCGCGTTACACCCAACCCCGCAAGAGATCAACTTCGGGTTATTACACATCTACCGATGACGGAGATTATGGGGCACATCGTGCTCTACAACGCTTACGGGATCGAACTCGAGCGCACCCGTATCCATAGCGGACCGGAGATCATCGACCTGGATGTGAGCAAGTACGCGCCGGGACTCTATCGCATCGCCTTGTTCGGCAGGTTTGAATTGCTCGATGGGCAGTCCATCTCCATTGTTCGATAGAACATGAAAAAAAGGACAATGGTCCTGTGGGTATTAGGGATGTTGTCCTGCGAGGCGGACTCTCAACAATTCAGCATTCGTCACGATTTCACTGAAGCAGAACAGCCTGAATCCGGTATCTGGATGGCCCGCACCGACACGAGCTATACACTTGTCGAACAAGGCTATTCCACAACAAGCAGCTTCGTGAGGATCTGTTTTGTGACCCTCGGGTCAGATGGGAACATTACCGAACTTTCCTCTCATGGTCGCGACAGTCTTTCGGTTCAACCAGGTTGGGCAAATGGTCCAACTCTATTACCAAATGGCGATGTGCTATTGGCCGGAACTAACTACGATGGCAACAGAAACACCGGATCAGCCTGGCGCTTCTCGCAACAAACAGACAGTCTCTGGGCAGTGGAAATATTCCCTGATACAGCAGATGAATCCGCAGCCGCCGCGATACGCGCCAGGAGCAGCAACTGTTATGCGGTAGGCTCCATGAGCCACGCTGGTACCCCGGTGCGGATGTTCTTGGCAATGCTGGATCTTTCAGGCAATGTGACCTGGACACACGAATATGTAGGCTCTCTTCGTGCTGACGGCTTTACCATCGACACAGCTCGCGTTGATGATGGCCTGGTATTGGGCGGCCGGAACACCATCAATACCGATGACTGGAATGGCTGCATCATCAAAGTTGATCAGTTCGGTAGTGAGCAATGGCGCCGCTACCTGGGCGGACCATTTCGGGACGGCCGGGCCAATGTCATCGCCACCACCGACAGCGCATACGTTAGTGTTGGCGCTTATGCGGGCTATCAGTCGACCGTTTCCACCTCATCCAGGCTCTATGCTGCAAAGCTGGATATGGGGGGGGGCTGGCTTGGGAGCGGGAGTACGGCTCTCTGGGACCTGTCAACGAGTTGTCCTCCGTTACAGAACTAAGTAATGGTGACTTCCTTGCGGCTGGCCTGTACTCTGTTGTCGGTGGCGACAA
>CAZYPC010000211.1:0-3823 GCA_964649165.1 uncultured Chryseobacterium sp.
TCGCACGTAGCCGATCATAGCTGCCCTCCGCATGGTTGCGCCCATCGATGAGCACTGCCACGCGGTTGGCGGCGAGCCTGGCCACGTTCAGGTCGTGCGAGATGATCACGGATGATGTGCCGTACTTGCGCTGGAGCCGCAGGATGAGTTCCACGATCTCCTTGCCCGTGATGGGGTCGAGACCGGTCGTGGGCTCATCGTAGAGCACGATCTCCGGCCGGAGGATGAGCGTGCGAGCGAGCCCGATCCTTCGCCGCATACCGCCGGACAGTTCGCTCGGATACATCTCCGTGGTGTACTCCAATCCGACATTCTCCAGGGCTTCGGTCACCAGTGCGTCCCGATCCGCCTGGGACTGCGCGAACCAATGCCTGCGCAGCGGGAACTCCAGGTTCTCTCGAACGGTCATCGAGTCGTACAGCGCGCTGCTCTGGAAGAGGAAGCCGATCTTGACGCGGAGGCGGTCGAGCGCCTCATGGTCCAGGGACAGCACATCCTGGCCCAGTATGCTGATGCTGCCCGCGTCCGGCACGAGCAATCCCACGATGCACTTGATGAGCACCGATTTTCCCGACCCCGACTTGCCGAGCACCATCACATTCTCCCCGCGTCGGACGTCCAGGTCGAAACCCTGCAGCACTTTGTTCGCCCCGAAAGCCTTGTGCAGGCCGCGGACGCGGATCACTGTTTCCGTCCCGGCCGGCACGACGGTGGTCTCGGTAG
This sequence comes from uncultured Chryseobacterium sp., assembly GCA_964649165.1. Taxonomy (GTDB): domain Bacteria; phylum Bacteroidota; class Bacteroidia; order Flavobacteriales_F; family PHOS-HE28; genus PHOS-HE28. Next base: position 724 of record CAZYPC010000211.1, read on the forward strand.
CGGTCCGGTTCTCCATCAATTGTACCCGAGGATATCGGTGATCTGCACAGCGACCAGGTCGAGGATGAAGATGAGCAAAGAAGCGACGACGACCGAGGAATGGGCTGAGCGGCCGACACCCTCGGTGCCTTTTTCCGTAGTGTATCCTTTGTAGCAGCCCACCACGCCGATGGCCAGTCCGAAGAAGACGGATTTCACCAGTGCGGGAAGCACATCGCTGAGAACGAGCGAATCGAAGACCTGCTGCTGGAAAAGGCGCCAAGTGGTGATGCCCTTCATGTTCACCCCGATATAGCAGGCCCAGATCGCGATGGCATCCGCGAGCACCACCAGCAAAGGGATCATGAGGATGGTCGACCATATCCGTGTGACCACGAGATACCTGAAGGGGTTCGTTCCTGAAACCTCCATCGCATCGATCTGCTCGGTCACTTTCATCGAACCGAGTTCCGCGCCGATGCTGGACCCGATCTTGCCCGCGCAGATGAGCGCGGTGATCACCGGGGCGATCTCGCGCACCACGGAGATCGAGACCATCGCGGGCAGCATCGTCTCAGCGCCGAAACGCGCCAGTGTGGGCCGTGATTGAACGGTAAGCACGATGCCCATGATGAAGGCGGTGATCGCCACCAGGGGCAGCGAACGATAGCCGTTCACGAAAGCCTGGCGGAGGAGTTCGCGCCATTCAAAGCGGGAGCGGAAAGCCTCATGGAAAAAGCGCGCGGTGAACCGGGCGATATCGCCTGTCTCGTTCACGAGCGCCCACCATTGTCCTTTGGGATCCATCCGATCGACCACCGCAAGCTACCCGACCGAAGGCCGCCGATGTTGATGAATGTCAGGTCATTTTTCAACGTGGTCCCCCTCCCGCATCCGCATGCCTGCCCCCCGACCTGACGTACATCACCTCATGGCGAGTCGGTGATCATGGTCGCGGCCCCTCCTCCTCCTCTGCTTTGTGCAGGATACCGCCATGTTCACGTTCCTCCTGATCGTTATGACGCTGCTGATGATGCTGATCACGGCGATGCTGTTCATTCCCGTGGTGCTCGTCATCCGCAGCGTGAAGGACATCTACAAGGTGCAATGGGGTCCGGTCCACGCCCAGGTATGGTTCACGGAAGAAGATCCCCGGTTCCGGATCCATGTTCCATTCTGGACACGGGAAGGCACGTTGCACGAACTGACCCTTTCCGCCCCTGATCCGGAAAAAGCGCCGTCCCGTGAAAAACACGGCTCCGGGAAACCGCAGCGTTCGTTCAGGTCACACTGGCGGCCGTCCCCGTTGGCCATCCTCCGTACATTCCGTGTACGACGGTTCCACTGGTCGTGGGATACGGGCGACGTGCTGTGGAACGCATGGCTCTTCCCGCTGTTCCATGCCGCATGTCTGCGCGGCCATGATGTCGCCATCTCGTTCACCGGACGCAATGAGTTCGAGCTCGTTCTGGACAACAACCTGTACCGCATACTGAAAGCGGCACTCCTCCATTCCTCACCAACCAACACACAAAAGCCATGAGCAAGGACATGAATGACCTGGTGACCAACCTCACCGATTTCCTGAAGCAGGAAGCGAAGACCGAGACCGTCGTAGGCAAGGAATTCAAGCTGGGCGAATTCACCTGCGTGCCGGTGATGCGCCTCGGCCTGGGCGTGGGCTATGGTGGCGGTGAAGGCCACGATGACAAAAAGGGCGGCGAAGGGAGTGGCGGTGGTGCCGGGTTCGGCATGGACCCCATCGGCTTCCTCGTCACCCGCGGCGGCGAGATCAGCTTCGTGCCCAGCCGCCAAGCGAGCGGATTCAGCAAGGCCATTGAGCGGCTGCCTGATGTACTGGAGAAATTCGTCTCCTCGCGCGCCAAAGAGAAGACAAGCGCGAACTGAAGCCCTGCATGGACAAACGAACGCCTCCGGTGACGGGGGCGTTCGTGTTCCATGTCACCGGTGTTGGTCCGAATCCCGCCTGTCCGCCAGAATATCCTGCCCCTCATCCCCGGTGTTGAACGCGCGGTTCAAAACTGTTCCCCGCGACTGACAGTGATCAGCACAGGGCCTGGAGTGCGATGTGAGTATTGTCACCTCACCGACCACGAGATGCCCACCTTCGCGACTACCGATCTTTTCACCGAGATGCCCAAGGCCAATACCGGTACCCGGACCTTTTCGCCCGACGAAGTTCTTGCTGCCGCCCTTTCCTACTTCCACGGTGACGACCTCGCCGCCACGACGTGGGTGAACAAGTACGCCCTGCGAGACGACAAGGGCCAGCTGATCGAGAAGAGCCCGGCCGACATGCACCGCCGTATGGCGCGGGAGTTCGCGCGCATCGAACGCAACTATGCGCCGCTTCCCGCCGAGCGAAAGGCGCTGCTCTCCACTTACGGCCGTGAACGCAAGGCGCTCGATGAGGCACGGATCTTCGATCTCTTTGACGGCTTCCGCGACGTGGTACCGCAGGGCAGCGTCATGGCCTCCTTGGGCGATCCGTACCGCCTCGCCTCGCTCAGCAATTGCGTGGTGATCCCCTCCCCGCTCGACAGCTACGGCGGCATCTTCCGTGTGGACCAGCAGCTGGCGCAGCTCTTCAAGCGACGCTGCGGCGTGGGCTTCGACCTGAGCACATTGCGGCCCGATGGCGCGGCCGTGAGCAACGCCGCGCGCACCAGCACTGGCGCGGTGAGCTTCATGGAGCGCTTCAGCAACACCACACGCGAGGTGGCGCAGAAAGGACGGCGCGGCGCGCTGATGCTCACCATGGACATCGCACACCCTGACGTGGAGAAGTTCATCACCATCAAGCAGGACCTGGCCAAGGCGACGGGCGCCAACGTGAGCGTGCGTGTGAGCGACGAGTTCTTGCGGGCCGTGGATGGTGATACGGAGTTCATCCTCCGCTGGCCGATCGACGCTAAGAAGCCCATCGTCACGCGACCCGTCAAAGCGCGCGAATTGTGGAACACCTTGATCACCTGTGCGCACCGGACCGCCGAGCCGGGCGTGATCTTCTGGGACCGCCAGCATCGCTACTCCACCAGCAGCATCTACCCCGGCTTCCGCAACGAGAGCACCAACCCGTGCAGCGAGATCGCCATGCAGG
>CAZYPC010000212.1:0-3816 GCA_964649165.1 uncultured Chryseobacterium sp.
AAGTCTGGTCACTCTGGATGGTCAATTTCGTGTTGCCATAACCATTGACCGTCCCGATCGATACATTGCCTGATGCGTTGCTTGGTAGAGTACAGAATTTGACGTAACCATTCGTTAAAAGCGCCGCATTCCCAGTAGGACTCGCGCCGCGAACATCTAGTCTGGCCGTAGGGATGTTGACCCCGATGCCCACATTCCCCTCAATGATGGCACCCCACTCTGGCGCGGCGTAACTGAGGGCTGTGTAGGAACCACCGATAACCGCCCCCCCTTGAACAGCGAGTTTGGTCGCCGGGGCCATAGTGGGAGTGCCGATGCCCACACTCCCTTGAATGATGGCACCATTGACCGGTGCGGCGGCCGCATCCGCATACGCGGAACCCACTGCTACGCCACCATTCACTGCCAGTTTGGACAGCAAGGAAGGGGTGCCTATACCCACACTGCCCTCCACGAGCAGTCCGTCCGCAGGTGCCGTATTCGTGCCGGAGTAGGTGGAACCGATCGCCACACCACCATTGACACTAAGTCTCGATTGCGGGTCGATCGAACCCACCCCCAGGTTACCGTTCGTGTTCAGAAGCACTCCCGGCGCACCGCTGTCGGTAAAGAACGCGAGAGGGTGAGGGCTGCTCGTACCCAGCCACCCGTAGTCATCATCCACGTAGGTGCCGACTTGGGTGGTGCCATTCGTGTGCACGATGCCATAGCCGTTCACCGTCTGAACGGTCAGTTTATTGGAAGGGATGTTGGTACCGATCCCCACATTGCCCGTGCTGCCTTCCACGAAAAGCTTCGTGCTCCCGGCATAGTCCAACATCAGGTTACCCACGCCATTGACCGGTTGCGGATACAAGGACCAATCCCCCGCATTGGCCTTGGACATGATGAGACCTGATTGTGAGGTGCCGTTCGTGGTGAGCGTGCGCACAAAGGCGTTGCCGCTGGAAACCACATCCAGTTTCTGTGTGGGCGTGTTGGTGCCAATACCCACATTCACATCAGCGGTCGCGCTATTCACCCCGTTGATGCTTCCAAGAACGAGCGTGTTGCTCTGGGTTGCCAAAGCGTTGGCCCCGATGGCCGTGGCATTGGTGAGGGCCCCGGAGGCTACATCCGCCAGCGACCCCAACGCGGTGTTATTGGTGCCGGTGGAATTCCCCCGTAAGGATCTCGCTCCACAAGCTGTGTTGAATCCGCCCGTCGTGGTGGCTTCCAATGTGCGGTAACCCAGTCCGACGTTCTCGCTGCCGGAAGTGTTGAGCCTCAGCGACCAGTTACCGAACGCCGAATTGAAGTTCCCGGTAGTATTGAGTTCCATGGTGGTCGAACCAAAAGCCGCGTTGAGGACCCCGGTCGTGTTGCCGGTCAGGCTATTATAGCCGAACGCGTTGTTCTCATAGCTATTGGATGAGGGGGTGCGTAAGGCTCTATATCCGACCGCGGTATTCCAGTTCGTATTCCCAAGGGTATTCGATGCCATAGCCTCGTAGCCGATGGCGGTATTGGCCCTCGGCGAGGTGCTGCCGCTGGCCAGCGAGCGCACACCCAGTACTGTACTGGTCGAATCGTTGGTGCCGAATCCACGCCCGACCGTTGCTCCATTGATCCTTGCCCTGCCGTTCACGTCCAGTTTTGCTCCAGGCGTATTGGTTCCGATGCCTACGTTCCCGCTATTCGTGTTGGAGAGATTATTACCCGTTTGCGTCCAACCCACGGACGACCCGCCGCTGGTGAGCGACCGCAGCGCGAAGGGGACCGATTTGAACTGTCCACTACCGAGCGCTGTATAGGTGGTGCCCCCGGTGATGTCCACGGACACGGTGTAGTTCATCACCGCGCCGCTGGTCCAATCCAGCCCGGCGAAGGTGGGCACGGTGGAGCCGACCACCGGGGTGCCTTCGCCCATCACGAGTTTGATCTGGCCGTTGGCATCGGTGGTCACCGTATGGCGTTCCGTGTAGCCATTGGAACCGGTGGGATTCATCTGCACGCGCACGGCGATGGCCTGGTTGGGCAACGGATCACCGATGGCGTTGCGCACCACGGCCTGGTAGTTGAAGCCGGTAAAATTGTTCTGGCCGATGCCCGCCATGGCGAAGCACAGGAGCAGGACCGTGAAGAGGGATCTTGCGTTCATGGGAGTGTAGGTTCGGGTGGTTGTGGGGTTTTCGGAAAGAGGTCAGGGGATCTGTTGGGTGCGCACGTTGTTGGGCGTGGTACTGCCCACGTTCACCAGGATGGGATCACGATCGTTGGCGGAGCCCGTGTACTTCACGCTGGCGTCCATGTTCACGTCTTCCCGCCAGTAGCCCGCCACGGTGTTGTTCGGCGTGGTGGACCCGACCTTCACCAGGATCGGATCGCGGTCGTTGAGGCTGCCGGTGTACTTCAGGTCGCCGTTGCCGCGGGTATCCCCCGCCCATAGCGCCTGCGATCCGCTGATGGTCTTTTGGGCGCTGGTGCCGTAGGTGGGCGTGCTGCCGTTCTTCAGGTTCACCGTTACCGGTGTGCCGTTCAAAGCCACGGTGTTCAGCGTGAGTGCGCTCAGGTGGTTGCGGTGGCGCACTCCCAGGTAGTAGCTGCCGGGCGCGGTCGCGAAGCGCACCGGCGACGTGCCGTCCACGTCCACGATGTCGCCATCGCGCTGCATCAGTGCGCTGCGCGTGGCCTTCACGAGTGTGTTATTGGCGCCGTCGCGCAGCTCCAGGAAGATCCAGTCAACGATCGCGTTGTTGCCTGGAACGGCCAGCACAGGTGCGGTGGTGGTCTCTCCTCCCCCACCGCTCACTTGGGTATAACCGAGCGCGGTGTATGGTTCGGCCAAGGGAAGCCAGCCGCCGCTGCGCAGGGCATCGCCCATCAGTCCGGTGCCGCTGTTGTAGGGTCCTTCGAGCAGTGCCGCGATATTGACCTTCACCTTCAGCGGATCGGCCTGCTGCATGCCTTGGGTCACACGCCCACCGGTAACAATGCCAGTTCCCACTACCGCCTCGCCGATGGTGAAGCTCATACGTTGCCCGCCGGGAAGCGTGGCGCTGCTGCCGCCACTGGCGACAACCGTGGTACCCAAGGACTGGGCCGAGAGGTCCGCCACCAGGATCAGTGGCATCAGGAATGGGATCGATCGCTTCATGGTCCGGGGGGTGATTCGTGTGCTTCGGTAACGATGACAAGACTATCGGGGGTGAATGCCACCCACAATAGAGAGATGTATTGGATCTTGCATCCAGAGGCAGGATCCTGCTCTCGAGGGAGCGAACCTGTTTCTGCGAGACGTATGCGGCGGACGGAACGCAGGTTTACGCTCCGATATTCGATCACCGTCCCATTTCGCGCGCCTGAGCCACGGCGTTGGGGATGCGGTTCTCGTTGGCGGAGGTGTCCAAGCGGAAACCAGCGGCCTGCCACGAAAACTCGGCACCAGGCGTTCCATCCGGGATGGCGAACACGTCGTTCGAGAATTACTTCGCCACTCGAAGCTCGAGGCCTGCGGCGCCCGTCGGCCTCGGAGGGTAACGTCATTCCTTGTTCAACGCCTGGAACTGGTCCAGCATGACATTGCGCGATCAACAGGTGGAAAACGGATGTACCCTGTGAATGCCCTGGTCCGCGATCCGCAAGAGCCGGATCCGCATCGGAGCCTATCCAAGCTCACCTGGTCAATGCGTTATGGGACCGATGAGATCGTGGGCCTCGAACGACCCGCCGATGGTGCGAACAGGAGATCGATGGCGGCAAAAAAAAGGGTGCCGGTCGAACGACCGGCACCCGCTCGAGCGCTATGTTCCTCAGTTGCCGAAAACAGAAATACAG
>CAZYPC010000213.1:0-3779 GCA_964649165.1 uncultured Chryseobacterium sp.
TCATCGGCATCATGGAGCACATCGAGCCGGCGGGCATCCACAGCGGCGACAGCAACGCCGTGCTCCCGCCCTTCGACCTCAGCGACAAGGTGATCCAGCAGATCCGCGAGCACACGCACAAGATCGCGCTGGCCCTGCACACCGTGGGCCTGGTGAACATCCAGTTCGCCATCAAGAACGAAGTGGTGTACGTGATCGAGGCCAACCCCCGCGCCAGTCGCACGGTGCCCTTCATCGCCAAGGCCTACGGCGAGCCCTATGTCAACTGGGCCACCAAGGTGATGCTCGGCGCCAAGCTGAAGGACTTCCAGTTCAAGCCGCGGCTGGATGGCTACGCGATCAAGGTGCCTGTCTTCAGCTTCGATAAGTTCCCCAACGTGGACAAGAGCCTCGGGCCTGAGATGAAGAGCACCGGCGAGGCGATCTACTTCATCAAGGACCTGAAGGATCCGTTCTTCCGGCAGGTGTATGGGGAGAGGAGTATGTATTTGAGCCGCTAGGCATGACGTTGTTGGAGGTCATAGAGAAGATCGAATCGTTCAATGAAGACGATACGATCTGTGCTGCTCGTCCATGGACGGTTCATTCCGAAGCGGTTGTCGGTCCCGGTCCTGACGATGGGTCGCTTGACGGGTTTCAACGGATGTACGGGAAGGACTACTTCCTCGAAGTCTCGATCGTGCTCGACTTCATGGTTGACTGGAAAACAGCTCATGGTGATAGCACCAATATGAAAGCAGCCTGTGAACGACTCATTCACTATGCCGAGAATGACGCGTAGCACCGGCGAGGCCATCTACTTCATCAAGGACCTGAAGGAGGAGCCTGCCCCGCGCGGAGACGCGGGGTTCTTTAGGCAGGTGTATGGGGAGCGGTCGATGTATCTGAGTAGATAGGGTCGAACTTGTCCGCTGTGGGAACGGAGAAGACCTATCGTTCGACGGACAATGTGATCTACAGTGTCCTTCTGCTTGCTGCTTCTGTGTGGGGCACTTTCATGCCTCTATGGGACAAGCCCATGCGGCCTGAGGAACTAGCTATATGGAAGGCCATAGTGAGTGAAGCACCTGAATGGCAACGGAGTGGGCGCAGCAGCCGAAGTATTGTCTTCTCTGTCCAAGGATTTCCGGAGAAGGTTTACATCAGTGAGTCGTCTCTCATGGCAATGCGTTCCAAAGCCTTCATGGCCAATGTGACTGTCGGCGATACGCTGACCCTTGGGCCCATGCTGAGAACATATGCTCAACGTGTAAAGAGAGGCACCCCCCCCGGACCGATGGAAGGAACGTCGATCCAAGTGTTCACGGTCAGCGATGCGCAAGAGACCTACCTGAGCCTCGACGCGTACAACTTCTACAAGAAGAAGGACAGTTGGCTGGGCACAATATTCGGTCCAATGGGAATAGCCGGGATTGTGATCTGCTGGAGAAAGAGAAAGCGTCTGGACCAAGTACCGAAGAAGTACTTCTGGATCGCGGTTCCGTTCCTTCTTGCTTTCTTCCTTCTATGGCCGAGATTCTTTCGATACGAAGGCTAAGTTTGGGATGTGATGAGAAGCGTCGGCGAAGAGATTTATTTCATCAAGGATCTGAAGGAGGAGCCAGCCACACCGTGCACTATCGCCAAGGCCTACGGCGAGCCCTACGTGAACTGGGCCACCAAGGTGATGCTCGGTGCCAAGCTCAAAGACTTCCAGTTCAAGCCGCGCCTCGATGGCTACGCGATCAAGGTGCCGGTCTTCAGCTTCGACAAGTTCCCGAACGTGGACAAGAGCCTCGGGCCTGAGATGAAGAGCACGGGGGAAGCGATATACTTCATCAAGGATCTCAAAGACCCCTTCTTTAGGCAGGTCTACGGTGAACGTTCAATGTACCTGAGCCGATGAGGTGCTTGGCTCTGTTCGGGCTCGTAGGGTCGTTGTATCTTACCTCATGCGGCGGTAGCGATGAACGACTTGAAGCGAAGATCCACGCACTACAGGATAGCCTGAAGGCGAGCCGCGATTCCATTCGTGACTATCAGCGCATGGGCTGGTGTTTCAGTTCGGTCTCCAGCGTGGTGAAGCTGAGCAAGCATGAGCTACCTCTCGGCGATACGCTAGGGGTGGATGTCTTTCTCGCCGCCGGCAATGACGATCACAGCTTCTATTCGACCCATCCAATTCTCCAATTGGGGCCTGGTTTGAAGCATGCAAGCATAGGCCAACAGAGCGATGTTGGATGGCAGATCCGCTACGTCCCAACCAAGATAGGAGCGGACTCAATCACGGGAACCTTACTTGTGCCCAACCAAAGGGACTTGACCGATACGCTGAAGCTGCCCTTTAGCGCTTACTACACCGTCGGCATTCCACAGGATGCCCCATTCACGCCATAGATGAAGGGCACCGGCGAGGCGATCGATTTCATCAAGGACCTGAAGGAGGAACCTGCCCCGCGCGGAGACGCGGGGTTCTTCCGGCAGGTGTATGGGGAGCGGTCGATGTACCTGAGCCGATAGCGTGACTCCGATCGTCCAACAGCCTGTTGGACAATTGGCTGTAGAGCAGTGGCCGTAATTGTGCAACAGGCTGTTGCACAATTACCGCGAAGTGGCAGCGCCGCTATCTTGGTCACATGCCAGTGGCGAAGAAGACTCCTCGCTACCCCGGCCTAGAGCCGAGGCTCGCTGCGGGGTACCCGCTACAATCGCTCACGCGGTTTACTGCTGCCTGCTTTCCCATTCCGTCCAATACCGAGCACGCGTCAGGTAGTCGTCTTTGAGCAAGAGGCCCCGTGTGACGTCATAGACCTTGCTGCATCGAGCCAAGTCATAATAGGCTCCCCAGTATTTGAAGTAATCCTCGGAGCTACGGTTGACGATAGTTTCATCCACATCTAGAAGTTGCCTAAAGCGGGAGATTCTACCCGCTTCAGTGTCTTCGAGCAATGGAAGATGCAGCTCAAAGGGATACTCTCCACTATCGAGCCTCAAATGATGGTAGTGTCGTGAGAGCATTGCTAGGATCGTCTCGTAGTTGTCTTCTATGCCATTGGGGATGATAGAATCAATGTTGACCTCACAGTCCTTGAAGACGATTCGAAGTTCATCAATGGACACCGCCTCATGCTTGTTTCTCTCGCGAAGACGTTTGACTGCGGATAGGAGCGGTTTGAGGAAGAGTGCTCCTGCGCTGGCTTTCATTATGTCAAACGCGACCCCCTCAGCAATGAACTTTGCTACGTCGGAGAGTTTAATGTTTGCTATGACATCTATCGTCAAGTCGTAGAGCCCGCCACAATCACCTTGTCGGCCATGCACTACAGCAACGTAGTCTCTCGAGAGTTCATCCTCAAACTCGGCAATCCCATTAAGAGGGACTATCTGGTTTTCGGGAATCGGGAGCGCCCAGTACAGGACTTTGACGGCTATTGCGGTCTGCTTGTCCTCCATGTTGCGGGGATGCGTTGAAGCGAAAGTTAGTTCCCATCCTGCGGACCCTTAGACCACCGCAGGGTGTCCTTCTAAACCTCCGTCGCGTTTGTACGCTGCTCTTGAGCGGGCGCCCTGCGGCTCGCACCCGTTCGAGCGCATCTATCGGTGTGATCTCGGCCCTTCACCCGCACGCCCACACCCCATGATCAACTACCACGACCGCCGCTTCGTGCCCGTGAGCAACAGCGCTAAGGAGTAGTTCTCGCCCGACGTGGTGCTCCACTACCAGCAGATGGGCCGCATCGTCACGTTCAACTATTCCGGTGGGTGGATCGACAGTGGTCACCTGATCGCCTTGGTGGATG
>CAZYPC010000214.1:0-3634 GCA_964649165.1 uncultured Chryseobacterium sp.
CGGGGGAGGCGTTCGGACCTTCAGAAGCGACCGAACTCTACACAGACACGCCGCCATCCGACTTTTATAGCATGGCTATCGGCGGTGTGGGGCCGATCGGGCAAGGGTATCTGGTGTCGGATGGCATGGGTGGAAGGTTCTTCGAGGTTGATGCCGATGAGCACATCGTTTGGGAGTACATCAATCCGGTGAACCAGACCGGACCGTTGGAACAAGGCACCGCACCCGACAACAACCAGGTTTTCAGATGCGCTTATTACGCTCCGGACTTCGCCGGATTCACCGGCCAGACGCTTGTGCCCGGCGATGAGATCGAACTCGAACCGTTGGAACCGTCGCTCTGCGCGACCACCGATGTGATTTCGCGCAAGCCAGTCACCCTGATGCAGGCCCATCCCAACCCGGCGACGGAAACGATAGTTCTGGATCCCCTGCCGGCGGGTAGCACTTCCGTTCGCGTCGTGGATGGACTTGGCCACACGTTGAGTTCCGTGCCCGTGGATCGAACAGGCCGATGTTCCATCGACCTGAAGACGATGCCATCAGGCTTGGTGGTTCTCGATCCGGTCGATCGGAACGGAAAGAGCCTTGGCCGCGTGCGTGCGGTGAAGCTGTGAGCGGGAAGCTTGATCCGCGTTGACGTAGGCTTCGTTCCATTGGTCAGGCATCGATACCCTGAAACCACTCCGCAACTGATCCCCGATCCTCGGGGTCTCCTTCCCCCATGCACTGAAAGCGGCATGGACATGCCCGCGTCCGCACTGAGAAGTGGGAGAGGGAATAGTGTTAGGTGTTCCCGAGCCATGCCCGGAAAAACCAAGAGCGGACCTGACGCGGATGATATTTCCGCTCCGCACGGAGCGCACTTCGCCCAACCACTGCTCGGTGAGGACATGGGTGCGGCTACCGTGCGGAGATGCTACGTCGATCTCATGGGTGTGGACCCCTTTGGTACCCATGCCCACCCCGGGGCTTCGTGATTTGGTTGCGGACCAAAGAGATGGCGAACGACACGGATCGGGCACTTCCCATCCTTGGGCAATGAGCATACGCGGTGCTCGACGACAACCGCGTGCCTGCCCGCCCTGCCGTGACGTTTGCCTCGGGTGCGCCGAGTCCCATCCTCCGTTTGTCCGGAAAATGGGAGCCGTTCGTCGAGTAGGGATGGACGATGTTCGACTGCGCGGCTATTCTCGTACGGTTCCGCAGGTGCTCCACGCCTGCTCACGCCTTCCCGTCAACGAACAACAGTGGCCATGAAACAGCTGCATGCCCTTGCCTTGTCCTTATTGATCGGTTCCGACGTTGTCGCGCAGTCATTGGAACTCGAGACGGTCGTGAGCGGCCTGACGAACCCGGTCGACCTCGCGCATTGCGGTGATAGCCGCATCTTCATCGTGGAGCGCGCGGGTATCATCAGGATCCTGCAGCCCAACGGTCAGGTGCTGGCCACGCCTTTCCTGGACATCAGCGGACCCGTGCACAGTGGCGGGGGGGAGCAAGGTCTGCTCGGCCTGGCGTTCCATCCCAATTATGCGCAGAACGGCTTCTTCTACGTGTACTACTGTACGGGTAGCGGGTCGGGAGGTGTGCGCGTTTCGCGTTTCACCGTGGGCGCCGATCCCAATGTGGCCAACGTATCCAGTGAGCTCGTGCTGTGGGAACTCGCCCAGCCGTTCTCCAACCACAAGGGAGGTGATATCGATTTCGGGCCGGATGGCTACCTGTACTTCGCTCCGGGCGATGGTGGCGACCAGAACGACCCGGGCAACCGCGCGCAGAACATGTCGCTCGGATACGGCAAGATGCACCGCATCAATGTGAACAGCGGAAGCCCGTATTCGATCCCTACGAACAACCCCTTCGCCAACGACGCGAACCAGGATACGCTACGCACCATCTTCGCCAGCGGTCTGCGCAACCCGTTCCGCTTCGGTTTCGACCGGCAGACCGGTGATCTCTGGATCGGTGATGTGGGGCAGGGCCAGCGCGAGGAGATCGATCGCATCGCCGCAGGCAACCTCTCCGGTCCCAACTTCGGATGGCGCTGCCGCGAAGGTGTGATCGCTACACCGGGGGTAACGACCTGCACGGGGAATTTCACCGAACCCATCATCGATCAGACACACGCCAACGGCTGGTGTTCGATCATCGGTGGACGGGTATATCGCGGTTCGCGTTATGCGAACCTCGTGGGCCGATACATCTACACGGATTACTGCTTGGGCCAGTTCCGCTCCATCCGACCCAATGGGGGCGGGTGGCTCGATGAAGCGCTGGTCTCCACCTCTTTCGGGCTCGCCTGCATCGCAGAAGATGTGACCGGTGAACTGTATGCCGTGAATACGGAGACCGGTGTGATCTCCCGCCTCATCGATAACAGCGCTGTGGTACGCGTTTCCCCCAAGGTGTTCCTGGATGGCGCCTACAACCACACCACTGCGCTCATGAACGATGGCCTGCGAACGGGAGCACTCGTCCCGGCAACGGAACCCTACACCACCTCTTTGGGTTATTCCAAAGTGGCGAAGGGCGGTGGGGAGACGCTTTCTGCGGGTGTGCTGAACACCACAGGGAACAACGCGGTGGTGGATTGGGTGCGTGTGGAACTGCGGCCGGTCGGCCAACCGGGTATGATAGCAGCCACGGCGCATGGAGTTGTACAGCGAGACGGAGATGTGCTGGCCGCGGATAACACGACCCCGCTCCAGTTCAAGGTAGGTGCAGGAACGTACCATGTGGTGATGCGTCATCGCAATCACCTGGGTGTGATGACGGCCGCTGGCGTGGCGCTCACGGCCACCACGACCACGGTGGACTTTACCCTGGCCGCGACGAATACCTATGGTACGAACGCACGCAAGACCATCAATACCACCTTGCGTTCCCTGTGGTCGGGCAATGCGCTCGTGGACAATGTCGTGCGATACACGGGGACCTCGAATGACCGTGACCCCCTCCTCATGGCCGTTGGATCCACGACGCCGAACGCCTCACTGGCCGGCTACAATGTGCTCGATGTGAACCTGGATGGTGTCACCAAATACACCGGTACGGGCAATGACCGTGATCCGATCCTCATCAACGTAGGCAGTACCACACCGAACTTCACGGTGCAGCAGCAATTGCCTTGATCGTGGTCCGCTAGGCCCTGGCCTGGCGGAAGATCAGTTGGACAGCACGCCGCACAGGTGCCAAAGCATGCGTGCCCCGACATTGGCATCCCATTCATCATGCTTCCCCGGCGAAACTTCCACCAGGTCGAATCCGATGATCTTCTTGCCGCTGGCGGCCAGCCGTGAGAGGAGATAGGTGGCTTCCTCGAACGTGAGGCCGCCGGGTACGGGCGTTCCGGTGTTCGGGCAAAGCGTGGGGTCCAGGCCATCGATGTCGAAGCTGACATGCACGACCTGTGGTAGGGCGGCGATGATGGCGTCGCATTGCTCCTTCCAGGTGATGCCTTCGAACTGTTGACGGCGGATATCCGCGCTGCGTGCCACGTTGATCCGCGCTCCTTCCTTCACGATCACCTCATTCTCCTGCGCGCAGAAATCCCGGATACCCACCTGCACGAGCTTTGTGAGCTGCTTCAGGCCGAGCGCATTGTACATGATGCTCGCGTGGCTGAAGGTGA
>CAZYPC010000215.1:0-3634 GCA_964649165.1 uncultured Chryseobacterium sp.
CGGGGGAGGCGTTCGGACCTTCAGAAGCGACCGAACTCTACACAGACACGCCGCCGTCCAACTTTTACAGCATGGCTATCGGCGGTGTGGCACCGATCGGGCAAGGGTATCTGGTATCTGACGGTATGGGTGGACGGTTCTTCGAGGTTGATGCCGATGAGCACATCGTTTGGGAGTACATCAATCCGGCGAACCAGACCGGACCGTTGGAACAAGGCATGGCACCCGACAACAACCAGGTTTTCAGATGCGCCTATTACTCTCCGGACTTTGCCGGATTCACCGGCCAGACGCTTGTGCCAGGCGATGAGATCGAGCTCGAGCCATTGGAACCATCCCTCTGCGCGACCACCGATGTGATTTCGCCCAAGCCCGTCACCCTGATGCAGGCCCATCCCAACCCGGCGACGGAAACGATAGTTCTGGATCCCCTGCCGGCGGGTAGCACTTCCGTTCGCGTCGTGGATGGACTTGGCCACACGTTGAGTTCCGTGCCCGTGGATCGAACAGGCCGATGTTCCATCGACCTGAAGACGATGCCATCAGGCTTGGTGGTTCTCGATCCGGTCGATCGGAACGGAAAGAGCCTTGGCCGCGTGCGTGCGGTGAAGCTGTGAGCGGGAAGCTTGATCCGCGTTGACGTAGGCTTCGTTCCATTGGTCAGGCATCGATACCCTGAAACCACTCCGCAACTGATCCCCGATCCTCGGGGTCTCCTTCCCCCATGCACTGAAAGCGGCATGGACATGCCCGCGTCCGCACTGAGAAGTGGGAGAGGGAATAGTGTTAGGTGTTCCCGAGCCATGCCCGGAAAAACCAAGAGCGGACCTGACGCGGATGATATTTCCGCTCCGCACGGAGCGCACTTCGCCCAACCACTGCTCGGTGAGGACATGGGTGCGGCTACCGTGCGGAGATGCTACGTCGATCTCATGGGTGTGGACCCCTTTGGTACCCATGCCCACCCCGGGGCTTCGTGATTTGGTTGCGGACCAAAGAGATGGCGAACGACACGGATCGGGCACTTCCCATCCTTGGGCAATGAGCATACGCGGTGCTCGACGACAACCGCGTGCCTGCCCGCCCTGCCGTGACGTTTGCCTCGGGTGCGCCGAGTCCCATCCTCCGTTTGTCCGGAAAATGGGAGCCGTTCGTCGAGTAGGGATGGACGATGTTCGACTGCGCGGCTATTCTCGTACGGTTCCGCAGGTGCTCCACGCCTGCTCACGCCTTCCCGTCAACGAACAACAGTGGCCATGAAACAGCTGCATGCCCTTGCCTTGTCCTTATTGATCGGTTCCGACGTTGTCGCGCAGTCATTGGAACTCGAGACGGTCGTGAGCGGCCTGACGAACCCGGTCGACCTCGCGCATTGCGGTGATAGCCGCATCTTCATCGTGGAGCGCGCGGGTATCATCAGGATCCTGCAGCCCAACGGTCAGGTGCTGGCCACGCCTTTCCTGGACATCAGCGGACCCGTGCACAGTGGCGGGGGGGAGCAAGGTCTGCTCGGCCTGGCGTTCCATCCCAATTATGCGCAGAACGGCTTCTTCTACGTGTACTACTGTACGGGTAGCGGGTCGGGAGGTGTGCGCGTTTCGCGTTTCACCGTGGGCGCCGATCCCAATGTGGCCAACGTATCCAGTGAGCTCGTGCTGTGGGAACTCGCCCAGCCGTTCTCCAACCACAAGGGAGGTGATATCGATTTCGGGCCGGATGGCTACCTGTACTTCGCTCCGGGCGATGGTGGCGACCAGAACGACCCGGGCAACCGCGCGCAGAACATGTCGCTCGGATACGGCAAGATGCACCGCATCAATGTGAACAGCGGAAGCCCGTATTCGATCCCTACGAACAACCCCTTCGCCAACGACGCGAACCAGGATACGCTACGCACCATCTTCGCCAGCGGTCTGCGCAACCCGTTCCGCTTCGGTTTCGACCGGCAGACCGGTGATCTCTGGATCGGTGATGTGGGGCAGGGCCAGCGCGAGGAGATCGATCGCATCGCCGCAGGCAACCTCTCCGGTCCCAACTTCGGATGGCGCTGCCGCGAAGGTGTGATCGCTACACCGGGGGTAACGACCTGCACGGGGAATTTCACCGAACCCATCATCGATCAGACACACGCCAACGGCTGGTGTTCGATCATCGGTGGACGGGTATATCGCGGTTCGCGTTATGCGAACCTCGTGGGCCGATACATCTACACGGATTACTGCTTGGGCCAGTTCCGCTCCATCCGACCCAATGGGGGCGGGTGGCTCGATGAAGCGCTGGTCTCCACCTCTTTCGGGCTCGCCTGCATCGCAGAAGATGTGACCGGTGAACTGTATGCCGTGAATACGGAGACCGGTGTGATCTCCCGCCTCATCGATAACAGCGCTGTGGTACGCGTTTCCCCCAAGGTGTTCCTGGATGGCGCCTACAACCACACCACTGCGCTCATGAACGATGGCCTGCGAACGGGAGCACTCGTCCCGGCAACGGAACCCTACACCACCTCTTTGGGTTATTCCAAAGTGGCGAAGGGCGGTGGGGAGACGCTTTCTGCGGGTGTGCTGAACACCACAGGGAACAACGCGGTGGTGGATTGGGTGCGTGTGGAACTGCGGCCGGTCGGCCAACCGGGTATGATAGCAGCCACGGCGCATGGAGTTGTACAGCGAGACGGAGATGTGCTGGCCGCGGATAACACGACCCCGCTCCAGTTCAAGGTAGGTGCAGGAACGTACCATGTGGTGATGCGTCATCGCAATCACCTGGGTGTGATGACGGCCGCTGGCGTGGCGCTCACGGCCACCACGACCACGGTGGACTTTACCCTGGCCGCGACGAATACCTATGGTACGAACGCACGCAAGACCATCAATACCACCTTGCGTTCCCTGTGGTCGGGCAATGCGCTCGTGGACAATGTCGTGCGATACACGGGGACCTCGAATGACCGTGACCCCCTCCTCATGGCCGTTGGATCCACGACGCCGAACGCCTCACTGGCCGGCTACAATGTGCTCGATGTGAACCTGGATGGTGTCACCAAATACACCGGTACGGGCAATGACCGTGATCCGATCCTCATCAACGTAGGCAGCACCACACCGAACTTCACGGTGCAGCAGCAATTGCCTTGATCGTGGCCCGCTAGGCCCTGGCCTGGCGGATGATCAGTTGGACAGCACGCCACACAGGTGCCATAGCAGCCGGGCCCCGACATTGGCGTCCCATTCATCATGCTTTCCGGGCGAGACTTCCACCAGGTCGAATCCGATGATCTTCTTGCTGCTGGCGGCCAGCCGTGAGAGCAGATAGGTGGCTTCCTCGAACGCGAGGCCGCCGGGTACGGGCGTTCCGGTGTTCGGGCAGAGCGTCGGATCGAGCCCGTCGATGTCGAAGCTGATATGGACGGCCTGCGGCAGTGCGGTGATGATCGCGTCGCATTGCTCCTGCCAGGTGATGCCTTCGAACTGTTGACGGCGGATATCCGCGCTGCGTGCCACATTGATCCGTGCGCCTTCCTTCACGATCACCTCATTCTCCTGCGCGCAGAAATCCCGGATGCCCACCTGCACGAGCTTCGTGAGCTGCTTCAGGCCGAGCGCATTGTACATGATGCTCGCGTGGCTGAAGGTGA
>CAZYPC010000216.1:0-3594 GCA_964649165.1 uncultured Chryseobacterium sp.
GGCGACCTGGAGATCTGGCACAACCGCGTGATCGTGGAGGACGGCTTCAGCGAGGACGACAACCTGGACATCGAGCTGACCGAGGCGCGGAAGATCGACCCGGACTTCGAGGTGGGCGAGGAGGTGAGCCAGGAGATCAAGCTCCCGGAGTTCATGCGCCGCAACATCCTCTCCATCAAGCAGAACCTCCAGGGCCGCATCATGGAACTGGAGAAGGACCACCTGTACAACAAGTACAAGGAGCGCGTGGGCGAGATCATCACCGGCGAGGTCTACCAGATCTGGAAACGCGAGACGCTGATCCTGGACGACGAGGGCAACGAGCTGATCATGCCCAAGGACCAGCAGATCAAGACGGATTTCTTCAAGAAGGGCGACAACGTGCGCGCGGTGGTGTGGAAGGTGGAGATGTACAACAACAGCCCGCGCGTGATCCTGAGCCGCACGGCGCCGGAGTTCCTGGAGAAGCTGTTCGAGCAGGAGGTGCCCGAGGTGGCCGATGGCCTCATCACCATCAAGCGCATCGTGCGCGAGCCGGGCGAGCGCGCCAAGGTGGCGGTGGAGAGCTACGACGACCGCATCGATCCGGTGGGCGCCTGCGTGGGCATGAAGGGATCCCGCATCCACGGCATCGTGCGCGAACTGCGCAACGAGAACATCGACGTGATCAACTACACGGCGAACGAGCAGCTGCTCATCCAGCGCGCACTGTCACCGGCCAAGATCGGCAACATCAAGCTGGACAACGAGAACAAGCGCGCCGAGGTGTACATGAAGCCGGACCAGGTCGCGCTGGCCATCGGCAAGGGCGGTCACAACATCAAGCTGGCCGGGCGACTGACCGGTTTCGACATCGACGTGTACCGCGACAGCGACGAAGTGACCGATGACGTGGACCTGGAGGAATTCGCCGATGAGATCGATCACTGGATCATCGACGAACTGAAGAAGATCGGCTGCGACACGGCCCGCAACGTGACGGACCTCGGGCAGGAGGAATTGGTGAAGCGCACGGATCTGGAGGAGGAGACGGTGGCCGAGGTATTGCGGATCCTGAAGACGGAACTGGAGAAATAGATGTCGGATGTCAGTTGTCGGTTGGCAGCAGCAGCCGGTGGTTGGCGAACGATAGGTGGAACGAGAACGGACGGACAACAGACAACGGACAACCGACAACGCGGGCATGCCTGCGGGTGTTAAGGACGAACGCATGAGCGAAACGGCAGACAAAACAGTGCGACTGAGCAAGGTGGCGCGGGAGTTCAACCAGGGCCTTCACACGGTCGTGGAGTTCCTGGCCGCCAAGGGCTACAAGGTGGAACAGAACCCGAACGCCAAGATCGGCGCAGCGGAGTATGATCTGCTGGTGGCCCAGTTCGGTACGGACAAGGCTGAGAAGGAGGCCAGCAAGCAGACCGTTCAGGCCCGGCAGGAGCGCGAGAGCGTGGTGATGAGCAGTGTGTCCAAGGAGGCGCCTCGCAAGACCTCGCCCCCGGCTCCCGTCCCCCCCACCGCTGCGACTCCTCCACCAGCGCCCCCGCCGGCACCAGCGCCTTCGCCCGCTCCTGAACCGGTAGCGGCGAAGTCGGAGGGTGACGTCATCAAGGCCAGGGCGGAGAAGGTCGAGGGTCCGAAGACCTTGGGGAAGATCGATCTCGACGCCCCCAAGAAACCCGCGCGGAAGGCAGCGAAGCCCGAAGCGGAGGCATCATCACCAGCCCCGGCACCGGCGTCTGCAACCCCAACCGCCGATCAGCCCCCTGCGGCTCCAACAGCCCCCGAGGTGCCTGCCGAACCGGAGACCATCCGGGTGAATGTGGCCAAGCTCACGGGTCCCAAGACCCTGGGCAAGATCGAACTACCGGTGGAGCGGGAGCGCAAGCCCGCTGAACGACCTGCTCCGGGAGATGACCGCGGTCGCCGCAAGCGCATCGTGAAACCCGGCCCGGTGAACGTGGAGCGCGCCGTTCAAGCCGAGCAGCGGACAGCGCCGAGCGGGCGCCCGGGCGAACTTGACGAGAACGCGGTGAAGAGGAAGGTGAGCGAAACGCTCGCTCGCTTGACCGGTGGCGGTGGCAAGGGCCGGGGGGCCAAGATGCGCCGCGAAAAACGCGACCAGCGCTTCCAACGGTTCGAAGAGGAACAGGCTGCGCGCGACCTGGCGGGGAAGACGCTGAAGGTGACCGAATTCGTTACCGCGAGCGAGCTGGCCTCCATGATGAGCGTGCCGGTCACCGACATCATCAAGGCCTGCTTCGCGCTGGGCATGATGGTGAGCATCAACCAGCGACTGGACGCGGAGACCCTTTCGGTGATCGCGGAGGAATACGGCTTCAAGGTGGAGTTCGTGGGCGCCGATAACGAGGAGAACGTGATGGAGGAGGAGGATGATCCCTCCCGCATCACCGGTCGCGCACCGATCGTCACCGTGATGGGCCACGTGGATCACGGGAAGACCTCCTTGCTCGACCATATCCGAAAGGCGAACGTGATCGCGGGCGAGGCGGGTGGCATCACCCAGCACATCGGTGCGTACAGCGTGCAGCTGGAGAACGGCAAGCGCATCGCTTTCCTGGATACCCCGGGTCACGAAGCCTTCACCGCCATGCGCGCACGCGGTGCGCAGGTGACGGACATCGCGATCATCGTGATCGCGGCGGACGATAGCGTGATGCCGCAGACACGCGAGGCGATCAACCACGCGCAGGCCGCCGGCGTGCCGATGGTCTTCGCCTTCAACAAGATCGACAAGCCACAGGCCAATGCGGAGAAGATCCGCGAGCAGCTCAGCCAGATGAACATCCTGGTGGAGGAGTGGGGTGGTAAGTTCCAGACGCAGGAGATCAGCGCGAAGAAGGGCATGGGGGTGGAGCAGCTCCTGGAGAAGGTGTTGCTCGAGGCCGAAATGCTCGACCTGAAGGCGGATCCCGGCAAGCGCGCGATGGGTGTGGTGATCGAGAGCACGCTCGAACAGGGCCGCGGCTACGTGACCACGTTGCTCGTGGAAGCAGGCACGCTCCGCAAGGGCGACGTATTGCTCGTTGGCCAGTTCAGTGGCCGCGTGCGGAACATGTTCAACGAACGCGGTCAGGCCGTCGCCGAAGCCGGTCCCTCAACACCGGTATCGATCCTCGGCCTGGACGGTGCGCCGAACGCGGGTGATCACTTCTATGCGATGGAGGACGAGCGTGAAGCGCGTCAGATCGCCACACGCCGCCAGCAATTGCAGCGTGAGCAGGGCATGCGCACGCGCAAGCACATCACGCTGGACGAGATCGGCCGCCGCCTCGCCATCGGCGACTTCAAGGAGCTCAACATCATCGTCAAAGGCGACGTGGACGGCTCCGTGGAAGCGCTCACCGATTCATTGCTGAAGCTGAGCACCGAGAACATCAAGGTGAACGTGATACACAAGGCCGTGGGCCCGATAGCGGAGAGCGACGTGCTGCTGGCCTCGGCGTCCAACGCCATCATCGTGGGCTTCCAGGTGCGACCCACCGTGGGTGCACGCAAGCTGGCCGAAACGGAGGAGATCGAGATCCGCCTGTACTCCATCATCTACAACGCCATCGAAGAGCTCAAGCAGGCCATGGA
>CAZYPC010000217.1:0-3499 GCA_964649165.1 uncultured Chryseobacterium sp.
GCCCCGACGAGTTCGACGCCAATGCCGAAACTTCCTGGGAGCAGGTAGAACTCCACCTTCCGGAGCCCCAGACCTTCCTCATACCAAACATTTACAAGTCCTTCTTCTGAGAATGGGAATAGGTCCGGAGCTATTTCATCGGGCAAATTGAAATGGCTTGTTGGCCCGAATGATTCTCCCAGATGTCGCGCACGGATGATCGCACGGCCGTCGGGAGCTATTCCATAGCTGGCTACGTACCTCGGCTGGAACCACTCAGTGAATATCCACGCGAGTGAAGTGTCCATCACTTGGCCAGGATAAGATGTGAGGATGGGATGGTTCGCCAAAATCCCGGATAGAGCGAATTGCCAGTGTTGAAGCGGCATTGGCCAGTGCGGAGCGTACTCCAGGTCTGGGCAGTCGCTCGGTTGGTGCGGATACGTTCGGGCCACGGATGTCGTATAGGTCACGGTGTCCGTTGTGGTCGACCGTGCCGTTACTCCCGCTGTCCAGAAATGTGTGTCGGTTATCGGACCTTGTGGCCATGGGGAGCACCAGTACGTACATGTTACCTTATAGACGAGTACATCTCCAGGTTGATAATCGAAAAATTCAAGCGGACTTGGGTAAAGCCGACCGACGCCAGCTCCCTCCACCCCAAGCAGGTCGGATCGCACATTGCCTTGCCTGAAGCGCTGTACGCCGAAAGACCGGCTGAGCAGGAGGGTGTCCCCGTTGCTGAGCAGGATCCTGCGCAAGCTGTCATTGGTGTTGAAGAAAGATTCCTCCCAATCAGCGTCCACCGTTGCAGTGACACCTGAACTCGAGTTGAATACCCACGATGTGCCAGGGCTCGAGGTGCTCTTTATCATAAACGTGTCCGGCCCTAGCAAGTAGTAGTCCTCCCCGGTCTTGATGGCGGAGAATCCAAGGAACTGAGGCTGGTCTGTGCGCACAAAGCACCCATCGCAAGGCCCACCCATGCTTGCAGGACATGTATCGCACACCACCGCGATCCTGTTCAACTCATACCGGAAACTGTCCGGCCCCAGCGTATCGATGTGCGTGACGAAGACCTGGTTGCTGATCGTGTCGGTGCCATCGTTGCTGTAGTTGTACTTGTAGGCAGGGTTCAGCAAAGCCCAGTTCTGGGCATCGGCATCAAGGCCTGTAATGAGCAGGAGGATGAGCAGCGTGGTTCTCATCGGGCGACAATGAAGCGCTGCGGTTTGGCCTGGTCCATTGTCAGCACATAAACACCCTCGATCAAGGCATCGATCGGGATCACCGTGTGCGGTGAGCGTACCGCACCGGAAAGGACCAAGCGCCCGGCAGCATCGAGTATCCGGAATCGACCTGATGCCTGTGGCGTATCGATCGTGATGTGGTCGGTGCAGGGGTTGGGCGATATCACAAAATGACCCGCGAAGCCGGGCTTGGCCATGCCGAGAAGCACCCCATCCGGTGTTAGCGTTCCGGATTGTTCTCCATTGATCAGATATCCCAGGAGGCCTCGTGAGCCACCGCTCTCAAAGTCATAGGTCTGTTCGAAGGTGAGGCCGACCCTGTCGAGGAAAGTGGTGCTGAAATTCGAAACGGATGTGGTCAACCAAACGGACGTGTCCTGGTCATTCGGGCAAAGCAGTGAGTAAGGTGAGCCGGGGCCAAGCAAGGTGGCCGAGCTCAAGAGGTAATGTTGAGCGGAGTCCAACTCGGCGACGACCAAGGCCCGCGTAATTCCCCCCATCCACTCCATTGGCGACAACGCACCAGGATAGGTCTCCATCCTCCATAGGCTACAGAACGGGTTGTCGGCCGACCACCTGTCATGGTCCACACCGACGAATACCGTATCGATCCAATGCTCGGAGCCAGAACCGCAAGGCGTCCAATCCCACACGTAGTTCGCCCAATAGTCGCAGGCATGGATGGCCCTCATCGTGTATTCCGTGCGACCGGTCAGGTCCGTGCGAGAGAGGGTCCGGTACTTCACTGTGCATTGCGAATAGTGCACGCAGTCGTCCCCTCCAACGTATTCCGACCCTTCGCCGTATTGCAGGATGTCCCCAACGGAATAGTCAAAGAGACTCTTGTGGGAAGGGAACTGCGCACCGCTTTCAACCGCTCCGCCCATGCCGATCAGCGTTGGAGCCGGCCCGACCGTGCTCATTGGACCCCTGTGGACGATCCCGTGATCCTTGCTCAAAAGCAGCGTATCACCGCTCGAGGAGCCGATCCACTTGATGCTGTCCAGGATCCCGAGGATTGTTCCCGTGTCCACGGCGACGACCGAAACCGATGAGCCGTCGGAATTTGTCCAGGCGGAAGAGAGAGTAGCGTTCGGGAACACGGTCAATGTGTCCTGTCCCTCAAGCGCCCATTGCATGGTGCCTCGGAGCACTGACCCCATCCCCAACTGCATTTGCCCTGATCGCGCAAGCAAGGGGTTGATCAGGTTTTCGCATTGGGAGAAGTAGTTGCTGTTCGTGTTGTCCTCGACAACCCCGACACGGTCCAGCTCATATCGGAAACTGTCCACCCCCAGCGTATCGATGTGCGTAACGAAGATCTGGTTGCTGATCGTGTCGGTGCCATCGTTGGAGTAGTTGTACTTGTAGGCGGGGTTCAGCAGGGCCCAGTTCTGGGCGGAAGCACCGAAGCAAACGAGGACCGGCAACAGGACGAAGATCCGCATCAGCAGGAAGACAGCACCCCGAAGGTAGCCGCTGCCCGATCACCGCTGCACCCGCAGCACCGCCTCGTGCCCGTACGGACAGTGCCTGCACCGGTTCCCGCAGCAGTGGCCGCGCTTCAAATGGTACTGCTCGGTGAAGACCAGATACCCCTCCGGCGACCAGTAATAGTCGCCCGGCTCCAAACCCAGGCGCTCGGCACGTTCGTCATTCGGCTCAAGGCGCCGATTACTGGCACTGTTGTCCACGGGTTCGTCTTCCTGTTGGCCCACAACGCGCGAACCAAGCACTTTGTTCGATCCGGGTCAGGGCGATCCGACAAGATCCGCCGAAAGGGCCCGGTTCCTGCGTTCTATCCACAACGACCGGTTCACAGCCTGGTGGACCGATCGTGGATAGCCCCTTGGCACGCCAATAGTTTCGGGCCTTGCGGACGAGTGTCCATCCCTCCCATGCGCACTGTTCATTTGTTCATAAGCCTCGCCCTGGCGGTCGCCCTGTGCGCCAATGACCAGGCTCCCGGTGTGCCGGATGAGGCCGCCATCGCCTACATCACCAAGTGGAAGGAGGTGGCCATCGAGAAGATGAAGGAGCACGGCATCCCTGCCAGCATCACTTTGGCGCAGGGGCTGTTGGAAAGCCGCAGCGGACAGAGCGAGCTCACCCTCGAAGCGCGCAACCACTTCGGTATCAAATGCACCCCGGATTGGACCGGCGGCAAGGTGTACCATGATGATGACAAGAAGGACGACTGCTTCCGCAAGTACAGGCGCGACGAGGACAGCTTCGAGGACCACAGCAGGTTCCTGCAGCGCCCGCGCTAT
>CAZYPC010000218.1:0-3498 GCA_964649165.1 uncultured Chryseobacterium sp.
GCAGCAGCGGCTTGGTGAAGGCGTTGGCCAGGTAGATGCGGCGGCTGTTCTGCCAGTCCTCCCACTTGCGCACCACGCGTTGGTTCTTGCTGGCCAGCCCGGCATCGAACTCCAGGGAGAGTTGAAAGCACATGGGGACAAGGTAGATGAGCGCGCTGCGGATCTGCTCCGGTCGACCTCGAAGAACGTGCATCCCGAAAAGCTCTCCGAAGCGGAAACTCATGCTGCGCTTGCTGCAGAAGTAGCGCGGGCGTTGTGGCTCGAAGACCCGCCTACCGCACGACCACCGGCTTCCTGCCCACGTTCCGCTTCCCGGGCCGGATACGCACCGTACGCTTCTTCGGGTCCGTTTTCAATCGGAAGGTGCCGTACACCACGCGCTCATCTACGCTGGTCGCAAAGACGAAGACACCATTCGCCGTGGCTGCACGATGGGGTTCAGAGACGGTGCTCCCCGCCTGGCTCCACGTCAGTGTGCGCACCTCCCCATCCACGAACAGGTAGGGCGGGTCGGGCAGGGTCAGCCCCACCTTGGCGGGATCATCGCCGATGCCATTGTCGAGCTCGGGGATGGTCTCGCCGCGAGCGAAGCCACGGATCACAGGTCCACCCATGGGATCGAATACCATCTCGCAGTAAGGCTTGATCCGATCTGCTTGCCCTTTTTCCGCATCACTTCTCCGACCAGCTCGTTCCGTAGCCCCACTACGCAACTACCTGTTCGGATCGTCCTGCGAAAAAATCGCTGCGCATCTCTAGATCGATCCTTACTGCGAAATGGTACGAGCTGCTCAGGAGTTGCGTGCCCGGCAAGGTGCGCACCACCAGGTGGCACATCCCTACGCGCGGCGACTTGTCCAGGGTGGTCACGCCTGCCTCCCCGCAGATCACCAGATCGGCGATCCCGTCGCCGGTGATGTCCACGCTGTCGGGCGGTATTGGGTCGCACCGGTGGCCCTGGGGGATGGGTTTCGGACCGGGTTGGGCGCACGCGGCGAGCGCAGTGAGGGTAACTGCCAGTGAAAGGAAGGCGCGCATCGGTCAGCGGTACACGCGAAGGGGCGTTCGGTTCGGGGATGTTTAGGAAGACTGATGGGGGCGTGCCCCCTCGCAAAGCCTCGGGGTCGCGCTTTCCGCGAAGTCCTCAGCCTGATTACAGGCCTGTGGGCTTTCCGCTCGATCGCTCACGCGGAATGCGAACGCGCGTTAACTCTCAAAACTCCTGAAGAACTCCGGCACTAGCTCGTACACGGTCTTCGGCTTCAGGCCCAGCTCGTACTTCTCGAACAGGCTCACCAAGCGTTCGCCATCGATCAGCTCGATGGGCGGGACGCCATCGCGGTTGGCTTCCTTCTGGGCTTCCTGCGTGAAGCGGCCGGTGGTGAGGATTAGACCTTTCTCGGCGCGGCCTTGCATGCTGCCCCGGAAGTCTCGGACCAAAGCGGGGGAGACGGTCTCCTTGTAGCGCTTGCACTGGAACACGATGTTGAAGTTCACCACATCGTTCAGGCGGATGCGGCCGATGCCGTCGATGCCTTGGTCTCCCGCACCGCCAGTGATCTGGATGTCGTGGATGCCGATCTCGGTGAGGAGGCGTTTGCAGATGCGTTCGAATCCTTTTGGGGTGAGGGCCTTCAGGGTCTCCAGCAGCGACTCGCTGTGGGCCTCGTCCTCCACGATGTCGTTGTCGAGGTTCTCCTTTTCCTTCTTCGCCTTCTTCTCGGCGCGCGACTTGGGATCACCGCCCACCGTTTGGTGTATGCGCTGGAAGAGCTGGTAGACCTGTTCTTCGGTGAGCTTGGCGTCCACGCCCTCTTGGGTAAGGCGCCACACCCCGCTCTTGGGCGAATCCATCAGGCCGGCCTTGGTGAGGTAGAAGCGCGCCCATTGGATCTGGTTGCGCACACGGCTCTGCCCCGAGGGGATGAGCTGCTCCACCTCGCTGTCCGGGATCTTCAGGTCAGCGATCACGGCATCCACAACCTCCCCGGTGGCCCCGGAGCCGCCCAGGTTCTTCATGACTCGGAGCAAGGGGATGCAGTACTTGAGAAAGTTGGGACCTTTCATAGATGCAGGTGGAATGGCCCGAAGCTAGGGAGCGGAGTTGAGTGACAGAGGCCTTTGCGAGGGGGCACGCCCAAACCATCCCGATGCTGAACGCTCCTCATCATCAGTTCTGCTCGAGCTTCTTCACCATCTTCAAAATCGTCGCGCCCGAAGTCTCAGGTTTCAGCCATCAGGAACTTCACCTCCGGTGCGTCTACTAGACGATTTCCTTGATCAGCGATTCAGGCCATGCGATGAATTCGCCATACTGGCCCTTTCGCATTTGGCCGCCTTTATCCTTTCCGAGCGAGGTGAGTTCCCAACTGTCATTCGCTCGTACAATCCAACGCAGCTCTTCCAGTCTTGCGAAAAGTTCTTTGCTAGAGATGCCCATTTCCTTTGAGAGAGCTGTCACAGAGTGATACTTACCATTCGCACTCGGCGTAGGTGGTGGTGCCGCCTGTCGCACTTGTGGTTCAACCTTCTTGGGTTCTACCTTCTGCACCGATATGGTACGATGCTCGCTTCCTCGTTTGATCCTATCGACCTCGGCCGCGACCTGTTTGTAGAGCTCCTCGTCCTTCTCCCTAGAGATGTAGATGCCCATCTCGACATTGTTCTGCTGTGAGAACATGTACAAGTTCATCGAGGTGAGAATCGCCTCCTTCTCATTGAAGTAGCACTTCGCATGTAGGTCTTTGTGGAAGAGTAGCTTGATCCCGGGCATGGATTGTAGCCACCCACTGTCATCAGGATTGATGTCGCTCACCTTTCCATAGATGATTATGATATCGATGGAGAACTTGTGTCTGTCTTCCAGCGACAACTTCAGCTGGTTGTTCAACTGCAAGTACGGGCTGATCAAGTACAACTTGTCGGTTGCGTTGTTGATCAACTTCTTCAGGTAGTAGGATACTCCTTGAGTGTCGAGAAACTCTGCCATGGTTCCGGGTGTTGTCTTGTTCGGTAAACCTAATGTTCAGTCGCGTGAGGGATTGAACCGGAAAGCCCGGAGGCCGGTAATCCGGCCGAGGACTTGGAGGGGAAAGCCCGACGGCGCTGCTTTTGAGCGCCGGCACGCCCACACCTCCTAACTCTGATCCAACTTCTTCACCATCGTCAATATCGTGGCCAAGGCGACCGTCTCGCCCGTCTCATCCACCACATCCACCAACCACTTCACGATCCCCCTTGCCACATCCGCGCCCTTGGGTGAGTCGGCGGTCTTCGGCCGCTTCTCCTGATCCAGCTTCTCCCGGCACGTGAACTTCACCTGGATGGTGGAGCCCGGGTACACAGGCTTCAGGAAGCGGCACTCCTCGATGCCGTAGTTGAGGAGTACGGGCCCCTTCGGCGGGTCCACGAAGAGGCCGGCGGCCCGGCTGAGGATGAAGTAGCCGTGCGCCACGCGGCCGGTGAAGACGGTGCCGTCGAGGCTGTTGGCATCCATGT
>CAZYPC010000219.1:0-3486 GCA_964649165.1 uncultured Chryseobacterium sp.
GGTCGCGGGTGATGCGGGCGTTCTCTTGGGCGGAAGCCAGTGCCTGGGCCTGGGATTGTTCCTTCTCTTTGCGCAGGATATTGATCCGGTCGGCCAGCGCGAAGGAGAGGAGCACGCCCTCGACGGCCGAGCCGAGAGGCATGGCGTAAGTCGTCAGTTCATTGTATGGCAGAAGGCCCGCATCACGGAGTACGAAGATCACGACCCCAACGAGGAAGAAGGTCCAGGCCAGGAGGAAGAACCCTGCTTGGCGTGAGCCTTTGCGCATGGCCGAGACGACCATGATGAGCAGATACAGCGCGGTCCAGCCGCTTATCGCCTGGGCCATCATGTAGCCGGTCCATGGATCACCTACGAAATACAGCACAACGTTGGCCAGCACAGCCAAGTAGAAGAGCGGAACCCCCTTGTGGAGTCTGGGTACATGGTTCCTGGTACCAATGAAACGCCGGGAGAACTCCATACCCAATGTCACAGCCGCAAGTACGAAGAGGATGGAGGCTCGGGAGGACAGCCATACGCTGCTTGGCCAGAGGTAGGACTGACCGATGCCCAGGACCGAGAGTTGTGCCAGGCAGATCACTGCGATGTACAGAACGTAGATCAGATAGCTGCGATCACGGATGGAAGCGAAAACGAAGAGGTTGTACAGGGCCATAACGATCATGATCCCCGCGTAGCCCCCTAGCCAGAGGTTCCGGGTAGCGCGCGCTTGGGTATGCTTTGCCGCTGCACTGAGCAACAAGGGAAGGTGGATCTGCTTGAACCCATGCACGCGGAGCAGCACGGTGCCCACCGTCCCTGCGGGCACGGGGAGCGAGAACGCGAACTCGGGGTCCTGACCCACCCGTTCTTCCTGACCCCGTGACTGTCCCGCCCGGGCCAGCAAACGGGCAGCGCCTTCTTCCAGAAGGTAGACGTCGATCTCGTCTATCTCCGCGTGAGGTATGGACAAGAGCAAGCGGTCCAGCTCGGTATCGTTCCTCACGGCGAACTTGACCCAGTGCGCTGAGCGGGAGATCCCCAAGTTCGGGACCGCTTGGGTGGATGTCTTGAACCTGCTGGAAACGAGCACCTCCGCCAGCGTCATATGGGCGGAACTGTCTTCCAGTACCTCGGCATGAAGCCCTACAGGCCATGCCGTCATTTCATCATTGAATACCACCGGGGAAGTCCCCTCGGCGGCCCGCAAGAGCAGTGGAACCGCAAAGAGCGGCAGCAGGCATTTCCGGAACATGGCCGCCTTCTACGCGCCCACACACACCAGCGTTACCGCGATCAGGCGCTCTGCCGCATGCGTTCTTCAGCGAGCCAGCGGTACGCGTTGGGATCACCATCAATGGCATCCAGCAGCGCGTAGTTCACGCGGAGGGGTTTGCCTTTGGGGGATTCCGTCCGCTCTTGGTCGGGGACGGCCCGGAGACTGAGCACTCGCTGGCGCTGTTCGGGCCGTGCCTCTACCATGCCGCACAGATCGGTGTTGAGCATGGCGTAAGATTCGATGCCAGGTACAGGGAAGCGGAACGAGCCCTCACTGCCCAGGTTGCGCATGGGTGCGAAACCGCACGACACGAGATAGTCCATCGAATAGCTCGCTGAAATGCTCACGATGGATCGCAGCCCCAGCGTGGGTGCAATGGAAATGGCAGCAGCGGTCAAAAGCACCGGGATACCACGGCCGGCGAAGCCGCTCGAGTTCCAGAGTCCGCATATCTCGGCATTGCCAAGCGGTTCAAGCAGGCTTAGAGAGGAGCGCACCCCTGGATCAATAGTTGTGAGCATGCGTTCGATACCCAACGGCGATCCCGGCCTGGCCACCTGCAACCGCACGCCGCCGACCATACCCATTGAGTTGTGTTCGGCCACTACCAACACCGAGGCCGGGTCCGTACACCAGGAATAGTCGAGACCCAGTGCGCTGTACACGCCGATCTCGTCCAGAACACGTGCGTGTTCGATCACATAACGGATCGTGCTTGGCCGATCGATCGCGGAACGGAAAGCCCTGATCGTGATCTCCTCGCCACTCATGCGGTAACGGTTTGGTTGAAGAAAAGCACCGTGTCCAGCGGCCTTCTGAGACTCCGCACCGATGGAGGTTCGGCATGCGCGAGACGGACCATGAACATGGGCTCACGGTTTGTCAGAGCGAATGCCCGGCATACTTCGTTCAGGGTGTCGATCACTGCGGAGCGTTCCCAGGTCGACATTCCGGTGCCTTTACCCTGGCGCACATGGTGTGCGAGCAGGATGGGGGCAGAAACCGGGTGGACGGCCAAGCCATGTGCGGTGGCGGCCAGCCACAATCTTTCCACTGCCCGTCCGGCACTCAACCTCGTTGCAGGCCGATCGTCCGCAGTGCTTACCAAGCAGACCGCATTCGAGGTACGCACTGCATCGCGGGTCATTCGCTTGAATCCTCTTCCGGCGCCCCACTCGCGCAGGAGACTGATGGTCGCAGCATCCGCCGCGAGCTGAAAAGCCGCTCGTTCACTGGGCCTGAGTTCCATGGTCTCCAGATCCAAGCCGTCGCCGGTTGATGCGGCCTGTTGCCTTGTCCAGCGGATCTCGTGGGCGAAGAGTTCCTCATGTCCGATCGGGTTCAGCACGCGCAGGCGTTCCGCTTCGGAGATCGCCTCGGCCAACGGATCGAGCTGCTCCTGGGTCGTGGCGAAGTGGAGAACGCATCCATTGATGCTTGAACCTGCGCGGGCCAGTTCTTCCAGCACGTTTTGGGCGATGGGTGCGCCGGACGGTTTTTTCCGGTTCGTACAGCGATGTGGGATGCTCGGGGCCAACGCATCCGGTTCCACACCTGTGCCTCTCGAACGCGGCAAAATGACAGCGACCAATGAGGGGGCATCCGCAACCGGCAACAGGAGGATCTCAGGATCGATCCCCTGGGCAAGGGAGGCGATGCGGATATTCTCAATACACGCTCCAAGGCCGATCGCGGGAAGCAGACCGCCGCCATCCAGCCGCGAGGCACCGCGTCCGCTGTCACTGAAGATGAAGAAGCGGCCTTCGCTGTGCAGGAATTTCCAAGGTTGCGCGTTGCCCGCCGAGGGTGCCAGGGCACCGGCTTCAGCCAATCGACGGGCCTCGGCTTCATCATAGCCCATGGCGGAGGAGGATTTCGTCACCAGGTTGGCCGTCCGCAGCATATCCTCAAAACTGAGCGGGTCATAGAGCGGGCTGATGGGCTCGGTCCCGAGTTGTTCAGCACCGACCGTTTCACCCGTGATCTTCTCCGGTTCCAGGTACCAGCGGCCGCTTACCCGAGTTTGATCGAGGGCAATGCGGCGGCAGAACTCCGCGCCGACCGCTCCGCCAAGCATCACGCTGCTCGCCAGTTGTGGCCAAGTGGTCACGCTGCTCTCGATCTCCAACATGCTGGCCTTCATGCGCGGGCTGAGCGTCTCCATACCGGCGATCGGCAGCACGAACGGGAGCTTCTCCTCGTTCGTTCGGGCCTTCGCGGCGTCG
>CAZYPC010000220.1:0-3420 GCA_964649165.1 uncultured Chryseobacterium sp.
GGGTGGCCCAGCACCTTGGCCCAGGTGGCCAGCTGGTTCTGCTGCGCGGTGAAGAGGTCGGTCCTGGTGACGCCCATGGTTGATTAATAGATCGCAATATTACGATTAATGGGACCCGGTAAAATGCGATGGGATCCCATTCTCGGGATCCCATCGTGTTCAAACCACCAACGAAAAGTCTGCGGCCGGCTACTGCACCACCGTCTTTCCCGCATCGCTCCAGGCGTGGATGCCGCCGGCCAGGTCGGCCACGTCCGTGAAGCCTTTGGAACGCAGGTGAGCGGCCGCTTCGGCACTGCGACGGCCGGATGCACAGTACAGCAGCACGGGTGTCGTCTTGTCCAGCTCGCCGAGCTTGGCGGAGAGCACACCGCCCGTCCAATCCAGGTTCACTGCGCCGGGCAGGTGGCCTTGGGCGAACTCGGCGGGCGTGCGCACGTCGATCAGTTGGGCGGTCGGCGTGGCGAGGCGCTCCTCGAAGCGGTCGGGCTGCAGGGCAGAGCCGCCATCACCTTGGGTGCAGGCGAGCAACAGCAGGGGGAACAGCAGGTAGGCGCGCATGGGTCGGTTTGAAAGGAACAGACCATGCGGTGGGCATGGCCTGTTCCGGTGAAGGATCACTTCAGGTTGTTCACGCTGGTCCACGGGCCGCCGTTGTACACCTCGAAGCCTTCGTGCTTCAGGATGTCGGCCGCCATGCCGCTGCGCGCACCGCTTCGGCAGCAGGTGATCACCGGCTTCGACTTGTCCAGCTTGCTCAACTGGTTGTTCAACTTGTCCAACGGGATGTTGATGGCGCCGGCCACATGTCCGCCGCGGAACTCGTCCACCGTGCGCACGTCGAGGATGGTGGCGCCTTGGGCGATCTTCTCACGGAGGTCCACCTTGGGTCCGCCGATGCCGAACAGGGTCTTGAACATGGTGCTTGTGTTTGTGCGGTACAAAGGTCCGGTATGCGTCAGGCGACGTTGGTGAGCATCATCACCAACAGGCGCTCAGAAGACGTAGTTGATGATCAGGTCCGCGTGCAGCATGTCCACCTTGTTGATGGACTGTTTGGCGGTGAGGTCGCCTTCCAGCGGGAGCTTGGCCAGCACAAGGGCTTGAACGGCCAGCCCCTGCCAGCCACCCTTGAACTGGTATTGCGCGTTCACGTCGAACTGGGTGTAGCCGGGCATGGCGTATTTGTTCAGCCGGGCATCGGTGATCGCGGGCATGTGGTACACCCCGCCATCCACCTGGATGCGCAGGCCCTTGGCGGAGCGCCAGATCAGGTTGAGCGAGGCGGCATGTACGTCCCCCGCACCTTCGTTCCGTTCACGGGGCATAAAGGTGAAGAAGGGATCGCGCCCCCATTCCCGCGGCATCAGGTAGCGGCCGTGCGCCGTGATGCGCGTGTAGTTGAGCTGCCAGCGGAAGCGGCCGAGCACGTTGCGCAGCCGACCGCTGAAGGCCCAGGATCCTTCGCTGGACGGCATGTACAACACGGTATCGCTTGCGTTCGTCCGCCCTTGCGCTGCGTCCTGCCGTATGCCCATGAAGGATGCGCTCCACCGGTCCTCCTTGCCGCCTGCATCCACCTGTGCCAGTGCGCTGTTGAAGACGTTCTCCACATGGAGGTCCCACAGGCTGAGGCTCCATGACCTGTGCAGCTTCCGTTTCAGGCCGGCCGCCAGGATGCCTGCGCTGTTCAGGTGCTCACCATGCTGCGCACCCTCGCCGTAGATGTTGCGTCCCAACGGGAAGACGGACATGCTCTCGTCCACACGGTACCACTCGCTGGCGCCCCGCGGGGCCACGCGGTAGATCCAGCCGCCCTGGAACGCGGTGCCTTGCTTCGATCTGTGCTCCGCCCAGACGCCCTCGAACAGGCTGGGATGCATACGCCCGTCCTGCGGGTTCAAAAAGGGGGTGTTCAGCTCCTGCTTCCCGAACACAACGTGCGTGCGTTCGCCGCGCGCGAGCCAGTCAAGTTGGAATTCGTGCAGGTAGGCCAGGTCGTTCGTGTGGCGCGGGTCGTTCACGTCGTACAGACCGATCTCGTACCGGTTGAACGCTCCGGTCACAGGGTCGGGTACGGTCAGGTCGCTCGTGGCCAGGTCGAAGGTGGATCCGCCACTGAGCTTGAAACGGACGCCATGCCAGCGCTCCGAAGTGAAGCCCAAGGTGCCACCGAAGGCCACCGCGTGGTAGTCGCTCGGTGCGCCATCGTTCACGGTGAGCATGCTGTATTGGCGGAAGCGGCCATCCAGTTCACCGCGTTTCATCACCTCGTACAGGTGACTCGCTCCGCGCAGGCTGTCCGCGCTCGGGATGTCCTGCTCACTGTGCTGTGCGCGGCCCGCCAGTGCGATCAATGCCGCAAATGCAAGGCTCGCGCCCCACCGACCGTGATGGGGTCGGTACGTGTACGCCGTATGCATGGGTCAGAAACCCGCTTTGATGTAGCTCCACCCGTCCTCCTGCCGCTCCACGATGTGGATGATGCCGGCCTTCACATGGCCCGCCTCCGGCAGCACCTTGGCGGGGTCCAGCTGGCGCTCGCGGATGGTGTTGTCGCAGGCCATGAACACCACGCCCTTCGCCGCGAACTCCTTCACCTTGCCCGCCACGATGCTGCGGTCGCCCATCAGCATGTCCATCCCGGGGCCGTGGCACACCACCTCGATCTGCGCGGTGGGCGCGGCCTCCAGCATGTTCTTGAACTGCTTCATCAGGTTCTTGTGCACCAGGGTATCGCCGCTGGTGAGCTGCATCACGATGCGGTGCTGACGGCCGCCATCCTGGGCCATGAGCGCACTACCGAAGAGCAGTGTGAACAGCAGTAGGAGCTTTTTCATGGCGCAAAGGTCCGCTGGTGGGCAAGGGCGGTCGGTGATCGATGTCACGGACGGCCGCACCGTCATCAACCGGCACCGGTGCGCATCCCGGAGCTCTCCCCGTGAAGACCGTTGGGGATGCCGGTACTTTCGCAGCCGTGCAGCAACAACGGGACTGGTCGGAGTTCGTGCCCAAGTCCTTCTCGGTGCTGGGCAGGGGCTATTCACGGGAGCAGTTCCGGCGCGATGCACTGGCCGGCGTGATCGTTGGCATCGTGGCCCTGCCGCTCTCCATCGCGTTCGCGATCGCCTCGGGCGTGGCACCGGAGAAGGGGCTCATCACGGCGATCGTGGCGGGCTTCTTCATCAGCGCCTTCGGCGGCAGCCGCGTGCAGATCGGAGGGCCCACCGGCGCCTTCATCGTCATCATCTACGGCATCGTGCAGGAGCATGGCGTGGAGGGGCTCACCATCGCCACATTGATGGCGGGGGTACTGCTGGTGGTGCTCGGCCTCGTGCGCGCCGGGGCCTTGCTGCGCTATTTCCCGCACACGCTCATCGTGGGCTTCACCACGGGGATCGCGGTGATCATCTTCTCCAC
>CAZYPC010000221.1:0-3363 GCA_964649165.1 uncultured Chryseobacterium sp.
TCGATCCAGTCGACCACGGTGAAGGTGAGGAAGTAGGTGCCTTCCTTGTCCGCCAAACTGTATCGATCGCTGGACATGAAGCGAAACTATCGATGAACTTGCCAGCGGTTGCAACGCGCGCGTCGTCCGTGAGGACCATGCTTGCCTGGTGAGGTCAAATGTCCACGCTCTCGCCCGCGTTTGCAACGCGGGCGGAAATGAAGGTCGTCTGTGACGACCACGTCTGCCTGGGGAGGTCGAATGTGCGCGCTGCAAGCGCGCCTCAAGCATCGCCCGCGTTGCAAACGCGGGCGAGTGGGAAATAGTGCCGTGCTACGCACGCTTGCCGCGATCTCGCCCGCGTTTGCAACGCGGGCGTACGAGAGGGTCGTCTGTGACGACCATGCCAGCCTAGTGAGATCGAATTTGCGCGCTACAAGCACGCCTCAAGCATCGCCCGCGTTGCAAACGCGGGCGAGTGGGAACGCTGATGTGAATGCCGCGTCACTCCTTGACTAGTCTACCAAAGGACGATCTACCACTGGAGGTGACCGCACAGTGAATATAGACACCCTTGGACAAGCCGGTCAGATCAAGTCGGGTCTCGATGGTCGCGAGCCTAGTGCTCAAGACCTCTTTGCCGAGTAGGTCGAGAAGAACGAACTTGGAACCGAGCCGACTAGCTGCGATCCGAACAGTAATAGCCCCATCTGTAGGATTCGGAAAAAGCTCAACCTCCGGAGATGGTATGTGCTCAGATACACCGATGACCACGGAATACAGGCAAGTGTCCACGAGCAGAGGATCGAGGGATGTCGAATCGCCTGCGTATTTTGATTGTGATATCATCGGACTTTCGAACGAATGGAGCGGGATGGCCACCAACGAGAAGGTAGTTGGTGATTCCGTCAAGAGACCGTTCGCGGAAACCATGCACTCATTCTGGCCTAGGTGGTCCAATCTGCTCAAGTAGTGGTGGTGACCCCATGTGAGCAGCGTGAATGAGCTGTCGTTATTCACGACAAGATCCCGTGGTGCCTGGTGATAGTCGGGATTACCGTAGGTCCGCTCCCATTGGATCGTACCGACCGAGTCCACCTTGAACAAGAGCACATCCGAGTCATACGGATCGATGGTGTTCCCGATTGTGGTTAGAAGGATGAACCCATGGTCGAGGGTAGGTCGAATGCGAACGTGCCCGAACTCGATACCCTGCGTGTTGGTATAGCATTTGCCCCATAGTGCGTTGCCTGCAGAGTCCATCTCAAGGATGCAGATCCTTGATGAATCCGAGGAACTGAGCGTATAACGATCATCCGTACTGACACACCCTCCAACGTGCCCGACCGGGCCATCGAGTCGTTTGCTCCATAGCATATTGCCGTATGTATTGATCTTTGTCAGGATGCGGTTACTGCTCGGGAAGTGCCACGTTGAATCGGCGATGAATGCGAGCAAGACCTCCCCTGTTGGTCGGACATGGGACATCAGGCCCCATGCGAACCTGGGGCCCGCGTCGAAACTCCTGTTCCAAAGAACGTTTCCGAGTGCATCAAGTTTGACGACCATTGGGGCGATAGTATCGATCCAGGACGAAGCTGAATACGTCCTCGAACCAGTTATCAAATACCCACCGTCCTGAGTTTCTGAGAAGGATTGGTCTATTGTTCCGATGCACTGGATTGAGTATTCAGAAAGGCTGTATTCTATCTTTCGATTCCAGTTCAGGGATCCTAGTGTTGTTGAATTGAATACACGGAGCGAGTATTTATCCATGGACCAGTTGCCGAATAGGAATGAGAAGGATCCATCTGAGCGCATTAGGCTCAGGGCCCTGCATCCCATTACATCTGCAATTGGCCCAGTGGAGAATCCCCTCGTATGGACCACACTGCCTGTGGAGTCGAGAAGCGTGAACTGGAAACCATCGATATCATCTAAGGAGCCATACCGGTTCGTGGAGCATATCAGGTATCCAGTTGGTCCGGTGACGGGTTCTAGGTTGCCCATCCTGCCCTCATACACGAAGGCTTTGTTGAATAGTGGTTGGCCGTAGTCGGGGCATGATGTAAGCACCGCTGCGGCAGCGACCAACGGCTTAACTACATGGGTGAGCAGCATCGGTCTGATAATCCTCCGGTCGATCGGATAGGTTTTCACGCCTTCTCCACCACCTCTCCCGCCTTCCTCAAATGCGCCTTCTTCGCCTTTCGGATCCGACACGTCACCACCTTGTACTCCGGACACATCGCCAGTGAATCACTTACGCTGCTGGTGATGATGTTCAGCATGATCTCGGGGAAATGGAACGTACTTGAGAGTATCCCCGGTTTCACTTCATCCGTGATCTTCGCTTTGATGTCCACCTTGCCGCGGGGGCTTTCCACGCAGACCATGTCGCCGTCGGCGATGCCGTTCTGTTGCGCGTCGGCGGGGTTGATCAGCAGCACGTCCTCGCCGAGGATCACCTCGTTGCCGGTGCGCCGCGTCATGGCGCCGCAGTTGTAGTGCTCCAGCTCGCGGTTGGTGGTGATGATGTAGGGGTAGTCCTTCTCGTTGGCGCGCACCTCGGGGCTCTTCTCCCACGCGTTGAAGTAGAAGTGGCCGAGCCCGCGCTTGAAGCTGTCGGTGTGCAGGATCTTGGTGTCGGTGCCGTCGGGCTTAACAGGCCATTGCTTGCCGTTCTCGCCCAGCTCGTCCCACTTCACCCCGGCGAAGAAGGGCACG
The DNA here is from genome assembly GCA_964649165.1 of uncultured Chryseobacterium sp. GTDB lineage: Bacteria > Bacteroidota > Bacteroidia > Flavobacteriales_F > PHOS-HE28 > PHOS-HE28. The sequence continues at coordinate 2,707 of CAZYPC010000221.1, forward strand.
ATGCGGCTGATCTCCTCCAGCACCCACTTGGGGTGGTACGCGGTGTTGGCGTTGCCGCTGCGCTTGCCGGTCTTCGAGGCGTAGCGCTCCATGATGTCGCAGGTGATCTGGCCGTCGCTCTTGGTGCCTTCGATGGGCTCCACGGCGGCGTTCACGCGCTGGATGCGGCGCTCGCCGTTGGTGAAGGTGCCGCTCTTCTCCAGGAAGCTGGCGCCGGGCAGCACCACGTGGGCCATCTTGGCGGTCTCGGTCATGAAGAGCTCCTGCACCACGAAGAGCTCGAGCTGGCCGAGGGCCTTGCGCACGTGCAGGGTGTTGGGGTCCGTCTGGCCCATGTCCTCGCCCACCACCCAGAAGGCCTTCAGGCTGCCGTCGAGCATGGCGTCGTACATCTGCGGGATCTTCTTGCCGATCACGCTGGGGATCTCGGTGCCGTAGAACTCGTTGTACATCTGCGCGTACTCGGGGTTGTCCACCGCGAAGTAGCCGGCGCCCTGGTGGGGCTGGCAGCCCATGTCGGCCGCACCCTGCACGTTGTTCTGGCCGCGCAGCGGGTTCACACCCACGCCGCGGCGACCGATGTTGCCGGTCATCATGGCGATGTCGGCGATCTGCATCACGGTGAAGGTGCCCTGGTAATGCTCGGTGACGCCCAGG
>CAZYPC010000222.1:0-3152 GCA_964649165.1 uncultured Chryseobacterium sp.
GCAACACGTACAAGCTGCCGTTCGTGGTGAGCAACTGCAGCAACAACTACGGCAGCCACCACTTCCCGGAGAAGTTGATCCCGCTCATGATCAACAACATCCGTTTGGGCAAGGCGCTCCCGGTGTACGGCAAGGGCGAGAACGTGCGTGACTGGTTGTGGGTGGAGGATCACGCCAGCGCGATCGACGCCGTCTTCCACAAAGGCGTGAACGGCGAGACGTACAACATCGGTGGCCACAACGAGTGGAAGAACATCGACCTGGTGCACTTGCTCTGCGGCATCATGGACCGGAAGCTCGGTCGTGCGGAGGGCGAGAGCGCCAAGCTCATCACCTACGTAACCGACCGCGCAGGACACGACCTGCGGTACGCCATCGATGCGGGCAAGATCGAGCGCGACCTCGGCTGGAAACCGAGCATCACCTTCGAGATCGGCCTGGAGCGCACGGTGGATTGGTACCTGGCCAACGCGGCCTGGCTCGAGCACGTCACGTCAGGAGCCTATCAGCAGTACTACGCTGCGCACTACACGGGCTGAAAAATGCTGAACGCAGACGCATCCTTGCGCGTTCCTCGCGTTCTTAGGGGCAACAACTGATGGGACTCTTCGGAAAGCTCTTCGGAAAGTCGGAACCGCAACTCGGCCCTGCGGACCTGGGCGTGCTCAAGTGCGATGTCCACAGCCACTTCATCCCCGGCATCGATGACGGCGCGCAGACGCTGGAACAGAGCATCGAGCTCATCAGCGCGATGCACGAACTGGGCTATAGCAAGGTGGTGACGACCCCGCACGTGATGGCCGATGGCTACCGCAACACCCCGGAGATCATCCTGGGCGGGCTGGAAACCGTGCGGCGCGAATTGCACGTGAAGGGCATCCCGGTGGAGATCGAGGCGGCGGCGGAGTACTACCTCGACCACGAGCTTGACAGGTGGGTGAAAGAGAAGCGGGTGCTGACCTTCGGAAAGGATCTCCTGCTCTTCGAACTCCCCTTCCTGAGCGAACCGATGATGCTGCTGAGTGTCGTCTTCGAAATGCAATCCGCCGGCTACCGGCCCGTGCTGGCGCATCCGGAACGCTATCAGTACTGGCACACGGACATCAGTACGATGCAGAAACTGAAGGACCGCGGCGTGCTGTTCCAGTTGAACACCATCGCATTGATGGGTGCCTACGGTCCCGGGGTGAAGAAGGCCGCGGAGAAGATCATCGACAACGGCTGGTACGAACTGCTGGGCAGCGACTGCCACCGGATGGATCACGTGGAGGCCATCAAGGCCACGCTCACCGAGCCTTACCTGCACAAGATCATCGGCAGCGGGAAGCTGTTGAACAGCACTGTGTAAAGAAGGCTGCTTGCTGGCTACCTTTAGCGAACGAACAGCGCGTCATGACCAGCACCGCGAAGAAGTCCCAGATCAAGAAACTGCTTGAAAAGGAGAAAGACCCCGGAATTCTGGACCTTGTTGAGAAGGTCCTGGAACGCCGGACGAAGGCGATCAACTTCGATAGTGACCTGGTGAAACGTGTACTGCGCTCCGAGGAAGATCTGAAGGCCGGCCGCTACTCGACCTTGGAAGAGTTCGACAAGGAAATGGACGAGTTCATCGACGGCCTCTACGCGAAGAAGCCGAACGGTCCAGCCAAAGCGGGAAAGAAGGTCACAGCCAGGAAGCGCGCGTGAAACTGATCGTTCAGGACCAGGCCAAGGACAGCCTGCGACGGTCTCTCCAGTACCTGTCCACCTATTACTCGGCCCGCTACCTCGCCGGGCTCAAACGCCAGGTCTCTCAAGAGTTGAGGTGGCTCACGGCGCATCCCGAAGGCGGACAGTTCGAGCCCGAACTGGGATCACTGGGTCTGGGGCATCGCCGCATCATCGCTGGTCCGTTCAAGATCGTTTACCGCGTTCTCGGGAACACCATCGTGGTGAACGACATCTTCGACGCGCGGCGCGACCCGAAGAAGATGTAAGGGTAGCGTTCAGCATCGAAAAGACAACGGAGGCCCGCTAAGTCTGTGGCTTCAAAGCCGTCCGCTCTTTGGGCAGGAAGACGCACAGCAAGCCGATCAACGGCAGATAGGAGCACACGCTGAAGACCGTTTCCATATCCGTGGCATCAGCCAGTCGACCCAGCACGGCGGATCCCAGCCCGGCCATGCCGAACGCGAATCCGAAGAACAAGCCGGACACCAGGCCGACCCTTCCCGGAATGAGCAATTGCGCATAGACAAGGATCGCGGAGAACGCCGAGGCGAGGATGAGCCCGGCGAGCATGGATAGAACGATCGTCCAGTTCGGTCCGGCGTAGGGCATGAGCAAGGTGAACGGTGCAGCACCGAGGATCGATGCCCAGATGATGGTACGATAGCCGACACGATCGCCGAGCAGCCCACCGAGCAAGGTGCCCACCGCAGCGGCGAAGAGGAACAGGAACAGCTGCACCTGTGCGCCCTGCACCGTGGCCCCGAACTTCCCCATCAGATAGAAGGTGAAGTAGCTCGTCATGCTGGCGAGGTAGAACTGCTTGGAGAAGATCAGTAGCAGCAACACCGCAACGCTCGCGATGACGCGTGCGCGCGGCAAGCGCACGGGTTCCGCGACCGGTCGTCGGCTCTGCCGGTGGTTGCGGATGGCCGTCATGCGCAGGTACCAATGGCCCACGCGCCAAAGGACCACCATGGCAATGAGCGGCACCAGAACGAACCACGCCACATGGCCCTTGCCGAAGGGAACGATGATCGCCGCAGCGAGCAAGGGACCCAAAGCCGAGCCCGTGTTGCCGCCTAGCTGGAAAACCGATTGAGCCAGCGCACGTTTTCCACCCGAAGCCACGTACGCCATGCGCGATGCTTCCGGATGGAAGATGGACGACCCCACCCCTACCAGGCCCACGGCGATAAGGATGGTGGTGAACGTTGACGCCCACGCCAGAGCGAGCAAGCCGACCAATGTGAAAGCCATCCCTCCCACCAGCGCGAACGGCTGCGGCTTGCGATCGGTCCAATGCCCCACCAAGGGTTGAAGGATCGAGGCCGTGAGCTGGAAGGTGAGCGTGATCAGCCCCACTTGCGCGAAGCTGAGTTGGAACGAACCCTTCACCACCGGATAGATCGCCGGGATGAGGGATTGGATCGTGTCGTTCAGCA
>CAZYPC010000223.1:0-3122 GCA_964649165.1 uncultured Chryseobacterium sp.
TCTCGATGCGCGGGCTCTTGGGGTCGAGCAGGGCGTCGATGCGCTCGCGGGCGGTGAGCTTGCCCTTGGCCTTGTGGTCGGCGATGCGTTTCTCGCCGCCGCCGAGGTGCACTTTCTTCAACCGACCGTTGAGGTCAGCGAGCTTCTGCTTGTTCTGGTCTTCGTTCTTGTTGAACTCCAGGTCCTGCTTCTCGGCCATGGCGACTAAAGTAGACCCCAGATGGGGCTCGCAAGCTCGCCGAGTTTTCATCCGCAGATGTCGCAGATGGCACAGATAAATACGAATGCCAAGTGGGCTGGGCATTCATCTGTGTCATCTGCGCCATCTGTGGACATTTCCCTCCCCTGCGGATATTCGCATCATGGACGACCGCGACCCACAGACGCATGCCATCATCGGAGCGGCGATGGAGGTGCATACAGAGTTGGGAGCCGGTTTCCTGGAGAGCGTCTACGATGAGGCCCTGGCGCGGGAGTTCGTTCTGCGCGGGATCCCTCATGTGGCCCAACCGGAGCTGGTGATCAACTACAAGGGGGAGCGATTGAGCACCTACTTCCGCGCCGACTTCATCTGCTATGGCGAAGTGGTGGTCGAACTGAAGGCCCTGAAAGCGCTCAGTGGGGTGGAGGAGTCACAACTGCTGAACTACTTGAAGGCGACCGGTCACGAGCGTGGGCTCTTGCTGAATTTCGGAAGCCCACGACTGGAAGTGAAGCGGATGGTGTTCACGCCGCGGTAGTTCGAGTTCAACTGCGACATCGGCGCCATCTGTGCACGTGGTTGGCGATGCGCTTCCCTTCGCCGCGCGCCGTCGCCGGAGCGCTCTGGCGCAGGCGCCTCAGGTGGATCTCCTTCAGATGGGTGTTCAGGTCACCGACCGCGGCAGACGCGTACCGCAGCGAGGAGTTCGGCCTTGCGCTCAGCGCTCAGTTGCACCTGGACCGCACCGGGCTCACCAATGAAGTAGCTGGTGTAGGTCACACGATCGGTCCCTTCGCCTTCGAACCATGAACCGGTACTGGTGCTATAGAGCGCTTCTTGATCGGCCGCCTGGCCATCCGCACCCAGCCGCCCGCCGGCTGCGGTGAGCGTGAGTGCTTCCAGCGGACCGAGCACGTTGCCGGCACCGTCGGTGAACGCGAACGATGCATGCTTCATGCGGGAGATCTCAGGGTTGGAGAGCTTGTCGTAGCGCGATCCTTCACGCGTCGTCACCCCGGCTTGCTCGAGCCGTGTCGGTGGGGCGGTGTGATCTACCGCAGGCGGCTCGACCTCGGCGCCATTGCGCATCACGCCGATGTGCCCATCGAAGAAACACAGGCCATCGCGCAGGATCACGATGCCATTCTCCGGCACACGGACCTCCTCGACACCCCCCACGTAGGTCGGCGCTTGCCCACACGCAAGGCCGGTGACCACAACGACATGGCCCCTGAACGACTCAGGAACGAGCAGGCGTAAGCCGGTGGAGCGTGGAGTGGCGCTGCAAAGAAGGAGGGCGAGGAGCGGTGTGTAGCGGATCATGGTTCCCGGGCCTTGGAGGTTACGAACGAAGGTAGCGCTTGGACGATCCCCATGGCGTTCGAAGGCAGCGTTCCATCAACTGTTGAAGGTCGATGGATGTACGAAATCGGCCCTCTCATGTATCCGGATGAAATACCCGTTCGCGAGGCGCTCGCCGACTACTTCGCGCAATACCACTTCAAGGACGGCGGCTACAACGACCGTTGGTTCCACCTGAAGATCGGCCGGCTGATGATCCCGTTCCCCAACATTCCGGCGCGGGTGGAGACGGTGAAACTGCACGACCTGCACCATGTGATCACCGGCTACCGCGCTGATCGGAAAGGGGAGGTGGAGATCGGGGCGTGGGAGCTCGGCGGTGGGTGCGGCCGCTACTGGGTAGCCTGGTTGCTCAATGCGGAGGTGGCCCTCATCGGTCTGTTCCTCTATCCGCGAGCGTTATTCTTCGCGTTCCGCTCAGGGCGTGGGGTGCCGAACAACCTCTACCATGGTGTAGCCTACGAGGGGCTGCTGGACAAGACCGTGGGGCAGTTGCGCACGTCCATCCTGGAGCGGCCGGTGCGCGATGTCGCTCCAAGGGTCTGAGCCGCTGTTCATCATTTTGTCATGGAATTGTCGGGGCCCCTTCTACCTTGGGCCTTCCGACCGGCCACCCCCCCACCGGTGCAACCTTACCCGAACAGTTCCCTTCCTGTCATGACCCCTGTCCGCACCGCATCGAGCAGCTTGCTCGCCTGGTCCCTGTTGCCCACGTTCATCGGCTACCTGCTCTCGTTCACGTCGGTCGACGTGCCGATGCCGCCTGTGGGTGAAGGATGCCTGGCCGTGGCACCGACACCGGACATGCTTGCCACGTACGACATCGAGATGGCCAACGATTTCAATGTGACGGCCGTCTGCTGCAATGCCTATTCGTTCACGGGTCTCGCCACCGGGAACAATCCCACGCTCACGCTGACGCGCGGCGTTACCTACACCTTCGGTTTGACCGGTGGGGTGGGCCATCCCTTCGCCATCCGGGCCACTGCGGGCGGATCGAACATCGCAGGACCGTTCACCGCAGCCACGTTCACCTTCACGCCTGACTTCGTGATGCCCACGAACATGGTGTACCAATGCACGATCCATTCACCCATGCTCGGGAACATCGTGCTGGTGAACCCGAACTCACCGCCCAGCGCCACGAACCTGAGCGCTGCGGAAACCTACACGGAGGATACCCCGCTCAACCTCGTCGATATCGTGGTGGGCGACGTGGACAACACGACGACGACCGCCACGCTCACACTCTCCAATCCATCAGCCGGTTCGCTCAACACGGCCACTTCCGGCGCGGTCACTTCCATCTATAATGCCGGGACCGGTGTGTGGACGGCCAGCGGCGCGATCGCCAACGTGAACACGCTGTTGGCGGGACTCACCTTCACCCCAGCGCTGAACTTCAACGGCAGCTTCACGATCGCCACCAGCGTGAGCGACGGCATCGCCTCCGTCACAGGCACCAAGTCCATGACCGGAACCGCCGTGAACGATGCACCGACAGCGAGCAACCTGAGCGCGGCGGAGAGCTACACGGAGGACACGCCGTTGAACTTCG
>CAZYPC010000224.1:0-3112 GCA_964649165.1 uncultured Chryseobacterium sp.
TCGGCGGCCTGAAGGTGGAGGAGGACAACAGCCCCTTCGTGCCCAACGAATTCATCGGCAGCTTCGTCCTGGAGCAGCACCACTACAAGAACGGGGAAGAGCGCAAGTCCAGCCCGAACACCATGCATTACTGGGGCTGCGAAGACAAGACCATCCTGTACAACCTGGACAAAGGTGCCACGGACGCGGACATGCGCATCCTCACCGACCTGCGCGCGAAATACACCTATTCCCTGCAAACGGACAAGAACGGCCGGAAGACCGCGCTGAAGATGCGCAAGAAGAACATGACCGTTAAGACGGACCCGGGTGATGCGCCACCGGAGGTGACCGTAACCGCGGAAACGAAGACCATCCTCGGGTACACCTGCGTGAAGACCATCTCCAAGGACAAGCACGGCTCCTGGACCGGGTGGATCGCGCAGGACGTAAAGGCGCCCTTCGGCGACTTCATGCGGAGCCTCGGTATCGGCGACACGGGGAAGCTGAGCGGCTTCGCGCTGGAGTCCGAGTTCATCGATGCCGATGGCAAGAACCGGACGACCAACATCGTGAAGGAGTTGAAGGTGGGGCCAGTGGACGCGGCGGTGTTCAGCTTGGACGGTTATGAGATACAGGAATTACCGGGCTTGGGAAATTGAGAACCCCGATGGGACGATCGATCACCTGGAAATTCGCTCAGCAGGCCGTTCCTGCGGCCTTGTTCGCGATGTTGTTGTACTCATGCACGTCCGGCGGCACAGGAAGCGCCGACACACCCGGAGCACTTTCGGACACGTTGATATCCCAGGATGGACCTTCTGAGCATGTGCGGATCCCCGAGCAGGACTTTTCGTTCGTCGTGGACTCGATCCAGTGGAATGCGGTGGCCTCCACCATCGAACTGTTGCCCTCCGGGAACGCGATGGGCAATGTCACCCGCGTCGGTGGGAAACACAAAGGCTCATCGCTGTTCGAGGCCGTCTACCTGGCCTATCCGGACGGAGGTGCAGCGGATACCACGATCCATCTCCAAGGCGCTGAGGAAACGGCCATGATGCTGTTCAAGGGGCCACGGGGAACCATGTTCGTGGCCAAATACCTCGACCTGCACATACGCCATGTTGACGAGGGAGGGCAAGAAATGGTGGAAGGAACGTTCTCCGGTGAACTGACCGATATGCTGCATCCGGGAAGCTCGCGCGCCATTCGCGATGGACACTTCAGGGCCAAGGGCGGAGCCAGGGAGGGACATGAACGGGACCAGCCTTCCGTCGACGCGCCGATCACCTGGGTCGCGAACGGGGTTGAATGGCGGGCTCCGAAAAGGGGTTTTACCGAGCTGGTCGGTAAGGAGGCTGGTGATAGTACGTGGGTTGCCGCCGTCGCCCTCGAACCTGCAGCCGTTGATCAGGAAGGACTGTTCTACGTGAACATCCGGTTCCCATACCCCAGCGGCACCGACAGCACCGTACATACCAGCTCTTTCCGGCAGAACTTCGGGATCGAATTCATGATGGGTTCGCGCGAGGGACGTGTGCGGTACAAGAGTGGGCGCGTTGATGCCAGCATACACAAGGAATGGAATGGTGAACGCTTCCGACTGGTCGCACATTTCACGGCGACGATGAAAGACGATCAGGGAAAGGCCACGGAAATCGATCTTACTGAAGGGGTTCTTCGTGGTGGATGGAAAAAGCCCGGCGTGGGAATGATGTTTCCACAATGAAGATCCATATGCGACCGAAGATGAGGACAAGCGCGAGGTTCTGTGTTCCGGTCATTACGGCTTTGCTTCAGATGGCCTGCACTTCAACGCCGGGATCGCCGGTAGCTGTCGCGGAGCCGAAGGAGCAACCGCGGAATGGACCGCAGCCCCTGGTGGGCGGGGATAAACCAGCCGACGAAGTGAGCGGCAACCTGGAAATGCAGGTGAACGGGTCCCCATGGATCGCGTCAGGTAACCAGTTGAAGGTGGAGATCAGCGAATGGTCGAACACCAACAGCATCCACATCACCGCCACGCATCCTGACAGCACCGAGGCCTTTTGGAGGTTCAACTTCTACTTGCCCTATTTCTATGGCGAGGATTCGACCTTCACGCTACGGACGAAGCGGATCGGGGGCATATCCGGGCAGGGGCTCGGCCACTTGTCCTACGCGGAGCGCTCGTTCAGAGCTTCGGTGAGGAAGGAACGCGCTGGCGATCGGTTCCGCCTGATCGGAACGTTTTCGGCCGAGTACGAACGTGTGGGCGGAGGAGGACCCGACCTCATGATCTCGGGTGCCCGTTTCTCCGCAGGCCCGTTCAAGGAGCCCCGGATACCTATCCTGTCGACCACGGAACAGGTCATCAACGCTGACAACCCGGAGAGGACATACGGCTATGGACTCAGCCACGTTGGTCGGATCGATGGACAGTCCATCGTCTTGTTCAGCACGGTATTCAAATTCAAGGACGACCATGGAAAGAACGAGGTGATCAAGCAGCGCTTGCAGGATCTGTTCAAGGCCTATTTGGATGAGCACTCGCTCCATCCCGTCAAACTATCAGGAGCTGCGAGCGTGGAGCTCAAGCCCGGTGGATCCTCGGTCAATGGGAACCGAGGGCGTACAATGGACTATCGATCGAAGAACATGGAGGAGTCCGCGCGACCATTGACTTCACGCGACAAGCCCAAGCGCATCATCGAAGTCCAGGTGCCCGATTCGCTTTGACGCGATACACACCACCGTTCCCAGCTTGCTCCTGATCCCGGTTGCTACCATCGACCACCAATACCACCAGCAGCATGATCCGCTCCATCTCCAGAACCGCATTGCTCGTTCCCATCGCGGCCTGTCTGATATCCTGTTCTTCCGGCACTGACGCACAGGTCGCCGATACCCGCGCTGAAGGCGGGCCTTGCGAGGCGAACCTGACCGTCTCCGTGAAAGGCCAAGCGGGGCTCAAGGCTTGTGGTGCCTACGCCTACACGGCTATGGGCTATCCATCCATCATCGGCAAGGATGGCCAGAGCTACTTCACCCTGGGCTTCATGACCAAGGACCGCACAGCCGTTGTGCCCGGTACGTACACCATCACCAACGGGGCCATCGTACCGCCGGGCCAGGGATTCGCGGTGAACTTCGC
>CAZYPC010000225.1:0-3020 GCA_964649165.1 uncultured Chryseobacterium sp.
ATCCACCATCGGCACACTGCCGCACGGAGTAGCCGAACTCCATTCCGGGCCCGCCATAGGCACGCTCAAAACCAGGTTGCGCCAGGATGGTTCCCACATAGGAGCTTCCCGCGAGGACCGCTACACTGAGCGATCGCCGCAAACCCGAAGTCGCGTGCATGATGCTGTTGTTATTCGACCTTCGGCTTCTTCATGATGGCGTACACCACGAAGAGGTAGCCGACGATGCAGACGATCGGCGCCACCGTGATCCGGCGGTCGCTGAAGATCTCGTCCTTGTTGAACACGTTAGGGTCGCCACTGCCGCCACCGGCCATGAGGATGTAGCCGAGGATCACGATACCGATGCCGATGAGCAGCAGGCGGTAATTGAGGCGGGTGAAGGCCAGTTCGTTCTCGCGTGCGTCTGCCATGGTGTCCGGAATTGAAACCGCAGAGGCCGCAGAGAACGCAGAGGGCGTCGTCGCCCGCATTGCATTCGTTTTCTCTGCGCTCTCAGCGGCCTCTGCGGTTAAAGGTTCAGCGGTTCAACTCCAATTCAGTTCATCCGTGTTCATCCGCAGGTAGCGGCGAACGGCGAACCAAGTGGACAGCAAAGAAATAACAAGGCCGAGTAAAACCACCCCCCCGAAGATGATGGCCAGCATCACCGCGTCGGTCGGGTCGCGCAGGTCGGGCATGTAGCGCATCAGCACCTGGATCAGCCCCGCCAGCAGGCCTATGGCCAGCACGGAGGCCACGATGCCCTGCCACAGGCTGCCCGCCAGGAAGGGCCGCTTGATGAACCAGCTGGTCGCCCCTACCAGGTACATGGTGCGGATGAGGAAACGCTTGCTGTAGATGGCCAGGCGGATGGTGTTGTTGATGAGCGCCACGGCGATGATGAGCAGCAGCACGCTGAACCCGGCCAGCGCCAAGCGCAGCTTGTTCATGTTGGCGTGCATGTTCTCCACCGTGGTGGCGTTGTAGAAGATCTTGTCCACGTTCGGCATCTGGCGCACGTGCTCCACGATCCACTTCAGGCTGTCCGGGTGGGCATAGGCCTCGGTCACCTTCAATTCCACGGAGGGCTGCAGGGTGTTCTCCGTGAGCGGGCCCAGGAAGTCCTTACCGAGCTTCTTCTCCAGCCGGGCCGCAGCGGAGTCGGGCGTCACGTAAGTCACCGCTCGGGTGAAGACCTCCTGCTCCAGCTTCTTGGTCATGCGCATGATGGCCATCTCCTGCGTCTCGCGCTTCAGGTAGATGTCCACCTGCACGTGGTCCTTCAGGTACTTCTCGATCTTCCGGGCGTTGAGCAGCAGGTAGCCCAGGGTGCCGAGCATCACCAGCACGAGGGTGATACCGATGACGGTGCCCACGTTGCTGGTGCGGGCGCGCATGCGGAACTGGCGGTCCACGGACATGGGGCCGAATCTATCGGGGCGATGAGATGCGCTTGACGACCCGGGGAACAGGTTGTCGGTTGTCGGTTGTTAGTTGTCAGGCTGCCTATGCCCTGCCCACGAGCATGCGCCCGCCAAGCCGGACAACCGGCAACCGACAACTCACAACCGCCCCATCTACTTTCGCCCCATGGCCTACGAGCACAAGCAGATCGAGCCGAAGTGGCGCGCAGAGTGGAGGAAGCGGAAGACCTACCGCACAGAGAACGACCCGTCCAAGCCCAAGTACTATGTGCTCGACATGTTCCCCTACCCCAGCGGTGCCGGCCTGCACGTGGGGCATCCGCTCGGCTACATCGCCAGCGACATCGTATCGCGTTACAAGCGCAGCAAGGGCTTCAACGTGCTGCACCCGATGGGCTACGACAGCTTTGGCCTTCCCGCCGAGCAGTACGCCATCCAGACCGGCCAGCACCCCGCGAAGACCACCGAGGTGAACATCGCGCGCTATCGTGAGCAACTGGACAACATCGCCTTCAGCTTCGATTGGGACCGCGAGGTGCGCACCAGCGACCCCAGCTACTACAAGTGGACGCAGTGGATCTTCCTGCAGCTCTTCGAGAGCTGGTACGACCACGAGCAGGACAAGGCCCGGCCCATCGAGGAGCTGATCTCGCGCTTTGAGCAGCAGGGTTGGAGTGGCGAGGACGGATGCGCCGTCACCGGCAATGAGGAGGACGAACCGCTGGCCGCCTTCACCGTAGCTGAGTGGAAGGCTTTCGACGAGAAACGCAAGCAGGGAACGCTGATGCGCTTTCGCCTGGCCTACCTCGGCGAGGCCTGGGTGAACTGGTGTCCCGCGCTGGGCACCGTGCTCGCCAACGACGAAGTGAAGGACGGCGTGAGCGAACGCGGTGGACATCCTGTGGAGCGCAAGCGCATGCCGCAGTGGAGTATGCGTATCACACAATACGCGCAACGCCTGCTCGATGGGCTGGACACGCTCGATTGGAGCGAGAGCATCAAGGAGGCGCAGCGCAATTGGATCGGGCGGAGCGAAGGCGCACTGATCCGCTTCCCGCTCGTCGGGCATGAAGGCAACGTGGAAGTGTTCACCACACGCCCCGACACGCTTTTCGGAGTCGCCTTCGTCACGCTGGCGCCAGAGCATGAGCTGATCGAAAAGATCACACCCGCCGACCGCCGCGAGGAGGTGATGGCCTACGTGACGCAGGCGAAGAACCGCAGCGAGCGCGAGCGCATGGCCGATGTGAAAAAGGTGAGCGGCGTGTTCACCGGTGCGTACGTGAAGCATCCGCTCACGCACCTGGATGTGCCCGTGTGGGTCGGCGACTACGTGCTCGGGGGCTACGGCACCGGCGCTGTGATGGCCGTGCCCGGCGGCGACCAGCGCGACTGGAATTTCGCCACGCACTTCAACATTCCGTTCACTGCGGTAACCGAAGGCTGGGACATTTCCACTGGCGCGGATGAGAGCAAGGAGGCAACGCTCGCCAACAGCGCCTTCCTGAACGGCATGAAAGTGCCCGACGCGATCGCGCGCATGATCGATGAGCTCGAAGCGAAAGGCGCCGGCGACCGCCGGATCAACTTCCGCTTACGCGATGCCGCCTTCGG
>CAZYPC010000226.1:0-3016 GCA_964649165.1 uncultured Chryseobacterium sp.
CGTCGTTCTTCGAGTTCACGGCCCACACGATGTCGTTCATGCTCTCCATCATCTGGCTCGTGCTCTGGCTGATGCGGGTGAGCATGGCGCTCCGAGGCCCGCCCGCGGATCCGCTCTCACGCATGGCCACCTCACTGAACAGCGCCACGCTGCTCAGGGTGGAGCCGATCTCGTCGTGCAGGTCGCGCGCGATGCGGTCGCGTACCAACGCGACCTTCAGCGCTTGGGCAAGACGGTAGCGGTAGAAGCCGTAGAGCGCGCCGAGGAATACAAGCAGCGCGCAGCCCCGGAACCACCAGGTGCCCCACCACGGCGGGGTGATGATGAGCGTGATGGAAGCGCCTTGCTCATCCCACACGCCCGCGCTGTTGGCGCTCTGCACCCGGAAGGTGAAGGTGCCGGGATCCAGATGGGTGAAGGTGGCCTCGTGCGCGGCACCCGCATCGATCCATTTATCGCTGAAGCCTGCCAGCTGGTAGCGGTACCGGTTCTTCTCCGGCGCCGAATGGTCCATGCAGGCGAAGGCGATCGTGATCATGCGTTCGCTGTAAGGCAGTTCGATCGACGTGAGCGTGCCGATCGCCGCGGGCAATGTGAACGCGCCTGTTCCGCTGCTGTCCGTTCGGCCGATGGACACCGGAACGTTCATGAGCCGTAATCCGGTGAGCACGGTCTGCGAAGGCGCGGTGGTGGTGTAGAAGTCCTCCGGGTCGAAAGAGATGGTACCGGCCGGGCCCGAGAAGAACAAGCGACCATCACTGCTGGCGGCGAAGCCATGCGTGTTGAACTCGTTGCTGAGCAGGCCGTCGGCACTGGTGTAGTTCGTGATGGCCTTCGTACGGGGATCGAAACGGCACAGGCCTTGGTTGGTGCTGATCCACAGGTTGCGGTGCTTATCGGGCAGGATGCCGTAGATCACCTCGTTGGGCAGGCCATCGGCCATTGTGATATACTCGGCCGAGCCCGTGCGGAGATCCACCTTCGCCAGGCCCATGCCCATGCTGCCGAACCAGGCGTAGTTCGACGGATCGTCCGGGTCGAAGCAAAGGCAGATCACACCGTGTGCGCCCACCACTGTGCTGTCTCCGGCGAAGGGCTGGTAGTGGCGCCAGGTCGCGCTGGAGGCATCCAGGGCGTAGACACCCCACGCGGTGCAGCACCACGCGGTGCCGTCCTCGCGGACCATGAAGTGCGCGATGCCCCTGTTGTGGATGGAAAGAGGGCGCGGCAATTCGTATCGCCCGATCACCTTGGATGAACGGGAATCGATCCTGTACAAGCAGCCGGGGATGGCCCAGTTCCGGCCGCTGGTGTCGAGCGCCGCGGCCACCCAGATGTCATCGCCTCTTCCGGGGAAGACGAGGATCGCCGCCTCGTTCCCGCGCAGCAGTGCCGGAAAGGAGACTCGTCCTGTCGTTTCAATCAAGGTCAACTGTCGTTTAGTATCGATCGGTGCCGACGTGCAGGTCCAATAGCGGCCTTGCGGGTCACGCGCATATGTTCCGTCGTGGTCGAGAAGCCCCTGGCGCTTCACCGCCTGCTGTGCAGCGCCCGGCACCACCTTGCCCGAGGGATGGTTCAATTGCTCACCGTGTACGTGGGCATACAGATATCCACCGTTGATGTCCGCGGAGTGTACGTTCCACAGCCCCGGTTGGCGGCGGAACAGTTGTCTTACACGTCCGACCTTCAGCACGCCGAAACCGTTGGTGCCGATCCACAGATTGCCCGCGCGGTCCGGTGCCCACGAGGAGACCCCGCAATGTTCCGGCAGCGCCTGCCCGCTGTGCAACTCGATCTCGAGCTCTTCCACGCGACCGGTCATGGGCGATAGGCGGAATAGGCCGGCATTGTTGCTCACCCAGATCGCGCCCAGCGCGTAGAGGTGATGTCCATTGAATGGGCTGGTCCGGCTCAGGAAATGGGTTCGATCCGGTTCGGCGGTGCGGGCATGGAATGAGTGGACAGCATTGCCCAACACGACATGCACAAGGCCCTGTTCCTCATTCACCATCGGTGAATGCGCGTTGATAGTTGGCCGTTCCGGTAGGCCAGGCAAGCCTCGGCGCAGGGCACTGCCGCGTACCGGATCGGTCACGCACAGGAGCGAGTCCTTGAAGGTGATCCACAGCGCACCCCGCCGGTCACTTCCCAGCCCACTGCAACGTTCGGGCAAGGTCAATTGCGGGAAGACCTCCTGCGGATGCTCCGTGCGCCAAGATCCATCGGAAGTGGATGATCGCAACGCATACAACTGGCCGTTGTGCGAGAAGGCCCAGATGTTCCCGTGAACGTCCTGTCCGAAGCCCAGGGTACCCGTTAACATACCGCTGTCCGGTGTCGCGCGCATATCCACATGGGCGAAACGCTCGGTGCGCGGGTCGTAGCGATCGATGCGCCCGCTCTCCGTGCCGATCCACAGGTAGCCATCACGGTCCTCGAACAGGGCGATCACGATGTTGTCGCTCAAGGAGCCGCTGTCCGCCGCATCGTGCCGGAACACCGTGAAGGTGTATCCATCGCTGCGCGTCAAACCATCGCGCGTTCCGAACCACAAGTAGCCGCTGCGGTCCTGCAGGATCGCCTGCGTCATGCCGGCAGGCAGGCCATCATCCACGGTGATCAATTCGGCCAGGAGGCGGACGGTGTCTGGAGGGGTTTGGGCGTGTACCGCAGCGATACCGACCAACAGCCCGAACAGCCAAAAGCCCCGCGCGCGCTGGAGAAACGGATCGTAGCAGGAGAGACGCGGCATGGAGAGAGACGGCAAAATAGGGAGCGGTGCGGCATCGCCTCTCGATGCAGGATCCAATACATCTCTCTATTGCTGTAGGGCAGGCCTCCCGGTTGCTTTGCCACGTCGACAGCATGATGATCCGACAGAACCCGGCTCATCATCCAACCACACCCGACCACATGAGAAGACGAACACTTCCCCTCCTGATCCCATTGCTTGCAGGCCCCGCCTGCCTGGCTCAAAGCACCTCCCCGGAGGTGTTCACCACCGATGGTGGTT
>CAZYPC010000227.1:0-3016 GCA_964649165.1 uncultured Chryseobacterium sp.
CGTCGTTCTTCGAGTTCACGGCCCACACGATGTCGTTCATGCTCTCCATCATCTGCCCGGTGCTCTGGCTGATGCGTGTGAGCATCGCGTTGCGCCCGTTGGCCCCGGGACCGCTCTCGCGCATGGCCACTTCGCTGAAGAGCGCCACGCTGCTCAAGGTGGAGCCGATCTCGTCGTGCAGGTCGCGCGCGATCCGGTCGCGCACGCGGGCGAGCTTCAATTGCTGGGCGAGGCGATAGCGATAGAGGCCATAAAGCGCGCCTGCGATCACGACGAAAAGGCCGATGCGGAACCACCACATGCCCCACCACGGCGGTGTGATGATCAGCCGGATGCTCGCACCCTGCTCATCCCAAACGCCCGCGCTGTTGCGGCTCTGCACGCGGAAGGTGAAGGTGCCCGGTTCAAGATGCGTGAACGTGGCCTCATGCGCGGCACCCGCATCGATCCATTGGTCGCTGAAGCCTTTCAACTGGTAGCGGTACCGGTTATTCTCCGGGGTCGTGTGGTCCATGCACGCGAAGGAGAAGGTGATCATGCGTTCGCTGTAGGGCAGTTCGATGGAAGCGAGCGAACCGATCGCCGCAGGAAGGGTGAACGCGGTCGTATCCGCAACTTCCGTCCCCGCTATGCGGATCGGAACATTCATCAGGCGCAAGCCGGTGAGCACGGTGGACGATGATGCGATGTCCGTGTAGAAATCCTCCGGATTGAACGAGATGGTGCCCGCCGGACCGGAGAAGAAGAACCGGCCATCGTTGCTCCTGGCGAAGCCGTGCGCGTTGAATTCGTTGCTCAGCAGGCCGTCCGCGCGTGTGAACTGGTCGATCTTCTTCGTCCGCGGATCGAAACGGCACAAGCCCTGGTTGGTGCTGATCCACAGGTTGCGGTGCGAATCGGACAGGATGCCGTAGATCACGTCGTTCGGGAGTCCATCGGCCGTGCTGAAGTAAGTGGCCGCACCCGTGCGCAGATCCACTTTCGCCAGGCCCATGCCTTTGCTGCCGAACCACGCGAAGTGCTGTGGATCGTCCGGGTCGAAACAGAGGCTGAAGACCGCATGCGCACCAACCACGGTGCTATCTCCGGCAAAAGGTTGGTAGTGCCGCCAGGTCGCGGTGGAGGGATCCAATGCGTAAACACCCCACGCGGTGCAGCACCACGCGGTGCCGTCCTCGCGGACCATGAAGTGCGCGATGCCCCTGTTGTAGATGGCAAGAGGGCGCGGGAATTCGTATCGCTCGATCACCTTTGATGAACGAGTGTCGATCCGGTACAAGCAGCCCGGTATGCCCCAGTTGAGGCCGTTGGTGTCCAGCGCCGCAGCCACCCAGATGTCATTGCCTCTTCCGGGGAAGACGAGGATCGCCGCCTCGTTCCCACGCAGCAACGCCGGAAAGGAGAGCCGTCCCGTCGTTTCCACCAAAGTCAACTGTCGCTTCGTTTTGATGGGTGCCGATGTGCAGGTCCAATAGCGGCCTTGCGGGTCACGCGCATACGTTCCGTCCTGGTCGAAAAGCCCCTGGCGCTTCACCGCCTGCTGTGCTGCGCCTTGCACCACCTTGCCCGAGAAATGGTTCAGTTGTTCGCCATGAACATGAGCATACAAGAGTTCTCCATCGATGTCCGCGGAGTGTACGTTCCACAGCCCCGGTTGCCGGTGGAAGAGTTGCCGGACGCGCCCGATCTTCAGCACACCGAAACCGTTGGTGCCGATCCACACATTGCTCGCGCGGTCAGCAGCCCACGAGGAGACGGTGCAATGGGCTGGCAGCGCCTGTCCGTTCAACAGCTCGATCTCGACCACGTCCACGCGACCGGTCATGGGTGATAGGCGGAACAGCCCCTCCCAATTGTTCACCCAGAGCGCGCCCAATGCGCAGAGGATCTGTGTATTGATCTGGCCGTTTCGGCTCAGGAAATGGGTTCGATCCGGTTCGGCGGTGCGCATATGGAATGAGTGGACAGCATTGCCCAACACGACATGCACAAGGCCCTGTTCCTCATTCACCATCGGTGAATGCGCGTTGATAGTTGGCCCTTCCGGTAGACCAGGCAAGCTTCGGCGCAAGGCACTGCCGCGCACCGGATCGGTCACGCACAGGAGCGAGTCCTTGAAGGTGATCCACAGCGCCCCCAGCCGGTCACTCGCCAACCCACTGCAACGTTTGGGCAAGGTCAATTGCGGGAAGACCTCCTGCGGATGCTCGGTACGCCAGGATCCATCGGCAGTGGATGATCGCAACGCATACAACTCGCCGTTGCTGGAGAACGACCAGATGCGGCCATGCGCATCTTGGGCAAAGCCCTGGACACCCGTTAACATACCGCTGTCCGGTGTCGCGCGCATATCCACATGGGCGAAACGCTCGGTGCGCGGGTCGTAGCGATCGATGCGCCCGCTCTCCGTGCCGATCCACAGGTAGCCATCACGGTCCTCGAACAGGGCGATCACGATGTTGTCGCTCAAGGAGCCGCTGTCCGCCGCATCGTGCCGGAACACCGTGAAGGCGTATCCATCGCTGCGCGTCAATCCATCGCGTGTGCCGAACCACAGGTAGCCGCTGCGGTCCTGCAGAATGGCCTGGGTCATGCCGGCGGGCAGGCCATCATCCACGGTGATCAGCTCGGCGAGGAGGCGGACGGTGTCCGGTGGGGTTTGGGCGTGTACCGCAGCGATACCGACCAACAGCCCGAACAGCCACAGGCCGCGCGCGCGCTGGAGAAAAGGACCTGAGCAGGAGTGACTGGGCATTGAGAGAGACGGCAAAATAGGGAGCGGTGCGGGATCACCTCTCGATGCAAAATCCAATACATCTCTCGATTGATGCGGCGAAGGCTCCCCGGTTGCTTTGCCACGTCGACAGCATGATCATTCGACAGAACACGGCTCATCAACCAACCACGCCCGCTCACATGAGAAGACGAACACTTCCCCTCCTGATCCCACTGCTGGCAGGACCCGCCTGCCTGGCTCAAAGCACCTCCCCGGAGGTGTTCACCACCGATGGTGGTT
>CAZYPC010000228.1:0-2963 GCA_964649165.1 uncultured Chryseobacterium sp.
GACTTACCTTCACCACGATGAAGGCCGCCAGCCAGAACGCCGACTACAAGTTCCGCGTGGAGACCTGCTTCGTGCCGGGCCACTACCCGTTGTACGCGCAGGACATGGGCATCGTCGTAGTGATCGATATCCTGCGCGCCACGAGCGCCATGGTCACCGCTTTCGAGCACGGCGTGCGCAGCATTATTCCCGTGGGCACCATCGAGGAAGCCCGGAACTACATCGGGCGCGACGGCTATATCGCGGCTGCGGAACGCAATGGCGAAGTGGTGGAAGGATTCGCTGTGGGCAATTCGCCCATCGCCTTCAAGCAGATGGATCTGCAAGGCAAGACCATCGTGATGACCACCACCAATGGCACCAAGGCCATCAACCTGGCCAGCGGTGCGAAAAAAGTGGTGATCGGTTCCTTCCTGAACCTTACCGCCCTCACCGATTGGTTGCTGAAGCAGGACGAGAACGTGCTGCTGCTCTGTTCCGGCTGGAAGGACAAGTTCAACCTGGAGGACAGCGTGTTCGCCGGGGCCGTGATGGAGAAGATGCTCGAGAGCGGCAAATTCGGGCTGGAAGAGGACAGCAGCATCGCCGCCAAATACCTCTACATGGCCGCGCGCGAGAACTTCATGAGCATCCTGAAAGCCGCCCCGCGCCGCAAGCGTCTGGAAAGCCTGAATCTTTACGAGGATGTGAAGTTCTGCCTGACCCCTGACCAGTCCACCGTGATCCCAGTGCTGGAAGAAGGCGCGCTGGTAAGAATGGCTGTGTGATGGTCTCACGCAGAGGCGCAGAGGCGCAGAGGGATCCAGCTTCTCGTTGGATGGGTATGCGCATTCTCCGCGCCTCCGCGCCTCTGGGTGCCAAGGCGCTCTTGGTTCTGCTGTTACTCGCGGTGTGCTGGCCCTTCCTCTCGCGCGAGGATGCTGGTGCCTGGGGCTTCTACGGCCACAAGCGCATCAACCGGATGGCGTGCTTCACACTGCCGCCGCAGATGTTCGGCTTCTACAAGCGCCACATCGATTTCGTCAGCGACCATGCCGTGGACCCGGACCGCCGCCGCTACGCCAACCCGGACGAGGCCCCGCGCCATTACATCGATATCGATCACTATGCCCGGAACGGAAGTGACCCGTTCGCTGAAGTGCCGCGCCCCTGGAAGCAGGCCGTCGCCAAATACACCGAGGACACGCTGAAGGCCTACGGCATCGTGCCTTGGCACATCCAGGTCGTCTACGGCCGGCTTGTGAACGCTTTCCAGCGCGGGGACGTGGACCGCATCCTGTACTACAGCGCGGATCTGGGCCACTACGTCGGCGATGCGCACGTGCCGCTGCACACGACCGAGAACTACAATGGCCAGCTCACGAACCAGCACGGCATCCACGCGTTCTGGGAAAGCCGCATCCCGGAGTTGAGCGCTGAGGCGAACTACGATCACCTCGTTGGCCGGGCGGTCTACCTCGAGGATCCGCTCAGCGCCGCGTGGGACGCCGTACATGCCAGCCACATGGCGGTCGATAGTGTGCTCGGCCTCGAGAAACGGCTGAACGAGCAATTCCCCGAGGACCGCAAATACGTCTTCGAGGACCGCGGCCGCGGCAGCATGCGATTCCCGTCGCAGGAGTTCACCAAAGCCTACGAGGACGCCATGGGTGGCATGGTGGAGCGGCGCATGAACGCGAGCATCATCACGCTAGGATGTTTCTGGTACTCCGCCTGGGTGGATGCCGGGCAGCCGGACCTCGACCGCTTCGAGCAACAGGAAGTGAGCGATAGCCTCAAGCAGATACTCGCGGCCGAGGAAGAAGCGTTGAAGATGGCCCGGGAGAGTTTGGGAAGGCCGGAGCCGAACGAGTAGGGGCGACGTTCACGTCGACCCGATCGTGAGGCCAATGGGCGGCTGCGAGAAAAGTGTTGAATATGGCTCGGGAGAGTTTGGGAAGGCCCGAGCCGAACGAGTAGCCGACAATGTGCCGATCACTATTCCTGCTTTGGGTATTCATCTCCCAAGCAACGACTTCGCGTGGTCAAGACTTGCTCCGGTTAGTGGAGGAAAAGCACTGGTCGGAGGAACTCACGTGGTCCGATAGTGCTTCGACGGTCGTGGAGGAGTTCTTCTACAATGAACCGGGAAAGGTCGACGAGGAACGTTCGCATGTTGTGTACATCAAGTTATTAAGGCCTCCTGCCGAACTGGTCGGAGCAACGATCATCCTGCCGCGTGATAGCGGCTTGGTGGATGTCAGGTACCATTTGTCCTCGGTCTGGTTCTGGGCGGATCCCAAGCCTGTTCGCGCAAATGGCGAGATCCGTGTGGTCGCTACCAGTTCCAATAGTGTCACACTTGAGCACGACTTCAACTTCAGAACCAAGGATCGTGAAGACGGGAAGTTCCGACTTGTTGGACTGAGGACAATACGGAAAGGAAGACTTGACCGGTTCCGGCGGAGCTACTTATGGTGAAGCGCTTGGATAGTTGATAAGGAGGCGCTGAAAATGGCGCGGGAAGGGAAGGGAAGGCCGGAGCCGAACGAGTAGGGGCGAAGCCCTGCGAGGAAGGCGTCGACCAGAAAGAGGGTGTCAGTCGGTCCCAAGCACCAGCCTATCGCCGATCGCCAGTGTTATCCAGAAGATCAGAACCGGGAACATGCATGCGGTAAAGGACCAAATGAGCAGATCAACGGTCACTGGGACATGAAGGAAAGGTATGTCAGGCCAGAAGAACCACACGGGCGGCCAAACCAGGTTGGCAAGGAAGCCCAACACGAACAACAACCGTCGGTGACGTTCCCAATGAAAGATCTTGATGAGGCTGACCAGCGCGACCGCCAGGAGGAACGAGGGAAGACAAAGCCAGAGCATCTCACCAGGAGATGAAGTGATCGTGGCCTAGTCGCACGTCATCCCATCATCCACGGTCTTGCCGTAGCCGAGGATGCCGCCTTGCAGATTGATCAGGTTCTCGA
>CAZYPC010000229.1:0-2922 GCA_964649165.1 uncultured Chryseobacterium sp.
GCGCTGTCCAGTTGGTCCGTCCGCTCCATGGCCACTCCGCGGTTGTACCACGCGTCAGCGTAGTTGGTGTTGATGTCGATCGCGCGGGAAAGGTCGGCCTTCGCTCCAGGCAGGTCTCCCAGATGCTCCATCTTGATCCAACCGCTGTTGTGCCAGGCCAGTGCGTTACCGGGATCGATCGCCTTGATGCGGTCATAGCAGGCCAGCGCCAGGCTATCACGGCCATTGTCCTGTGCCCATACCGCCTTGCCATACAACGCTTCCATGGCATCCGGTCGCAGATCCAAGGCCGTGTTGTAGTACTGCTCCGCCAGCGGGCTTCTTCCGGCGGCGCTCAACTTGCCGAGCAGCATGTAGGAACTGAAATCACCGGGATCCTGCTCCACGGCCGTTCGGAAACTGCTGATCGCACGCGCCGTGTCACGCGTCTCCATGTGGATATAGCCTTTCAGGTAATATCCCCTGGCCGCAGTAGGTTCCAACCGCAGTGCCTCATTGATGAGCGTCATGCTCTCGGGATACTTGCGCAGCACCATCTGTATCTCTGCCAGCTTCAGCTTCGGCCGAACGTCCTGGGGGGCGATGTCCACGGCGCGCTGGAACTCATCGCGCGCCTTGCCCATCCGGAGCGCACCGGCATACAGATCCCCGAGCCGCAAGCGGTGCCCGATGTTCGCGCTATCCAACTTCACGGCCCGTTCCATGTCCAGGATCGCCCGGCTCACACTGTCCCGCTTCATGAACAGCTCCGCGCGCTCCGCGTAGAGCGATGCGTTCCCCGGATCGTCGATGATGCGCCTGTCCAGAGAAGCGAACGCCACGGCGGCACTGTCCGTGGTGTTCACCGGCGCGGCCTGTTCCGCGACTTCCGGATGATCGATGCAGCCCATCAACAGGCACGCGCACATGCCCGACCTCGCCGCCCACCTGATGGATACCCCCATGAACACCGGATCCCCGCTCTGGTGAACGGGGATCCGAATGTAAAACCTCGCCGACGCGTGAAAGGGCGCGCGCCGGCTTTCCTCCACGGCGATCAGGCTTCGGCCATTGCGGGTTGGGCAACGGCAGCCGCCTTGATCTTCTGCTCGAGCTCCTCGCAGAGCTCCACATTG
Source organism: uncultured Chryseobacterium sp. (assembly GCA_964649165.1). Lineage (GTDB taxonomy): Bacteria > Bacteroidota > Bacteroidia > Flavobacteriales_F > PHOS-HE28 > PHOS-HE28. Next base: position 1,116 of record CAZYPC010000229.1, read on the forward strand.
TCGTCGAGCAGCTGACGCACCGCATCGCGCCCCTGCCCCAATTTGTTATCCTGGTAAGCGAACCAGCTGCCGCTCTTTTTGATGATGTTGAGCTCCACACCCATGTCGATGATCTCGCCGGTCTTGCTGATACCCTTGCCGAACAGGATGTCGAACTCGGCCTTGCGGAAGGGCGGTGCCACCTTGTTCTTCACGATCTTCACCTTCGTGCGGTTACCAACGGCATTCTCACCGTCCTTGATCTGGTTGCTGCGACGGATGTCGAGGCGGATACTGGCATAGAACTTCAACGCGTTGCCGCCGGTGGTGGTCTCGGGGTTGCCGAACATCACACCGATCTTCTCGCGCAGCTGGTTGATGAAGATGCAGCAGCAACCCGTCTTGCTGATGGTACCCGTGAGCTTGCGCAGCGCCTTGCTCATCAGGCGGGCCTGCATGCCGGGTGCGTTGTCGCCCATCTCCCCTTCGATCTCCGCACGAGGCGTGAGCGCCGCCACGCTATCCACCACCAGCAGGTCGATGGCGCCGGAGCGGATCAGGTTGTCGGCGATCTCCAAGGCCTGCTCGCCGTTGTCCGGCTGGCTGATCAGCAGGTTCTCCGTATCCACGCCGAGGCTCTCGGCATAGAAGCGATCGAAAGCATGTTCCGCGTCAACGATGGCCGCGATGCCCCCTTTCTTCTGCACTTCGGCGATGGCATGGATGGCGAGCGTGGTCTTACCGCTGCTCTCCGGTCCATAGATCTCGACTACGCGGCCTTTCGGATACCCACCCACGCCCAACGCCATGTCCAAGCCGATGGAACCCGTCGGGATCACTTCCACCTGCTCCACCGCATTGTCGCCCAGCTTCATGATGGCCCCCTTGCCGAAGGTCTTTTCCATCTTGTCCATGGTGAGTTGCAGGGCCTTCAGCTTCTCCTTGTTGATCTCCGTTGCCATCGCTTCTTCGTTGTTGGTTGTTGCGTTGCGTTGCTCACAGGCCCACCCACCGTTTTGTTCACTTGACGGAATTTCCGGCAGACTTGCGACGGACAATTAAGCATCGCACAGGAGCTTCCACCAAATTTTCCGAAGCGAAGTTTTCAACAGCACGGGCTTTCCCCGTAGGGGAAGAAAAATGCGATGGCACACAGATGATGCGGATGGAGCAGACGGACGCTGATAAGAAACGGATAAGAAGGTGAACACATGGCGGTTCGTAGCGGAACACGTGTCCTGCCCCTGCCCCTGCCACCGCTCCTGCACCTTGCACCCGTGGAATGGCAACAGGCCCTCTCCGACTTCCGCATCCATCTGAAGCTGGAGCGCTCCCTCAGCGACCGCACGGTGGAAGCGTATGTGCATGACCTGGCCAAATTGCGCGCGTTCGCCGAGGAGCACACGCCCGCGCTGAAGCCGGTAAACATCGGACTCGACGACCTGCAGGCCTTCACCACGCATGTGGCCAAACAAGGGTTGGGCGCCACCAGTCAGGCGCGGCTGCTGAGCGCGGTACGCGGCTTCTACAAAATGCTGCGGATCGAAAAGCTCATCACCGCCGACCCGACGGAACTGTTGGAAAGCCCCAGGACCGGCCGCTACCTGCCCGTGTTCCTGAGCATCGAGGAGATCGATGCGATGGTGCAGGCCATCGACATGAGCCGCCCCCTCGCCCACCGAGACCGGGCGATGATCGAGACGCTCTACGGCTGCGGACTGCGTGTGAGTGAACTCTGCGGTCTGCGCATGAGTTGGCTGCACTTCGACGAGGGCTTCGTGCGCGTGATCGGCAAGGGTGATAAGGAGCGCCTCGTGCCCATCAGCCC
>CAZYPC010000230.1:0-2906 GCA_964649165.1 uncultured Chryseobacterium sp.
TTCGCCCCATGATCATCGTCACCGGCGCGGCCGGGTTCATCGGGAGCTGCCTTGTGGGCGAATTGCTGCGTGCGGGCTATGCGGACATCGTGGCGGTGGATGACTTCTCCCGAACGGACAAGTCGCCCAACCTGGAAGGCAAGAAGCTCACCGCACGCGTGCACAGGAACGACTTCCTCGCCTGGCTGGACGCCAACGAGAACCAGGTCCAGTTCATTTTCCACCTCGGCGCGAAAACGGATACGACGCTCTTCGACAAGGCGATCTTCGATGAATTGAACGTGCGTTACAGCCAGCAGGTGTGGGAGCGCTGCGTGCGCTATGGCATCCCCTTGGTCTATGCCTCCTCGGCGGCCACCTACGGCGGCGGCGAGCACGGCTACAACGACGACCACGCCACCATCGCCTCGCTGAAGCCCTTGAATCCGTATGGCGAGAGCAAGCAGGAGTTCGATCGCTGGGCGCTGGACCAGAAGGCCGCACCCTACTTCTGGGCGGGCCTGAAGTTCTTCAACGTGTACGGGCCGAACGAGTACCACAAGGGCCGCATGGCGAGCGTGGCCTTCCACGCGTTCAACCAGATAAAGGCCTCAGGCGGCATGAAGCTCTTCCGCAGCCACCGGCCCGAGTACAAGGACGGCGAGCAACTGCGCGACTTCGTCTATGTGAAGGACGTGTGTGCCGTGTGCATCTGGCTCATGGAGCACCGCAAGCACAGCGGCATCCACAACCTCGGCAGCGGCACAGCGCGGTCATTCCTGGACCTGGCGCGCTCCACGTTCGTGGCGATGGGCGAGCCGGAGAAGATCACCTTCATCGATACGCCGGCGGACATCCGCGACAAGTACCAGTACTTCACCGAGGCGCGCATGGAGAAACTGCGGGCGGCCGGCTACGACGCGCCGTTCACCACGTTGGAAGCGGGCGTGGCCGACTACGTGAAGAACTACCTGGTATCGGATGCGCGCATCTGACCGGCGACCTGTCAGGCGCTGAGGGACGCGGCCATCTCGGCGTGCTCTATGCGGTCGCGCATCATCATGAGTTCATCGCGCACACGTTGTAGACGATCGACCACCTCGCGGACCGTGCCTTCCGGAATGCCTGCCCTGGCTTGCTCAGGCGGTTGTTCCATCACCCGCTTGGTCATGCGCAGCTGGTCCTTCGCGCCCTGGATGGTGAAGCCACGCTCTTTCAGGAGCACTTGGATCTCCTTGATCTTGGCGATATCGTCCTTGGTGTAGAGCCGGTCGCCCTTACCGGTGCGCTTGGGTCGCAGCACCCCGAACTCCTTCTCCCAGTAGCGCAGCAGTGATGTGTTCACTCCGAGCTGCTCGGCCACTTCGCCGATGGTCCAATAGATGCGTTCGATCGTCTTCTCCTTGAGCGGCATGTTCTCTCGGTCCTCGTTCTCGTTCGTGATCAGGAGAGGGCGACGAATGTAACTCAGTCGAACGATTGCGTGGCATTCCGCGACTGTTCGATCATGCGCGCATACTCGTCGGGGGTGAGACTGTTGAAAAGGTAGTTGGCGGGATCCACAGCGGCACCGCCCTTGTGTACTTCGTAGTGCAGGTGGGGACCCGCGCTCAGTCCGGTATTCCCTGAAAGGCCGATGAGGTCGCCCCGCTTCACACGCTGACCGTTGCGCACCCTGAGAAGGCTGAGGTGCGCATAAACGGTCTCGTAACCGAAACCGTGATCGATCACCACATGGATGCCGAAGCCATTGGTACCGTAATCCGCGTAGGTGACCCGCCCGTCCCCGGAGGCATGCACTTCGGTCCCGACGGGCGAAGTGAAGTCGAGCCCCTCGTGCATCTTCACGATCTTCAGGATCGGGTGCAGGCGCTCACCGAAACCGGAGCTCACCTCGGTCTGCCCGTTGGGAATGGGCTGTATGCTGGGGATGCTCGCCAGGAGTTCCTGCTTGCGTATGGCCAGGCCCGCGACCTCATCCAGCGAAACGCTCTGTACATAGAGCTGCTTGGCCACACGATCCAGCCGTTTCCGCGTGGCGATCACCAGATCGGCGCTCGCATAACCCTCCAGGTCCTTGTAGCGGTTCACCCCGCCGATGCCCGCCTGCCGAACGGTGCTGGGGATGGGGTCGGCCTCGAAGATCACGCGGTACACATTGTCGTCGCGGCGTTGCACGTCGTACAAAACGTTCTCGATCTCGGCCAGGCGCTTGTTCACCAGTTCGTACTGCACCGCCAGCTGCTGGTTCTCGCGCTTGAGCGACGCTTCCTTCGGCGAGTCCACGAACTGGAAGGCCAGGAAGATGCCGATGATGCCCACGAGCAGCCCCGGGATCAGCGCGATGAGCGTGCGCTTGGTCCGCTGCCACCCCGAAACGCGGATGCGCTCGAAGTTGAGCGTCTCGGAGTTGAAGCGGTACTTGAGTTCGGCCATGTCTGCGGGAACTGTCGCGGAACGCGAATGTAGCCAGCGCCCCTCCGTTACCTTCGCCGTCCTTTTCAACATTCGTTAATGACCTCCCGCGAGATCCGCCAGAAGTTCCTCGATCACTTCGCCCGTCACGGCCATGCCATCGTGCCCAGTGCCCCGATGGTCGTGAAGGACGACCCCACGCTCATGTTCACGAACGCGGGGATGAACCAGTTCAAGGACCTTTTCCTCGGCAACCGCCCGGCCCAGCACAAGCGCATCGCCGACACGCAGAAATGCCTGCGCGTTTCCGGCAAGCACAACGACCTCGAGGAGGTGGGCATCGACACGTATCACCATACGATGTTCGAGATGCTCGGCAATTGGAGCTTCGGCGACTACTTCAAGAAGGAAGCGATCCAGTGGGCATGGGAGCTGCTCACCGACGTGTACGGCATCGACAAGAACAACATCTACGTCACCTACTTCGGTGGCGATGAAAAGGACAAGCTGCC
>CAZYPC010000231.1:0-2824 GCA_964649165.1 uncultured Chryseobacterium sp.
GACCATGAAATTCGAACTACCCACCGAACTGTCCAGCATCATCAAGGTGATCGGTGTGGGCGGTGGCGGCAGCAACGCCGTCAATCACATGCACGCCCAAGGCATCAACGGCGTGGACTTCGTGATCTGCAACACCGACAAGCAGGCCCTCGACATGAGCCGCATCCCCGTGAAGCTGCAGATCGGCACGGCCCTCACCGAAGGTCTCGGCGCCGGCAGCGTGCCCGAGCGCGGCGGCCAGGCGGCCCAGGAGAACATCGAGGAGATCCGCCAGCTGCTGAACACGCGCACCAAGATGCTCTTCATCACCGCCGGCATGGGCGGTGGCACCGGCACAGGCGCCGCCCCGGTGATCGCCCGCATCGCACGAGACATGGGCATCCTCACCGTCGGCATCGTTACCATGCCCTTCGCATGGGAAGGCCGCAAGCGCAAGCAGCAGGCCAGCGCCGGCATCGACGAGCTGCGCAACGCCGTGGACACGCTGCTCGTGATCAACAACGACCGCCTGCGCGATCTCTACGGCAATCTCACCATGGACGATGCCTTCGCCCATGCCGATGACGTGCTCACCACCGCCGCGCGCGGCATCGCCGACATCATCAACAAGACCGGAAAGGTGAACGTCGACTTCGAGGACGTGCGCACCGTGATGAGCAACAGCGGCGTGGCCATCATGGGCATGGCCGAGGCCGAAGGCGAGGACCGCGCCTTCCGCGCCGCGCAGGAGGCGCTGAACTCTCCCCTGCTCAACGACAGCGACATCAAGGGCGCCAAGTTCGTGCTGCTCAACATCGCGCTCGGCGACCGCCAGATGCAGATGGACGAGATGACGGAGATCACCGACCACATCCAGGACGCCGCCGGCAGCAGCGCCGACGTGATCTGGGGCTACTGCCACGACGAAAGTCTCGGCGACAAGCTGCGCGTGACCGTGATCGCCACGGGCTTCAACCAGAACCCGCTGAGCAACGAGCCGGAGAAAGTAGAGCGCAAGGTGACGCCCCTGGGCGACATCGCCCCGACGATCATCACCGCGCCCATCGCCAGCCCGCTCACCGGCGCGCCGAAGCCTGCGCCCGCGCCTGTGGAGGACAAGGCCGCCGACTTCGTGCTGAAGACCATCACGCCCGAGCCTGTGGCGGCGCCCGTGGAAGCCAAAGAGGTAAAGGAGGTGAAGGAGATCATTGCCGAGCCCGCGCCGGAACCGAAGCGTGAACAGGCACGCATCGTTTTTGAAGTGGAACAGCCTGTGGCAGAAAAGCCCGTGGTCGAGAAACCGGCCGTGGAGAAGCCTACTGTTGCCGCCACGCCCCCACCCGCTCCCGAGAAGAAGGTACACGAGCTCTATGCTGCGCCGGAAGTGAGTGCTCCCGAGACCGCGACAACGACCATGGCCCGTCCCGCCGTGGCCGACAGCACGCCGAGCCCGGTGGAAGCGAAGGCCGGCCAGCACGAGCACCAGAACCGCGTGGAGGACCGCCTGGCCCGCATGCGCGAGATGACGCAGAAGCTCCGCCAGCCCAACGGCCTCTCCGACCTGGAGCGCGAGCCCGCCTACAAGCGCAAGAACCCCACGTTCACCGATACGCCGCACAGCAGCGAAAGCAACGTGAGCCGCTACACCCTCACCGAGGAGACCGACGAGAACGGCGACCGCAGCGTGCAGCTCCGCAAGAACAACGCGCACCTGCACGATCAACCGGATTAGTCGCCCTCACCCCCAGCCCCTCTCCCGAGGAGAGGGGGCACATCTTTCAAGAGATCATGAGTTTGCAAGAGCGCATCGACGCCGACATCAAAGCCGCCATGCTGGCGCGCGAGAAGGACCGGCTGAACGTGCTGCGCGCCATCAAGAGCGCCATCCTGCTGGAGCTGACCAAGGAAGGCGCCACCGGTGGCGTGAGTGATGAGGCCGGCCTGAAGATCCTGCAGAAGCTGCACAAGCAGCGCGCGGAAGCCGCCGCCATCTACCACCAGCAGGGCCGCACCGACCTCGCCGCCGAGGAGGACGCGCAAACGAAGATCCTCGAGGCCTACCTGCCCGCTCGTATGAGCGAGGGCGAACTGGCCACCGCCGTGAAGAACATCCTGGACGGTATCGGCGCGAAGTCCATGGCCGACATGGGCCGCGCCATGAAAAGCGTGAACGAACAGCTCGCCGGCAAGGCCGACGGCAGCGCCATCGCCGCCGTTGTGAAAAAGGTGCTTGCCGGGGGCTGAACAAGTGTGCAGCGAGATGGACGCCGAGGGCGCTGGAACGGTAAGCCAGCGCCCTCGGCGTTTCGCTACACCAGCATATGGTAATGGCCATGCAGGTTGGCAGGCGCAGACTCTGCATGAGTGATAAATGCTACATTTGTCCAGCACAGCTAAGCCGACTACAGCTAGTGCAATTGATAATGTAGTCTAGCGCTGAGGGGATGTACCCCAAGACGCGAAGCGGAGGCCCATAAGTGGCGGGCCTGTATAAGAATACGCCAGAACCCTTCTTCTTCATTGCCATGAAGTTCACCTGGAAAGGCGAGCTTAGCATTGAGGTCAAGCCAAAGTGGGTTCGGCGCACGTTTGCCCTCCTGCTTCTGCTTATGGCCTTAATGTGATGCGAATGGGGACAGTGCGAAGAGCACTGTCCCTACTTTCCTTCTCCCGCAGAGTCTGCGCCTCGCCCCCCTGAGCTGCGGGTCATCCATCCTCACCCCGAACACCCCTCTATCCACAACCCTTCAAAACTCAACCACTGCAACTGAGGCGTTCGTGTGTACAATTGGCGGAACCGCATGACGAGAAACCCGTCAGCCATGAAGTCGATCGAACTATTCGC
>CAZYPC010000232.1:0-2776 GCA_964649165.1 uncultured Chryseobacterium sp.
TGGACATCCGTGCCCAAGCCAAAGGCATCTACCACGTAGAGTTAGGCGATGGGCGCCAGCGTTACACGGGCACCATCGTGTTCGAGTAGGGCAGGGCGGTAAGCTCCCCCGTTTTCGGGGCGCGAATCACGCAACAGCCTTTCCCGTGCGACCTACGACGCCATCAACGAATGCATCGGGTACGACGACAATCGCCCGGTACCGCTGACAGCCCTCAGATCTGGAAATGCGTGGCGAGCACGAAGAGGTATACCACGCTGTACGCGGCGAGCAGACCGAAGAGCGTGAGCGCGATGCGGTCCGCGCGGTGCGCCGCTCCGGTGGGCCGGGCGTTGTCCTGGTGTCGTACGGAGAAGGTTCCGGTAGCCATGGTCGTTGCTTGGGAGTCGGTCCAAAAGAACCCGGGTTGTGTGACCGGAGCACGAAGCCCGCGTGAGGATATCAACGATCCGACGAAGTTGTCGGCTGGCCCGCCTGTCGGCGGGCAATTGGTTTCCAGGAAGATCCCTGCTCGGCGGTCAGGCTTGCTGCGGCCGATATTCGCCCTCCGCTGACGAGAATGGGAGCCATCGGCTACTACCTGGCCTTGCCGTTCATCTACGGCATCGCCCTGCTGCCCTTCCCGCTGCTCTATCTGGTGAGCGATGGGCTCTACCTCGTGCTCTACAGGCTGTTCGGGTATCGCACGGCCGTGGTCCGCACCAACCTGCGGAAGAGCTTTCCGGAGAAAAGCGCGGAGGAACTGCGCACCATCGAGCGCGCGTTCTATCGGTGGTTCTGCGACCTGGTGGTCGAGACGTTGAAGACGTTGACCATCACACCGGCCGAGGTCAAGCGGCGTGTCACCGTTGAAGGGGAGGGCGTGCTGAAGACGTATTTCGACGCGCGGCGCAGTGTGGTCCTGGTGATGGGGCATTGGGGCAACTGGGAACTGGGCGGAGCGCGATTCAGCCAGCTGGGGTCGCATCAACTGTACGTGATCTACCACCCCCTCCAGAACAGGTGGTTCGATGGGCTCGTGTACCATATGCGCACGCGGCTGGGCAACAAGCTGTACGCGATGAACGACACCATGAAGGGCATGCTGCGCGACCGGGGCCAGGTGACGGCCACGGCCTTCATCGCTGACCAGACGCCGCCCCCTGAGCGCGCTTTCTGGACCACCTTCCTGCACCAGGACACCCCGGTGTTCCTTGGCACCGAGAAGATCGCGGCCAAGCTGGGCTATCCCGTGATCTATGTCGGCATCGAGCGCGTTCGTCGCGGACGGTACGTGATGCGCTTCGAAGAACTCGCAGCCGATCCTGCGTTGAAGCCCGAAGGCGAGGTGACCCGGCTCCACACCCGGCGGTTGGAGGCGGATATCCAACGACTTCCCGCTTACTGGTTGTGGACGCACAGGCGCTGGAAGCATCAACGCCCGAACAGCGTGGCTTGAGCAGCCGGACAGACGAACTTCCTGTGGTCCAGTGCCCAACCATCCAGGGAAGGTGTGACCCTCACAGACGCCCCGCTGATCCCCATCATTCGGCGGGTATCCGACCGTTCGTAGTTTCGCCGTCCTCGTCAACTGACCACGCGCTCAGCGGCAGACCATGCTCCAAGGCAAAGACCTCATCCTCGCCACCAGGCCCTTCGCCAACGAAGTGCGCTGGAAAAGCTGGTGGCATCTTTTCACCACGTTGGTGGTGCTCGGGGCTTCTTACTCCCTGGTCTTCCTGGCTTCAGCCTGGTGGATCAAGGTCTGTGGAAGCGTGCTGATCGCCCTTACCCTGGGGCGCTTTTTCGTGATCTACCACGATTACCTGCACCATGCGATCCTGCAGCACAGCAAGGTGGCCAAGGCGCTTTTCGTGGTCTTCGGCATGTTCATGCTGGCTCCGGTGAGCATCTGGGAGCGCAGCCACAACTACCATCACGCGCACAACAGCAAACTGTACACCAGCAGCATAGGTTCCTTCCCCATCGTTACGAAGGAGAAGTACCTGAGCAGCAGCCCGGCGGAACGCACCCTGTACATGTTCGTCCGCCACCCGATCACCATCGGCATGGGCTACATCTTCATGTTCCTCTACGGCATGTGCATCCGCTCGTTGATGAGCAACAAGGACCGCCACTGGGACAGCATTGTCGCCATCGCCGTGCACTTCGGCATCGGTACCGGCATCTACTTCCTCAGCGGCTTCACCGGCCTGTTCTTCGGTTTCCTGCTGCCGTTCTTCCTGGTGCTCGCGCTGGGCAGCTACCTCTTCTACGCCCAGCACAATTTCCCCGGCGTCACCTTCACCGACAAGGATGGCTGGACCTATGCTGATGCCGCGCTGGACAGCAGCAGTCACATGAAGATGAGCCCGTGGATGCGTTGGTTCCTGGCCAACATCGGTTTCCATCATATCCACCACCTCAACCCGCGCATCCCGTTCTACCGGCTGCCGGAAGTGCACAGGGCGATCCCCGAGCTGCAGCACGCCAAGACGACGTCGCTCTGGCCTTGGGACATCGTGAAATGCCTGCGCCTGAAGGTGTGGGATCCCGTTACCCAGCGCATGATCGGGCGGCGGGAGATCTACGCTTGAGCACGCGCTGGGGCCGGCCCGCGCTGACAGTTACCCGTTGTCTGTTGTCGGTTGTTGGTTGTCCGGCTGGGTGGTAAGAGCGCGCCCTCGGCAGCCTGACAACGAACAACCGACAACCGACAACCGCCCCTGATACCTTCGCCACCATGCTCATCTGCGAGAACATCGTCAAACGCTATGGCGCGTTCACCGCGCTTGAC
>CAZYPC010000233.1:0-2701 GCA_964649165.1 uncultured Chryseobacterium sp.
ACCGCCATCGCCAGCCTGGCGGCGCAGACCTTCGGCGACCAGGAACTGCTGCTGATCGATCACCCGTGGCGGGGCGATCGACATCCGGCGGGTGCACGTGCGTTGAGCGGTGTCACGGCTCTTCCGCCACAAGGTCCAATGCGCGTGCGCCATGCAGGATATACAGCGCCATCGGTCCGACCCGGTCCGATCGCGGGGCCTCGGCGTGCTCCGGCCCGAAGAGCGAGCGATCCGTTGATCGCCGCCACGCTGAGCGCTCAAGCTTGGTGTTGGCCAGATCGAGCAGGTGGCCGACGATCTTCGCTTGGGGCACCCGGAGCCGAGGTCGGGCCGTGCTGAAGCGCGCTCGTCATCCAGGCCGAGCAGCCACGGAACGGCATGCGTGATCGTGCACTGCGCTACCTTGGGGCATGCTCCTGCTCACCCGCCAGCCATCGGGGCCGATCGCCCATGCCGTGGGGCACATCACCTTCCACCAGGGCTATTGTCCGTCGCATGCACGCGAGGTCTTCGTGCCCGATGGAGGCTGCGAGCTGGTGATCGACCTGAGCGATGTGCCCAAGCAGCGCTGGCACGATGAGCACGGCGACCGCGCGGACACGCACAAACGGGGCTGGGTGAGCGGCATGCGCACCTCGCGGATCATCATCGGCACAGGCAGCGGAGCGCCCATGCTCGTAGTGCGCCTGCGACCCGGGACGCTCCCTGCGCTCACCGGCCTCCCCGCCAGCGCGCTGAACGATACCGTCGTGGACCTCGAGCTGCTGCTGGGTGAACGCTTCACCTCCGTGCGTGACGACTTGGGCGAGGCCTTGGAGCAACGTGGTGCGCAAGCCGTGCTCGATGAAGCGGAAGGGCTGCTCGCCCCGCTCTTCCCGCTTCGTGAGAGGGGCCACGCGCGCTTGTCCATCGCCTACGCGGCCTTGCACCAACAACGCGGCAACGGCAGCGTACGCTCCCTCAGCGCCGCGTTGGGTTGCTCGCAGAAGCACCTGAACGACCTCTTCCACCGCCACTTCGGTCTGGGCCCGAAGCGCTTCGGCTCGGTGATCCGCTTCCAGACGTTGCTGAACAGGCTGGAGAAGGAGAACGCACCCGACTGGACGCAGCTCGCGCTGGAGCACGGCTACTACGACCAGTCGCACATGGTGAACACCTTCCGCGAGATGACCGGCCTGACCCCCACACGCTACATGGAAGCAAAAGGACCCTACCTCAACTGGCTGCCCGTGCACAGCAGGTGAATTATTTCCAAGAAGGTCGGATGCCCGACCGGTTCCTTCGCCCCACAAACCAGATCCATGGACGTCCATCTGAACCACCTCGCCATCATCACGGCAGCACTGAGCGACCTGCTCGTCGGCGCGCTCTGGTACTCGCCGCTGCTCTTCTACACCCCCTGGCGCGATGCCAACGGCTTCACTGACGAAGGCATCAAGAAGGCCCTCAACCCGGCAAAGACCTACGGGCTGACCTGCCTCTTTGCCTTGATCATCAGCTACAACCTCGCCTTCTTCCTCGGTTCGTCGGACATGAACGCTTCGCAAGGCGCCCTTTACGGCCTGCTCACCGGCGTGTGGGCGGCGCTCGCCTTCATGATCGTGGGCCTTTTCGAGCAGCGCCAGTGGGGCTACATGCTCATCAACGTGGGCTATATGCTGGTGGCCTTCACGCTGAAGGGGCTGATCATCGGGGCATGGCGATGAAGCACCTGCTCCTGATGGCACCGTTGGCATGGGCCGCCTGCGGCGAGAACCCAGCACCCGTTAAGGACGTGAAGCCAACACAGGATCTCCGCATCGCCTTCAATGTGTTCACCAACACACCCGAGGACAATTACGAGGTCTTCGTGATGAACCTCGACGGCAGCGGCCGCAAGAACATCACCTATACGCCCGGCGTGGATTGGGTGTATGCGTCCTACGGCGATCGCCTCCTCTTCCTCAGCGACCGCGACACCTGCCACCGCTGCTACTTCCTCTACGAGATGGACGCCGACGGCAACCATGTGCGCAGGATCAGCGACCACCGCATGCAGGACAGCTGGATGTCGGCGCGCATGAACGGCCGCGAGTTCATCGTGGACCCGAAAGGCATCAACGACACGGCCTTCTTCCGCATCGGCACGGACGGTGCGATCCTCGACACGCTTTACCACGGCATGGCCTACGCCAACGATCCGTGCTTCTCACCGGATGGAAAGCAGGTGGCCTTCCGAGGTGCGAACGCCAAGTTCAAGCAGGACCAGGGCTACCGGGATGAGCTGTACATCATCAACACCGACGGCACCGGACGGCGGCAACTGACGCATTACCCCGCGAACGACACCACCGCCGAGTGGTGGGCGTACCACGCCGGGCCGCCGCAGTGGTCCACCAGCGATCGCATCAGCTTCTGCTCCAAGCGCAAGGGCAACCTCAGCATCTTCAGCATCAGGCCCGACGGCACCGACGAACAGCAGCTCACCCCGGACGGCTTCGACGAGGACTGGCATGCGTGGAGCCCCGATGGCGACCTTTTGGTGTACAGCGGGACGCCGCTGGTGAACGAAGGGGAGCGCCCGGCCTACGACATCTTCCTCATGGACATGCGCACGAAACAGGTGGATCGGCTCACCGCCGACACGCTGGCGGAACAGGCGCCGGTGTTCGTGCGCTGATGCGAACTTCGTGGTGTGCCCGCGACCTCCCTTCATCACGCG
>CAZYPC010000234.1:0-2659 GCA_964649165.1 uncultured Chryseobacterium sp.
TGCGCGTATCCAGCGGATCGATGATGGCATCGAGCCACAGCCGTGCCGCCGCGTAGTAGGGGCTAATACTTTCCTCGTATCCCGCTAGGGCGGGACTAAGAAGCTTGCTGCGGATCTTGCCTGAATGCATTTTCATGGTTTCCAATCCCAGGCGATGATCTTCAAGTCTACCCTTCTGTTCTCCAGTCTCGCAACATCACGCTCTACCTCAGTCGTCATTCGTGATATGGTAAGACTATCAATCAACGGTTCCGTTGACCCTAGAGCTGCGATCGCAAGCCGACCTTCGGGAAACCCGCGATGCACTAGAGAGTCTCGAATGGTCAACGCCCTTCGCCTGGATAGATCAAGTCCATTGCGTTCGTTTTGGTCTGAATGACCACGTAACTCAAGCACTGTGGTTGGATTGTCTTGTAGCACGCTAGCGACCGAGTTCATGAGCGTTTGCGGTTCCGCACCCTCACCCATACGGCCATAGAAAGCGGAATCCGAAAAGATCTTCGTTGAGTTCTCCTTGAACCAGAACCGAGGAAGCTGGGTGCGCGGTGTCGTTGCGGCAATACACAAGCCTACAGCGGCAATGCCGACCCACTGTGCTATAAACCATCTCTCGATCATGTCTGCAACACTCCCATATTGAACTCCCGCGTCGCCGGCGCTTGTGAAGCCGCCTCGATCCCCATCGATATCCACGTCCGTGTCTCCAACGGATCAATGATCGCATCCAGCCACAACCGCGCCGCCGCGTAATAGGGGCTCATGCTCTCCTCGTATTCCGCTCGGGCGGGACGATGAAGTGTGCGGTGGATCATTTCCGGCGGGTACGGCTTGAACTGCCCGGAAGGATGCGTCCGAACGGGAATCTACGTTTGGCGTGGTGGATGATCATGACCTCCACGATGTTCGGCTCCAGAAGGCGGTACATCATGCGGTAGTTGCCGATGATGAGTTCACGCACGGTACGGTGTTCGACCTCCGGGACCATTCGTCCTCCGCGGGGAAAGACCGCAAGCCGTTCGGCTTCCTCATAGAATAACTGCACTTGACGATCGGCGTAGCGCGCTGAGTCCTGCGCGATGTAAGCGTGGATCTCCTCGATGTCACGGACGGCCTCCGCCGAGAAGACTACTTCAGCCATTTGGCGTGGCGCTTTTTCGCTTCGGCCAGGGTGTAGGTGCGGCCTGCTTCGCTGTCGGCGATGGCGCGCTCGATCTTTTCCAGGATGATCATGCGGTCCACGACATCATCCACACTGAACTTGTCCGGAAGGCTTTGGATGGACTTCAGGACTTTCTTCTTGTCGAGGAGGTCGGTACGCTTGGCCATGGCCCTAAGTTAATGGTGATCGTGCGGTCCGCGTGACGGACAGGAGCGGCCCCCCGCACCCCGAGGCTCTGGGAGGGGGAGGAATGTAGCGCATGGCCGGACCCGGCGATTTGAGCCGGGGCACGCCCGAACAACTCACGTCTGCAGCACCCCCATACTGAACTCCCGTGTGGCCGGTGCTTGCTGCGCTGCTTCGATGCCCATGCTCACATATTGAACTGGTAGCCAACGATCTTCAAGGAACCATTCTCCCGTTTGATCACAAGTTCTTCGGTGGAGGTACCTTGTGTGTAGAAGCACTTGAGCTCGATGGATTGTTCCTCGGTGGTATCGCCGTCGGCAACGGTGAAAACACTGCCGGTGGTCGTGGTTTGCACACTATCCAGATCACCTCGCATCGTCTTGATCGTTGTCAGGAGTTTCAGGACATCTTCCTTGGGGAGATTTGAAGTACTGACAAATCGTGTCGCTTCCTCGAAGCGCCCAGCTTGTACCTCACGGTAGAACTCGCGAGCAAGGTCCATTCCTCTTTGCATGTCGTCCGCATCGTTCCGACGGGTGATGGACGTGTGGCAGCTGCACAGGGCAACGATCAGAAGAATTGGAGCGATGTAGCGCATAATTGATCAAGTCTGAAGGCCCCCATGTTGAACTCCCGTGTGGCCGGTGCTTGCTGCGCAACTTCGATGCCCATGCTGATCCAATTCACCCTTCGACGATCATCTTGAAGATTTCGATCATCTCGGTCAGGTTCATGGCGCCTCCGGCGGCCTCGAACTTCCGTTCCTTGATCTTGTAGAAGATCCAGTCGTGTTCGCTTCTTTCCATCTGGACCATATCCAAGTCCTTTTCCCATAGATCGGTTCCTTCGAGATCGATCTTCAGAAGCCAGCCGGGGTTATCCAGCGTTTCGAGGTGTACACCATACGAGTGTTCCCAGTCGCCATCGCATTGCGACTTGTACCACTCCTGGAGCCGTTGAAGCGCTTCCATCTTCATGTCTGAAGCACACCCATATTGAACTCACGGGTCGCAGGGCTCTGCTGCGCTGCCTCGATACCCATGCTGATCCAGGTGCGCGTCTCCAACGGATCAATGATCGCATCCAGCCACAACCGCGCCGCCGCGTAATAGGGGCTCATGCTCTCCTCGTACTTCGCGCGGATCTTGCCGAGGATCTCGGCCTCGCGCTCCTTGGTGATCTCCTCGCCGCGGCCTTTGAGGGCGGCCACTTCGATCTGCAGCAGCACCTTGGCGGCCTGGTCGCCTCCCATCACCGCCACCTGGGCGCTGGGCCAGCCCACGATGAGGCGCGGGTCGTAGGCCTTGCCGC
>CAZYPC010000235.1:0-2619 GCA_964649165.1 uncultured Chryseobacterium sp.
GGACAGACCCTGGCCCTGGCCGAGAGCTGTACGGGCGGCTACCTCAGCCATCTGGTCACTTCGGTGCCGGGGAGCTCTGCCTACTACATCGGCGGGGTGGTCAGCTACGCCAATGCCGTGAAAATGGAGGAACTCGGCATCCCGAGCGATATGCTCGAGCTGAACGGGGCTGTGAGCCAGCCCGTTGCCGAGCGTATGGCCCAAGGGGTGCGTGCCGCGCTGAGGAGCGATTGGGCCATCGCAACAACGGGCATCGCAGGGCCGGATGGTGGAACGCCCGAAAAACCGGTCGGCACCGTTTGGATAGCCGTGGCTGGCCCGGACGGGGTCATTTCCAAGCTGGGAGGGTTCCCGGGAGCGCGGGACCTCGTGATCGAGCGAGCGGCCATGAGCGGTCTGAACCTGTTGCGCAAGCAGTTGGTGGCCAAGGGGTGAGAGTCCAGCAGTGCTGATCGACCGTTGAACTGTTCACAACAACGGGGTCAGTTGTCGAACCGGCCGGGATTTTCCGCATCTTCGCGGCCCGAATCCGGAAAGCCATGTCCCGTATCTGTCAGATCACCGGCAAGAAAGTGATGGTGGGCCACAGTGTGAGCCACTCCAACATCAAGACCAAGCGCACCTTCGCCCCGAACCTCCAGGACCGAAAGTTCTACCTGGAAGCGGAGAAGAAGTGGGTGTCACTGCGCGTGAGCACCAACGGTATGCGCACCATCAACAAGATCGGCCTGGCCGAAGCCCTGAAGCGCGCGAAAGCCAAGGGTTATTACAAGGCTTGAACCCCGCAATACGCTGAACAATGGCCAAGAAAGGGAACCGCGTACAGGTGATCCTGGAATGCACCGAGCACAAGACCTCAGGTCAGCCCGGCACCAGCCGCTACATCACCACGAAGAACCGCAAGAACACGACCGAGCGGATGGAGTTGAAGAAGTACAACCCCATCCTTCGCAAGATGACCGTTCACAAAGAGATCAAGTAAGCCATGGCTAAGAAGGTAGTCGCAACCCTGAAAAAGGCGGACGCCAAGGTGTTCGTCAAGGTCATCCGCATGGTGAAGAACGACCGCACCGGCGGTTACGCGTTCGCCGAACAGATCATGTCGCAGGAGGATGCCGACAAGGCGCTCTCCGGCAAGAAGTGATCGCCAACCATCGAATTGGAAGGGCTTCTCGTTCGCGGGGAGCCCTTCGCATTCCATAGTCAAGCATGGCGTTTTTCGGCCTGTTCAGCAAGGAGAAGAAGGAGGACCTCGACAAGGGACTCGATCGTTCGCGCACGAGCTTCCTGGGGAAACTCACGCGCGTCATTGCCGGAAAGAGCACGGTGGATGACGAGGTGCTCGATCAGCTGGAAGAGACCCTGGTACAGAGCGATGTAGGTGTAGAGACCACGCTGCGGATCATCGACCACATCCAGAAGCGCGTGGCCCGCGACAAATACGTGGGCACTTCGGAGCTGAACGGGATCCTTCGCGCGGAGATCGCCGCGCTCATGAAGGATGGTCCCGACCCGGAGACGGCCTTCCGGCCCGCTGCCAAGCCGCACGTCATCATGGTCGTAGGCGTGAATGGGGTGGGGAAGACCACCACGATCGGCAAGTTGGCCAATGCTTACAAGGAGGCCGGCAATAGCGTGATGCTGGGCGCTGCTGACACCTTCCGCGCAGCTGCCGTGGACCAACTCACCATCTGGAGCCAGCGTGCAGGGGTGCCGATCATTTCACAAGGCATGGGTGCGGACCCGGCCGCCGTGGCTTACGATAGCGTGGAAAGCGCGAAGGCCAAAGGCGCTGACGTCGTGATCATTGACACGGCCGGCCGCCTGCACAACAAGATCAACCTGATGAACGAACTCACCAAGGTGAAACAGGTGATGCGCAAGGTCATTCCCGATGCGCCGCACGAGGTGATCCTTGTGCTCGACGCTTCCACCGGCCAGAACGCCATCGAACAGGCCCGCCAATTCACCAAGGCCACGGAGGTGACGGCGCTGGCGCTCACCAAGCTTGACGGTACGGCCAAGGGCGGCGTGGCCATCGGCATCAGTGATCAGTTCCAGGTACCCATCAAGTACCTGGGTGTCGGCGAGGGCATGGGCCACCTTCAGGTCTTCGATAAGGAGGCCTTCGTGGAGGCACTTTTCAAGGCTTGAACGTATGAAAGCCCGGACGCTCAAACCCACCAAGGTCAACGTCGTCACGCTAGGCTGCTCGAAGAACACCTTCGACAGCGAGGTGATGATGGCCCAACTCAAGGCCAACGGCATCAGCGTGGACCATGAGAGCAGCAGCGGCGGGCACAATGTGGTGGTGATCAATACCTGTGGCTTCATCGAGAACGCCAAGCAGGAGAGCATCGACACCATCCTCAGCTTTGCCCAGGCCAAGGACAAGGGGCTCGTGGAGAAGGTCTACGTCACCGGCTGCCTGAGCCAACGCTACGCTCCGGAACTGAAGGCGGAGATCCCGCAGGTGGACGCCTGGTTCGGCACGCGCGATCTGCCGCGATTGCTGAAAACGTTGAAGGCCGACTACAAACACGAACTGGTGGGGGAGCGCCTGCTCACCACACCGGTACACTACGCCTACTTCAAGATCAGCGAGGGCTGCGACCGCAA
>CAZYPC010000236.1:0-2531 GCA_964649165.1 uncultured Chryseobacterium sp.
AGCAGGTATTGCTCGCTCACCTCGGTGGGCTCCGACAAGTCGCCGCCGCAGAGCAAGCCTGTCCCGGTCCACGAACCGGGATGGCCCAGCTTCTGCGAGATCAGCGTGTCGTGCTCGCTGATTGTTGCCGCTCGATGCAGTTGGCGCCTCATGTTCAGAATTTGGTGAGGGGCCTTCCACCGCGACGAATCTGTAGTGTGAACACGTGGTCTTTGCGATCCTTGTCAGCGAAGTAGATGTAACGACCAGGGCCATGACTGGTTTTCATCTTCCGCACATACCAAATGTGAGGCACCACGGTACCGGTCTTCGCTTCAATGATGTAGATCTTTCCTTGCTCTTTCAGGTTGTTGGCGACGAGCCGTTCGAAAAGAGGTCTCCATTCTTTGTCCAATTCAAGATGAACGGTGCCATCATTCTTGGTCGCGTCCGCCATGAACACAAGACGGTCATTCAACTTCGCCCTGCGGGTGGAGTCGAGATCGGAGTATCCGATCAGTTCGGGCATCTGGTTGAAGAACAGCCCGTGGTCGACAAAGACGTGATAGTCATTCAGGTCGGCATCCACGTACATCGTCAAGGGCTCTGATCGAAGTGCATATTCCTGAGCAAAGACAGGCCTTGGGCATGTCAGGTACGTGACCGTTGCCACAACTGGTAGTATGCCAGGCAGATAGGCCATTGCGTTTAGTTCCTCAGCACTTTGCCACTTGTGATGATCGATTGAAGCCTCTCAAGAGTCTTCCGCTGCATGCATAGTTCAAGGAACACCTTCCGTTCAAGATCGAGGAGATACTGTTCGCTCACTTCCGTCGGTTCTGACAAGTCTCCACCGCACAGGACATGACCAAGCTTCTGGCTTAGGAGGGTATCATGTTCGCTGATGTAGTTCCCACTCTCCATTGAGTTGGCGCCCACGTACACGATGCCCAGGCCTTCGCGGCCCAGCACCTTGATGTCCGTGCGCATCGGCGGCTTGGTGTAGCCTTTCTCCCAGAGGTCCAGCGCGCATTCCTTGGCGTAGGCCAGCTGGTGCGCGCGGCTCACGATCACCTCGTCGGTGCCGCGGCGCAGGTAGCCGAGGCCGAACGCTTCTTCGCCGCTGGTGCTCACCTTGGCCTGGCCGATGGTGAGGAAGCGCTCGCGCAGCGCGTTGATGCGGATGTCGCCTTCCTTCAGCTCGTCGCTGAGGCGCAGCGCGAACTCCTTGCTGCCACCGCCGCCGGGGATCACGCCCACGCCGAACTCCACCAGGCCCATGTAGGTCTCGGCGTGCGCCACCACCTTGTCCGCGTGCAGGCAGAGCTCGGTGCCGCCGCCGAGGCAGAGCTGGTGCGGCGCGGCCACCACGGGGATGCTGCTGTGGCGCATCCGCATCATGGTGTTCTGGAAGGTGCGGATGGCCATGTCCAGGTCGTCGTACTCCTGCTCCACGGCCATCATGAAGATCATGCCCACGTTGGCGCCCGCGGTGAAGAGCGCGCCGTCGTTGTAGACCACGAGGCCTTTGTAGCCCTGCTCGGCGAGGTCGATGGCCTTGTTCAGCGCCTGGATCACTTCCGCGCCGATCACGTTCATCTTGCCGCCCCAGCTAACGCAGAGGATGCCGTCGCCGAGATCGCGCACCTGCGCCAGCTTGTTCTTCCAGATGATGCTGCTCTCCGGCAGTTCGCTGAGGACGATGGTGCCTTCCGCGCGCGGCACGGGCTTGTAGCTCTTGCTCGCGATGTCGTAGTACAACCGCTTTCCCCCTTCGGTCTTGTAGAAGGAAGTGTGACCCGCAGCAAGCATCTCATCGACCCAGGGTGCGATCCTTTCAGCTTTGCCCTTTCCTATTTCAGCTTTCACTTTTCCTATGTCGATCGCATCCCACAGCTCGAACGGTCCCAGCTCCCAGCCGAAGCCCGCGCGCATCGCGTCATCGATCTTGTACAGCGCGTCGGTGATCTCGGGAATGCGATGGCTCACGTAGGCGAACAGCCCGTGGAAGCTCTTGCGGTAGAACTCGCCGGCCTTGTCGCCACCGGTGTAGAGGATCGTCATCCGCTTCTTCAGGTCGTCCTCTTTCCGCGCGGCATCGAGCGTGGCGAACTTGGGCTTCACCTGCGGCTTGTATTCGAGCGTTTTCAGGTCGAGTTGCAGGATGTCGCCTTTCGGCGTGCTGCGGTCCTTGAAGAAGAAGCCCTTGCCGGTCTTGCTACCGAGCATGTTCTTCTCCACCATCTGCTGCAAGTAGCCCGGCAACGCGAACGTGGCGTTCTGCTCGTCGTTAGGGCAGTTCGCTTGCACACCTTTCGCAACGTGCACGAGCGTATCAAGACCGACCACATCCGCCGTGCGGAACGTGGCGCTCTTCGGGCGGCCGAGCACGGGACCGGTCAGGCGATCCACTTCTTCCACCGTAAGGCCCATCTCCTCGATCAAATGGAACAGGCCCATGATGCCGAACACACCAACGCGGTTGGCAATGAACGCAGGCGTGTCCTTGCACAGCACCGTGACCTTCCCCAGCACGCGTGAGCCATACTCTT
>CAZYPC010000237.1:0-2489 GCA_964649165.1 uncultured Chryseobacterium sp.
GTGCGGTTCTCCGGTGTGGTGTACACCAGGGATTGGGCGCTCGCGATGACGGGGATGAACCCCAGCAGCGTAGAGATCTTCTTCATGAGCAATGGTTTTTCAGGGCGATGAATGTACCGGGATGGAACGTTCCACCCCGCCCCCTTGCCTAGTAAGCTTGGAGGGCTGAGCGGCCGATCAGCGTTCACCCCAAACCACCTGCGTCACCGTGGCCCCCACGGCCTGCAGGCTCTCCCTGCTGATGTTCGCCAGGTTGTCATCGTGGGTGTGCCAGGTCTTGGGGAACGCCCCGGAGCTCTCGTCCCAGGCGATGATGTCCGCGATCGGTATGCCCGTTTCCAGGTTGATCACCACGTGGTCGTCGATGCCCACGTAGTTCTTCGTTTCGCTCAGGAAGCGTGCACCGTGACCGGTCGCAGCGGCAGCCTTCCAGATCCTGGCCACCACCTGGGGTGCGATCTTCATGCTGATGCCTTCACGCGGGAACTTCGCATCGATGCTTCCGCACATGTCCAACAGGATGCCGAAGCGTGCGCGATAGTCTTTCACGTGCGGGTTCTTCGCCCAGTACCGGCTTCCCAAACACCAGGTGTCGATGCTCCGGTCGTCCTGCTTCGCCCCCATGGCCCCTTCGTTGGGCTGCCCCATATCCTCCACGTCCGTGAAGAAGATGTCGATGCCCAAGGCGGGCTGCTGCTCCTTGATGTGCCGCGCGACTTCTAGCCACACCGCCACGCCGCTGCCTCCATCGTTGGCACCCTCGATCGGTTCGTTCTGGCGCTCGTCGTCGTGGTCAGCGAAGGGGCGTGTATCGTAGTGCGCGAGCAGCAGCAACCGGTCCTTCTTCTCCGGTGACCAGCTGGCGATGATGTTGCGCAGCGGTACGGGTTGGCCGTTGAACGCCGTAACGGTCCCGGTCTGCTGGTAGACCGTATCCGCCCCGAAGCGCTCCAGTGTCGCAACAATCCAATCCGCGCAGGCCTTGTGCCCGGCGCTGCCGGGTACGCGAGGGCCGAAGGACACCTGCTTCGCCACGAAACCGTAAGCGCTGTCCGGGTCGAACAACGGCGCGGGAACGAGCACGGGTTTTTCAGGCACGGGGAGGGTACCGGGCTTCGGTCCATCCGGTGCACAGGACTTCAGTAAGAAGGCTCCGATGAACACCGCGATCAGGCTGACGGCGATGACCGGCCGCACCCAGGCCTTGCGCTTCAATTCCGGTCCCATGTGCTGCCTTCCTTGGTGTCCTTGATGCTGATGCCGACGGCGGCCAGCTGGTCGCGGATCCTGTCACTGAGCGCGAAGTTCTTCGTGGCCTTCGCGTCCGCGCGCATGGCGATGATGAGCTGCATCACACCGTCGAGCGTGCCGTCATCCGCTTTCACCTCGTCCTCTTTCCGCAGGCCGAGCACATCGAACAGCATGTTGTTGAACAGTGCGGTCAACCGTGTCACATCCTCTGAGCTCAACGCGAGCTTGCCGTCATTGGCCGAGTTGATCATGCGCACACCATCGAAGAGCTGCGCGATCATGATCGGTGTGTTCATGTCGTCGTTCATCGCGTCGTAGCACGCCTGTTCCAGGGCCAGGATGTCCGCTGAAAGCGCTCCTCCGCCTCCTTTCAATTTCGAAAGGGTCTCCACGGCGGCCATCATTTTCTCCAGGCCCTTTTCCGCAGCCTGCAAGGCAGCATTGCTGAAATCGAGCGTGCTGGCATAGTGGCATTGCAGCATGAAGAAGCGCACGGTCATCGCGCTGTAGCCGCGCTCCAGCAACTTGTGGTTGCCGGTGAGCAGTTCCTCCGGGGTGAAGCCGTTGCCCTCGCTCTTGGCCATCTTCCGGCCGTTCACGGTGAGCATGTTGCCGTGCATCCAGTAGCGCACGGGTGCGGTGCCATCCGCTGCGATGCTCTGCGCGATCTCGCACTCGTGGTGCGGGAACTTGAGGTCCATGCCGCCGCCGTGGATGTCGAAGGTCATCCCGAGGTACTTCGTGCTCATCACGCTGCACTCCAGGTGCCAGCCGGGGAACCCGTTGCCCCAAGGACTCGGCCAGTGCATCAGGTGTCCGGACTCCGCT
The DNA here is from genome assembly GCA_964649165.1 of uncultured Chryseobacterium sp. Taxonomy (GTDB): domain Bacteria; phylum Bacteroidota; class Bacteroidia; order Flavobacteriales_F; family PHOS-HE28; genus PHOS-HE28. The sequence continues at coordinate 2,080 of CAZYPC010000237.1, forward strand.
TTTTTCCAGATCGCGAAGTCCAGCGGCGAACGCTTCTCCTCCATGCCCTCCGTGTCGCGCGTGTTGGTCATCAACTCGTCGATCTTCCGGCCGCTGAGCTCGCCGTAGTTGTGCTTCGCGGCGAACTTCGGCACATCGAAGTACACGCTGCCGTTCACCACGTAGCCGTACCCGTTGTCGATGATGCGTTGCACCATGCCGATCTGCTCGATGAGGTGCGCCGTGGCCGTCGGTTCGATGCTCGGGTTCTTCAGGTTGAAGAGCCGCATCACGTCGTGGAAGCCGTTCGTGTACTTCTGCACGATCTCCATCGGTTCCAGCTGTTCCAGCCGCGCGCGCTTGGCGATCTTGTCCTCGCCGGCGTCCACGTCATCCACCAGGTGGCCCACGTCGGTGATGTTGCGCACGTA
>CAZYPC010000238.1:0-2464 GCA_964649165.1 uncultured Chryseobacterium sp.
CCGATGCACACGCTTCGGCGATCCCACTAGAACCATGCAGCAACCTGTACCCCACGAACAACCAAGCACCATGCGTACGCCAGGCTCCTTCCTGCTCAAAGCCCTTACCGGGCTGGCCCTGCTCCTCACGGCCAGCGCACATTCCAACAACATCACCACCTCCACAGGCTCGCTCACGGGCAACACGGGTACTACGGTATTGGTGCAGTTCAATGTGAGTTGGGAGAACAGTTGGAGGATCAATCCCGAATTCTGGGATGCGGCCTGGATCTTCGTGAAATACCGTGCGAGCGATGGCATCTGGCGTCACGCTTCTTTGAGCAATACAGGGCATGTCGCACCTGCGGGCAGCACCATCACGACCGGGCTGCTTGCACCGGGTTCGGCGTACAACGCCACCACGAATCCCGGGGAGGGTGTATTCCTCTATCGTAACGCCGATGGAGGGGGAACCTTCGCGGCAAATGGTGTACAGCTGTTGTGGAACTACTCCGTCAACGGGGTCAGCTTGGTTGACGTGAAGGAGATCCGTGTTTACGCGATCGAGATGACGAACGTGCCTCAAGCCGCCTTTTTTGTCGGGCAGACGGGGATACCTCCGTCTTTCGGTTCGTTCACGAACGGGTCATGGGTGTCAGGGTCGTGCATCGCATTGCAGATCACTTCTGAATCAGCATTGACCGTGGCGCAGACCGCTGGAGCATTGTGGGCAGGGGATGGTGTGAATATCGGCGGCGCCGGCACACTTTCAGCAGCATTTCCCAAGGGCTTCAAAGCCATTTATTCCATGAAGTATGAAGTCACGCAACAGGGTTATGTGGACTTCCTGAATACGCTGACCTACGATCAGCAGGCCGGATTGACCGTTGCGCCGAATTCCGCGGCCGGCACGGGGGCGCTCAGCAATTCATTCCGGAACGGTATCGACATTCAGATCCCAGGAGTGGCCAGCACCACCCCTGCCGTATATGCTTGTAACCTCAACGGGGATGCCACCTACGGTGATGCGGCCGATGGCAAGGACATCGCCTGCAATCATTTGGAATGGAACCAGCTGGCCGCATATCTGGACTGGTGCGGCTTGCGGCCGATGACGGAAATGGAGTATGAGAAGATCTGTCGCGGCCCGCTTGCTACGGCTCCTTCATACCCTTGGGGAACGAACTGCATCTTGATCGGTCCTGGTCCGGGCATCACCTTGGGCAATCCAGGTTCCGCGAATGAAGGTGTGGCCGTGGGCTACACGAGTTGTAATACGAACTCTTTATGGTCAGGGATCCATGGGCCTTTGCGCGTTGGTATTTATGCCGCCAATGCGGGCAACACAGGCCGGGAGAGCGCGGGTGCGGGTTACTATGGGAACATGGAGTTGGGCGGGAACGTTTGGGAGAGGGTCGTTACGGTAGGCTCTACGGAAGGCCGGGCCTTTACCGGTTCGCACGGGAATGGCGCGCTCGCAGCGAACGGTCAAGCAGATGCAACGAACTGGCCGAACGTGTCCGCAGGCTTCAACATACGGGGAGGCAGCTTTGATCTTAACGAATTATTCCTGTCCCTCGGATTTCGCACGGGACAAAGTTTTGGTGCCAACTATTCTGGTGGACGTGGAGTGCGCACGCAGTAAGAGTGCGCGATCCGATCCTGCACCAGACGATAATGGTCGCTGGAAAGACCGATCCAATACCATCCGCAATGAGACCGATCACGATCATCGCACTGCTGTTCCCGCTTTGGCTGCACGCCCAATTCGCCGGTGGCAATGGCCGGGGTGACACCCATCTGCCTTTTCTGACCCCGGCTCCGTCCCGTTTTTCAGGTGGCGATGGCCGCGGCGATGCACTGCTGGCCTATGCCGCACCGATCCCATCACGATTCGGCGGCGGCATCGGCCGTGGGGATGCCCAACTGGCCTTCTCAGGGCTCTCCTATTCGCGATTCGCAGGAGGGAACGGCCGTGGTGATGTCCAGTTGGCTTTCCTCTATTCCGCACCCTCGCGCTTTTCAGGTGGTATTGGCCGCGGTGATGTGCAACTGGCCTTCGGGCCTTCCGATGCGCTTCTCGCCTTGCGCGCTGTGCTTGAGGGACCCTACAGCGTCACCACGGGGTTGATGGGAGACGCCATGCGGGTGTCCGGCCTCGTCCCGGTTGCTGAGCCCTATTCCACGCTGGGCTACGCGCAACCCGGTATCGCAGGAGCCGCATGTGCGCCCTCGGTCCTCACCACCACCGGCACCAACGCTATCGTTGATTGGGTCGTGGTGGAGCTTCGTGATGCCACAACGTCCTCTACCGTTCTAGCCAGCCGCGCCGCCTTGATCCAACGCGATGGCGATATCGTGGCCACGGACGGCCTTTCCCCGCTCACCTTCAACCGGCCGCCCGGCAACTACAACGTGGCCCTGCGCCACCGCAACCACCTCGGCGTAATGACCCAGGCCGCTATTCCGCTCGGGCTTTCAACCA
>CAZYPC010000239.1:0-2379 GCA_964649165.1 uncultured Chryseobacterium sp.
TCGCTGCCTTCGCCGGTGATCGAAGTGCCCTCGAAGATCACTTCAGGATGCTGCTCCACATCGAAGAAGTCGGCGCTGCGCAGGTGCTTGTCGCGGTTCTCGTCATTGGTGAAGATGGAGCCTGCGTCGATGTTCACGCGGACGCTGGCGGTGGACAGGTCATTCCCGGCCATGTCGATGGAGGCGTTCACCTTGCGGAACTCTCCTTTCACATTGGAGATCATCAGGTGCTTCACCTTGAACAGGACCTCGCTGTGCGAGGGATCAAGTGTCCAGATGGTGCGGGTGCTTGTGGCGGTCGCGGTTTTCATGGCTATGCTGTGCTGTTGTTGTTCGCTTTTGACGGTACAAAAGTGCCCGTGCCCTCAGCGGCGCCGGTAGCACGATCCGGTAAATGGGTGGTACAGCCTCAGGCCACCAGGTTGCGCATCTCCTCGCGGAACTCCGTGGGCGTCTGCCCGGTGTTCTTCTTGAACACACGGGAGAAGTAGGCCTTCTCCTCATAGCCCAGCTCGAAGCCGATCTCGCTCACGGGCTTGTCGGTGGCGATGAGCAGGTTCTTCGCCTCGATCAGCTTGCGCGTCTCGATGATGCGCGAGACGCTCTGCTGCAGGATCGATTGGGTGATGAGGTTGAGGTTGCGTGGGCTCATGAAGAGCTGCCCGGCATACCACTCCACGTCGTGCGGCTGGCGGAAGTTGGCCTCGAGGATCCTGAGGAAGTTGCGGAAGGTCTCGTCCTGGCTCGCAGGCATCGCGTCCAGCTCAGGGTGTTGCTTGCGTTGCTCGGAACGGATCAGTGTGAAGAGCGCGGCGAGCAGCTGGCGCACCACGGCAAGGTCCGGTGAGGCGGTCGCCAGTTCGCCCTCGATCATGCTCGCGACGATGGTCAGCCGGCTGAAGCAGCGTTCGGCGCTCAGGGCGAACTGCGCATGCTCGTGGAAAAGCGCATAGAGCTGGAAGGTCGTCTCGGGGATGAACTCGCTCTTGAAGCGGATCACGATCATGTCCACTGCGCCGTCCTTCGCCTGTGGGCGCACGCGATGCACCTTGCCCTTGGTCACGAAGCAGACAAAGGGTGCATCGATCGTTTCGGTGCGGAAGTCGATGAAGTGCTCCAGCGTACCCACCGCGCCGATGATCAACTCCTCGAAGTCGTGGTGATGGGGATCGTTCGCAGCCCCGGCCAGGCGTTCCACCTCCTTCGCATCCACCCTGAACACGCGCACCATCTCGTCCATGGCAGCAAGGTAGCTTGCGATCGGTCGTGCCCGGAGTTGTTTACTGACGAGGGTGCTGCGCGAATGTCCTTCGTCGCGAGTGTCACTGTTTCCACGATCCGCTTCCTGCGCGTCTCATCCCGCTTCGGGTTGAGGATCCACTCCAGGATGATGCGCTTCGAAGACGGTGGAAAAGCACTGGAATGCTTGAGCGCTGTCTTGCTCCTGCTCAACGCGTGTTGCGGATCATCAGGCACAACGGCATTGTGTGACTCGAAGCGCGCTCCCAAGCGCCTGGCCGCATGGCCGGATCGATCATCGCCTGTCCAGCCGGCGCCATGAGGCCCACCTTGACCGGTCGTGCAACACGCGCCGTGTTGATCGCGATCCATTTGCCCTTCGGCTTACGGGGCCCGAAGAACTGCTCGGCGCTCTGCGCGTCATACTTTTACTTCACACTATCGATCCACCCGAAGCAGAGCGCCTCCTCCACGGCGACCGCAGCGTCGGATCCGTTCTGCGCAGCGCTCTTGTGCGGGATCACGAGCCGGACACCCTTCTCCCGGGAGTGGTTCTTCAGCGATCATTTGCGGCAGACCTCGCGGTCCTTGGCGTGCATGAGAGGCGCACCCTTCCACATTTCCATCAACGCACGGGCAAAGGTTCCTTCGATCGAAGAAGGACCAGCTGCCCACGGTGATGGGCCAGGTGGCTCGTGCGGCTGAGCAGCACGTTCAAGCGGTTGCGGTGCGGTTGCTGCGGGAAGTCCTCCGCCGGGATGTTCGCGTGCCGTGTGAACCATTCCCCGGCCGGGAGCTTCGTCACGTGATCCATGAGCGCATCGTTCACGGCCTTCCACCTTGAGCGTAGTTCCGTTGCAGGCGGCAGATCTTCCACTGACCTGTCGGGAGCGTCGATGAAGACCGGCCTGAGCTCCGGGAACATCGGTTCCTGGAACCGGAGCAGGGGCAGCAGGAGGTCGTGCTCCGCAGCGAGGTGACCGAGGAGGTAGATGCCGCGGTTGCGCGAAGGCGCGACCTCCCGCATCAACTGTTCGTCGGAGAGTTGTTGGAACAAGGTGACGGTGCCATTGAGCTGGCCAGCCCAGGCGTCGAGCACCATTCTTACGAAGAGATGTTCGTTCATCTTGGCGATGCTAG
>CAZYPC010000240.1:0-2335 GCA_964649165.1 uncultured Chryseobacterium sp.
CCCTTCACCACCGGATAGATCGCCGGGATGAGGGATTGGATCGTGTCGTTCAGCAGGTGCGAGAACGCGATGGCGAAAAGCACGGAGTAGGCCGTGCGCTCGGCGACGTGTCGCGTAGTGGGGACGAGGGGAATCGTCTCTGGACCGGCGGAAGGCCTTTCTCCATCCGTTGCCGGGCTTGATCCTCCGATCGCGCTGGACCTTCCTATCATTCGAGCGGTGGCAGCGTATCCAGTATCGCTACCAGCTGGGGTCTGAGGGAGGGCGCATAAGTCATTACCACATCGAAGACGAACTGGAGATCGATCGAATAGTAGTCATGGACCAGTCGATGCCGCATACCCATGACCTGCGCCCACGGCACCTCCGGATGTGCGGCCCGGAGTTCCTTGGTCAGATGGTACGCGGCTTCACCGATGATCTTGATCTGCTTGATGGTGGCGAAGCGCAACAGCGGATCCGACCTGTAAGCTTCTATATCGGGCCTGGCGTGCTGCGCGATGAAATCGATGGCATCGACCATGTGCAGGATCCGCAAACGGTCAGCCTTCGGGTCGCGCATAGATCAAGCGTTTGTCCCTCTCCACCAGATGGGCGATGTGGCGGCTCAACGCGTCCGGAGTCACCAGATCCACCTTGCGCTTCAACAAGCCTTCGAGTTCATCCCACCAGCCATAGAACTCCCAGCCGATGGGTTTGCTGTGATCAAGTTCCAGTAGCAGGTCGATGTCGCTGCGATCGTCAGCTTCCCCCCTTGCGTAGGAGCCAAAAACGTACGCCCTCTTCACAGGTCGCGCCGCGAAGTAGCTCCGCAGGGTGTGCAGGGTGGCCTCATCCAATCGCATGGGTCAAAGCTACACGACCAGGAGTCGCTACAAGTGAAAGCTCAAGCTCGGCTGTTCCAGCCGAAAGGCCCACACGCTCCCTCAGGGCTCACGAAGTGGTCCCTGAGGGACGGGTCCCGATCCACTGGAACCCACAGCACGGTTGCGCAGACCCCTGAAGGAGATTGAGCCCATCGATCGATCAGCACCTCAATAGTCATACGGTCCCTCAACATGATATCCGAGATTAAGCAGAGCGTTCACTGCCTGTTCCGCATTGCGCTGGTCCCCGAACTCAATAGTCAACTCGATCCGCTCCGGCATACCGTCCCGATGAGTACATAAGCCGCCCCTCGACATGACGCAACGCAGGACTTCGCCTTCTGTTTGCCCAGTGATCGTCCGACTCAGATAGACATCGATGGCGAAGCTCACGACGAGAAACTGGTCAAGCCGCCGCCGTCTCCACCTCCTTGCTCACCTTCTTGAAGAGCCCTTGGAGCACGTTGCCCGGCCCGACCTCCACGACTTTCGTCGCGCCATCGGCGAGCATGTTCTGCATGGTCTGTGTCCAGCGCACGGGCGCAGTGAGCTGCGCGATCAGGTTGGCCTTGATGCGGGCCGGGTCCTTGTGCGGGCGGGCGTCCACGTTCTGGTACACGGCACAGCGCGGATCCACGATGGGTGTGTAGGCAATGGCGGTGGCAAGCTCGGCGCGGGCGGGTTCCATCAGCGGACTGTGGAAGGCGCCCCCAACAGGAAGAACGAGTGCCCGCTTCGCACCAGCGGCTTTCAGTGCCTCGCACGCGGCGTTCACGGACTCGATCGTTCCGCTGATCACCAGCTGGCCGGGGCAGTTGTAGTTCGCGGGCACCACCACGCCCGGGATCGTCCCGCAGATCTCCTCCACTTTCGCATCGTCCATGCCGAGGATCGCGGCCATGGTGCTCGGGCTGCGCTCACAGGCTTTCTGCATCGCGTTCGCGCGGGCGGAAACGAGCTTCAAGCCATCGGTGAACTCCATCGCTCCGGCTGCTACAAGCGCGCTGAACTCGCCCAGCGAATGCCCGGCCACCATAGCGGGCTGGAAGGCATCACCCATCACCTTCGCCTTGATCACGCTGTGCAGGAAGATCGCGGGCTGCGTCACGCTCGTCTGCTTCAGATCGGCCTCGGTGCCGGTGAACATGATGTCCGTGATGTTGAAGCCCAGGACATTGTTCGCATGCTCGAAGAAGACGCGGGCATTGTTGTCGCTCTCATAGAGCTCCTTGCCCATGCCGGGGAACTGGCTGCCTTGGCCGGGGAAAACGTATGCGGTCATCTGGTTTCGGGTTGCGAGTTGCGGGTTGTGTGACCGGTTACTGATGGGGAATCGGTTCCGATGACCGGGTGAAGATCGCCATGGAGGGCCAACCCGCAACTCGCAACCCGCAACCGGCTCTAGTGCAGCCTCGCGCTGATCAGCTTGATGAACTCCTCGCGCGAGCGATGGTCGCTGAGGAAGATGC
>CAZYPC010000241.1:0-2315 GCA_964649165.1 uncultured Chryseobacterium sp.
CCGGACTTCATCGCCAATGTGCAGAACAACGGGACCACTGCCTGCGATGACGGCAACACGGTGATCACCTATGAAGCGCTCGCGGCGGGCACCTACTATGTGCCCGTGCTGTCCATCGCCGGGGCGGAGGGCCCGTACACGATGACCGTCACATCGGATGTGTGTGACACGCCTCCGTTGAACGACGTCTGCGCGAACGCGACCATGCTGGCCGTGGTGCAGGACTGTGCGTTGGGCATGGTCATGGGCAACAACGCCAATACGGTCGTCAACAGCACGCCATCGTGCGCGACAACGACATCGCAATTCCAGGACGTGTGGTACCAGTTCGACAGCGGGGAGTATGATGAAGTGGTCATCAAGATCGCGCCGGGCACGATCGGCGACATCGGCCTGGAGGTGCGCGATGGTTGTTCCGGCGCGGCTGTCTTCTGCGCGACAGGGGACACGAGCTACACCATTCCGGTCGATCCCGGCACGAACTACCGCGTGCGGATCTTCAGCAACAACGATTTCGGTTTCGGGGGAACGTTCGGGATCTGCGTAACACTCCCGCAAGGAGACTGCGCAGCAGGTGTTCTTTCCGTGATCGGCGGTGCGACTTCCGTGAGCGCGTGTACCAATGGAGGCGATCCGATCGTGTTCGCGCTGGAAGGTGCGAACGGGAGTGCCACGGTGCTTGTCCTCACGGACGCGGAGGACACGATCATCGCGGTGTTGCCCGGTTTCAACCTGATCCCGGACGGCATGATCCCGGGTGACTACCACGTTCGGGCGTTCGCTTTCGACGGCGCCTTGGTGGGAGCGGAACCCGGTTCGATCTTGAGCGGCATCACGGCGACGGGGGGATGCCTCGACGTGGGCGATGCACCGGTCATTGTGACCATCGAGATCTGTCAAGAGGTCGAAAACGAGACAATGACCGGTTCGAGCTTCGTGCTGCTCACCGACCCGGATGGTATCTGGTTGCGCTGGTCCGGGGGCCGGGAACGGATCCGGTGCGAACTGTTCGATGCCCGGGGGGGCCTGATCTCACAGCGGATGTTCGTGGCATCATCCGGCCAGTTGGAATGCGTTACGCCAACGGGTCGACCTGCTCCGGGAGCCTATGTGCTGCGCATCACCGGCGAGGGCGATCCACCCATGGTAGAGCGGGTGTTCGTCCATTGAAAGGGCCGATCCACGGACCGAACAGGCGTTCGTGGATAACTGCGGGCACGCTGGAATCGGCCCGCACCAGCGCAAGCGATTTTTGGCCGACGGGAGCACCTCACAGCGGGTACCCGAAATCCCTGCATAGACAAGGTCCCCGCTCCGTCGGATGCATCGAGGTTCCTCTCTCCCCACTACACGACAATGATCGGCCTTCACGGGCCAGGCCCCATACGCTCCAACCCAACGAAACGTGAGAACGACAACTGCACTACTTTCCATCGGGACACTGCTTGCCGGTGTCCTCCTTACCACGAACACGGTCGCCCAAGGCAAGGCGGCGCACGGAAATGGCGGTGCTGGCCAGGCGGCGGTGCACCGGATCGGATCGGATATCGCACACCCCCAGCATCGTCTCCGGGCCGTGCGGCCCCTGCCCGGCTCGAGCGCAGGCAAGCACATGGCGGACCAGACGAGCGGTCTCGGTCAGTTCCGTGGTGCCGCACCGGCGAACGACAATTGCGCGAACGCTACGCTGCTTACGGTAGGCACCTCCTGCTCCCCGACCAATGGGACGGTCGACCAGGCTACGCAGTCCATCGCGGCGGTCGACTGCCAGACCTTCGTGGGTAATGCCAATGATGATGTGTGGTACCGCTTCGTCGCCACATCGCCGGCGATCACGATCCTGGTGCAGGTGAACGAGACGTTCGACGCGGTGATCGATCTGCGCTCGGGCGCATGCAACGGGACGAACATCGCCTGCATGGACGATTTCACCGCCGGCGGCAACGAGACCCTGCCGGCCACGGGCCTCATCGTGGGGACCACCTATCGTTTCCGCGTGTACGACTATGAGGCCGGTTATCCGACCGACCCGACCTTCACGGTCTGCGTGTACGGCACGCCTGAACCGCCGCCGAACGACGTGTGCGAAGGGGCGACTATCCAGGATCTGAACGTGCCCGGGTCGGTCACTGTGAGCGGGGACAATACGGGCGCAACGGACACGGAAGACTTCGGTGCGGCCTCCGCATGGGAGGCCTTCACGATCGATGAGTGCGCGGACATCACGATCAGCTACTGCGGTACGGACCCGTTCTTCGGGAACGCGTTCCTGAACCTGATGACGGACTGCTCCTTCAGCGATTGGATCCCCAGCA
>CAZYPC010000242.1:0-2286 GCA_964649165.1 uncultured Chryseobacterium sp.
CGCTCGCACCCGCATTCATCCGCGTCCATCGGCGTCCATCCGCGTTCATCTGCGGTCCGACCCCAACTCCCGCGCTCGCGCGGTCCAACACGTCCGCCCATGACCGCCCCACGCTACCTCTACTTCATCGGCATCGGCGGCATCGGCATGAGCGGCCTGGCGCGCTACTACCGCCGACGCGGAAGCATCGTGGCGGGTTATGACAAGACGCCCAGCGAGCTCATCGGCCAGCTCCGGATGGAAGGCATCGAAACGCAATTCGATGAGAACCCGGACCTGCTCCCGGTCGAGTTCCGCGAAGCGCCCGCGAACGACGTACTCGTGGTGCGCACACCGGCGGTGCCCATCACTTCACCGCTGCTGAAGTACTGGCAGGAAAAGAGCGCGCGCATCCTGAAGCGCAGCGAAGTGCTCGGCATGATCACGCGCGATCGCCGCACGATGGCCGTGGCCGGAACGCATGGAAAAACCACCGTGAGCACCATGCTCGCCTACCTCCTCACCGAAGGGGGCATCCCTTGCAACGCGTTCCTGGGCGGGATCAGTGCGAACTACGGCACGAACGTGTTATTGCACGACGACGCCAGGATCAATGTGGTGGAAGCCGATGAATACGACCGCAGCTTCCTGCGTTTATCTCCCAGTGAAGCGATCATCACCGCGATGGACCCCGACCACCTGGACATCTACGGAACGCCAGAAGCGATGTACGCCGCGTACAACGAGTTCGCCGCCCTGTGCAGCGGGTCCATCCTGGCGCACGAGCGCGTAACGGAGCACCTGGCCCGCCGTCCGAAAACGCGCTACTATTCGCTCTTCGACACCACCAGCGTCCGCGCCGAGAACGTCCGCGTAGCCGACGGCGCCTATCACTTCGACCTCGTCACCGGCAAGGTGACCTTGCGCGACCTCACCCTGGGCATGCCCGGTCGCCACAACGTGGAGAATGCCGTCGCGGCAAGCACCCTTGCGCTGGAAGCCGGTGTGCCACCCGAAAAACTGCGCAAGGCTTTGGCGTCTTTCCGGGGGGTCAGCCGGCGTTTCGAGGTGCGCGCGAAAACGGCCAAGAGCGTCTTCATCGATGACTACGCCCACCACCCGGCCGAGCTGGAGGCCTGCATCCGCAGCGCGAAAGAGCTCTACCCGGGCCGCAAGGTCACCGGCATCTTCCAGCCGCATCTCTTCTCGCGCACGCGCGACCTCGTCCTTGACTTCGGCAAGGCCCTGGCCCTGCTCGATGAGCTGATCCTGCTGGACATCTACCCGGCCCGCGAGGAACCCATCCCCGGCGTGACCAGTCGCTGGATGCTGGAGTACGTGCCCATGATGAACAAGACCGTGTGTACAAAGGAGAACCTCCTGCCCCTGCTCCGAACTCGGAACATTGAAATCTTGCTGGCGCTTGGCGCGGGCGATATCGACAGGCTCGTTCCCTCCATCGCCGCGCTCATTGAAGAGAAATGAAGCAGAAGCTCCAACGCCTGTTGCGCCCCGCCGGGATCGTGCTCGGCGCGCTCTGCATCGTGGGCCTGCTCGCCTTCAGCGCGCGCAGCACCAACACCACGCCGGTGAAGGAACTGGCCGTGGAAGTGGATGCCCCGGAGGGCGTGCATTTCATCGATGACAACGCCGTGCGCGAGCAGGTGCTGCACGCCACGGACGCCGTGGTGGGCGCGCCCATCGGCGATGTGGACCTGGTGGCCATCGAGGAGGGCCTGCGCCACATCGGCTGCGTGGCCAGGGCCAACGTGTACCACACGATGGACGGCACCCTGCACGTGAAGGTGAAGCAGCGCGAGCCCATCGTCCGCGTGATCAATGCCGACGGCAGCAGTTTCTACATCGACCGTGAAGGTTGGACCATGCCGCTGAGCGAGAACTACACCGCCCGCGTGCTGGTGGTGACCGGAGCCCTCTACGAGCCCTTCGCGCAACTGCCGCCCATGGACCTGAACGCCATCAGCGACAGCCTGCGCCAGTTGACGCGCAGCGACGAGATCCTGCAACTGGCGACCGTGGTGGCCAACGACCCCGTGTGGACCGCCCTCTTCGACAACGCCACGGCGGACGCCGTCGGTGAGTTCGAGCTGGTGCCGCGCATCGGCGGGCAGCGCGTGAAAGTGGGCCGCCTGCAAGGCACGAGCGTGGACACCCGCACGAACGCGAAGGAGATCCGCGAACTGCTCACCGTGCGCCTGGACAAGCTGCGCGCCTTCTACCAGCAGGGCATGCCGCAGAGCGACTGGCGCATGTACAGCACCATCGACACCCGCTTCGCGGACCAGG
>CAZYPC010000243.1:0-2222 GCA_964649165.1 uncultured Chryseobacterium sp.
AGAGGTGGCCCCGGTTGGTTAGACAGAATGTTTTCTTTCTTAGGTGGAGCCTGGCGGTGTTCTACCTATGCAGCGGTGTGCTGTGTCGGTAGGTGGTCAAAGTACACTCCATCGGGTGTGTGGCCGTCAAGCGCCTGGTGCGGCCTGGTCTGGTTGTAGAACGTCAGATAGCGTGCTAATCCTTGTTGCGCGGCGCTGACCGTCTCGTAGGCACGCAGATACACCTCCTCGTATTTGATGCTCTTCCAGAGCCGCTCGACAAACACATTGTCGCGCCAACAGCCTTTCCCGTCCATGCTGATCTGGATGCCGTGGTCTTTCAGGAATCCCGTGAACTCCTGGCTGGTGAACTGGCAGCCTTGATCGGTGTTGAAGATGGCCGGGGTGCCATACCGGGTGATCGCCTCCTGAACAGCATCCAGGCAGAAGTCGGTGGTCAGGGTGTTGGACAACCGCCACGCCAACACCCGGCGACTGGCCCAGTCGAGGACGGCGAACAGATAGACGAAGCCGCGCTTCATCGGAATATACGTGATATCCGCCGCCCAGACGTGATTCGGGCGCGTGATCTCCAGATGGCGCAGCAGATAGGGATAGACCGTGTGGGCGGGATGCCGCTGGCTGGTGCGGGGTTTGCGATACACCGCCGCGATCCCCATACGCGTCATCAGGGTCCGGACGCGCTTGCGCCCGATCGTGTGGCCCTCCCGCCTGAGCAGGTCCCGCAGCATGCGGGCTCCGGCAAACGGATATTGCAGATGAAGCTCATCCATCCGGCGCATCAGGGCCAGCTCCGTCGCCGACACCGGCGTCGGCTGGTAGTACGCGGTGGACCGGGACAGCTTCAGCAGCTGGCATTGTCGCACGACGGGTACGGCGTGAGTTCGGTCGATCATCGCTTTGCGCTCAGCAAGCCCGCCTTGATGAGCGCGCCTTCTAAAAAATCATTCTCCAGGGCCAGTTGGCCGATCTTGGCGTGAAGCGTCTTAAGATCCGGCGTATCCGACATCGGTTTCGTCCCGCCAAACACATCCGCCGCGCGCGCCAGCAATTGCTGCTTCCATTCGGTGATCTGCGTGGGATGGACGCGAAACTGTTCCGCTAATTCGACGAGCGTCTTGTCGCCTTTGACCGCAGCCAAGGCCACTTGCGCCTTAAAAGTCGCCCCGTGATTCCGTCTCGTTCGTTTCATTGCCTCGCTCCTCTCGTCTGCCACCTCTCGGTGGTGTGGGTGAAGCCAGGCTTCCACTTAACACACTGTCCGAATTTCCGGCGCCCCCTCTAGGGGCCTGTCGCACATTCGGCCATATGCCGGACCCTGCGCAATTTAGGGTTGAGGCTGAAGCGGCATCTGTGCAAGATGAAGCAAACGTGCTCGCGGTACTCCGCCGGTTCCTTATCGTACGAACTCCCTGAAACATCCTCACTACGGTTCTCCCGGCGTGGATGTCACACTGCATGCCGCAAAGGCGATGCGCAAGAAAGGAATGAGTCATGATGACGCGACAACTCTTGAACACCTGGTCTCTGCGCGGTTGGATGGCGGCAATAGTGACGGCGGGAGCCCTCACCGCAGGGTGCATGCATCACCCCGGGGGGATTGCGCCTTCGACCAAGCCAATCGCCCCGGGTGGATACACGGAATTGGGGAAGGTGCGCGGGCAGGATTGTGTGTACCATCTGCTGGGGTTGATTCCCGTGACTGGTGGTAACGAGATGCGCAATGCCGTCGAGGATGCGCTGCGCACGAAACCCCTCGCGGACGCGATGGTGGAGGTTACGGTGGACGGGTACTTTCAATACTTCATTCTCTTTTCCCGGGCCTGCACGCAGGTGTATGGGACCGCTGTGGAGACCAAATAAACACCACATGAGCGGAGCCGCCTTTCGTCGGGCCTCTATGTGTTAGGGAACATTCGAGGTGGCCTGAGAAAACATGGCTGGCACTACTCTGTCATGTCGAAGGTCGAATCTGACAAGGAGGTTCAAGGGTGCGTGCATAGCGCCTCCTTGTTTCCGTCGGCGATTGGGATTGTTATGGAGCAGGCAAAAGTGATTCTCCCGGTTGGAGGGGAAAGTCTGCGTTGGGCGACTATGATTGGACTCAGGGGAGGTGGATTCCCGATCTTCATCTTGTCACGGTGGGCCAGAATAGTCCTGACCTGGGGCATCACATTCCGCACTCCTACCTCGGACACATCAACAGCGATCGATTGCTGTCC
>CAZYPC010000244.1:0-2205 GCA_964649165.1 uncultured Chryseobacterium sp.
GCAGCAACGTGCTCCTGCTGGACGAACCGACCAACGACCTGGACGTGAACACGCTCCGCGCGCTGGAAGAAGGCATCGAGGACTACAGCGGCTGCGCCGTGATCATCAGCCACGACCGCTGGTTCCTGGACCGCATCTGCACGCACATCCTCGCCTTCGAGGGCGACAGCAACGTCTACTGGTTCGAAGGCAACTTCCAGGACTACGAGGAGAACCGTAAGAAGCGACTGGGCGGGGATATCGTGCCGCACCGGATGAAGTACAGGAAGCTGGTGCGGGGGTGATGAGCAACACCCGGCACCACGGCTATATTTGAAGCATGGTCGTTGTCATCAAGCGGGGAATGTCACGCCAGCGCATCCTGGCGCAGTGGCGCAAGCTGCATGCGACCAAACGCAAGGCGACCAAGGAGGTGGACGTGTACAAGTACCTCGGCGTGCTCAAGTTGGAAGAGGATCCCGTAGCACTCCAGCGGAAGTGGCGTGATGAGTGGGACTAAGCTGCTGCTCGACACGAACGTAGCCTTGTACCTGTTGCGCGGGGACCGTTCGGCAGCGGATGCCATCCATGGTCAGAAAGTGGTGATCTCATTCATCACACGGATGGAACTCTTGGGGAAGCCGGGCTTGTCGAAGACAGAGTTGAAGCGCATCGAGGCCTTCGTGGACGAGTGGCCGATGGTGGAGTTCGATCGCGCCATCATGGATGCCGCCATCGTGATCCGACGCGAGCACCGACTGAAATTGCCTGACGCCATTGTGGCGGCCACGGCCATTGCCCACGATATCCCGCTCTTGACAGCGGATGCTGACTTTCAGCGATTAAAAGGCGACTTGCGCCTGATGTTCTACGAGGTTTGACACGTTGCCTTCGGTCATTCGCAACGTCTACTGGTTCGAAGGCAAGACCAGGACTACGAGGAGAACCGCAAGAAGCGACTCGGCGGGGACATCGTGCCGCACCGGATGAAGTACAGGAAGCTGGTGCGGGGGTGATCGGAACGAAGCATTATGTAAGGAAGCCCGGTGATAGCCGGGCTTCCTTTTTGAAAGCACGAGCGTGGACGCTCGCGCCGAAGAGGGGTTGACGCTCGCGCGAACTGCGAAGAACCTGCGCGCGAACAGCTCTACTCTTTGACCACCTTTTGCGTGAGCATGCCGATGGTGAGGAAGTAGATACCGCTGGGCTGTGCGGTAAGGTCGATCGCAACACGTGTACCATTGAAGGTGGCCCGATGCACTTCCTTGCCCATGACATCGCGGACCTGCACGCGCTGGACGCCTTGGGTCGGAACCTCTACCGTGAGCCTGCCGGAAGTAGGGTTCGGGAAAGCGTCCATACCGGTCACATGGAGCGGTTCTGACAGCCCGGTGCCCACTTGGCACAGGGATACCACTTGCACGGGTGTCGACCTTTTCTGGACCGTCGTACCATCGCCCAACTCGCCGGCCAAGTTCGTGCCGGTGGTCCACACCGAACCATTGTTCTTCAGGAATACGGAGAATATGGTGCCTGCCGCGATAGCGTAGACGTCTGACAGGGTCGCGGGTTGAACGGGCACATGACTATCGATCAGGTTGCCGATGCCCAGTTCGCCATCATAGTTGTGTCCCCACGTGCGCACCGTGCCATCCTCCAACAGCGCGATGCTGTGGTTGTAACCCGCGGCAATGGCGACCGCGGTACTGATCGATCCCGATTGCACAGGAACATAGCTGTTCGTCGTATTCCCGTTGCCCAATTCCCCGTTCAGGTTGCCGCCCCAGGCCCACACCGTACCATCGCCTTTCAGCGCGAGGAAAAATCCTTCACCCGAATCGATGTCCGTGATATCCGTAAGCGCACTTACCTGCACGGGAACATGACTCTCGTCGCCCGTACCATTTCCCAGCACGCCACCAGAGCCCCAAGCCCATACCGTTCCATCTTCCTTCAACGCGAGCGATTGGCTGAATCCCGCTACGATCTTCGTGATTCCAGTGATCGTGGTCACCTGAACAGGCACCGCGCTGTTCGTGGTGGTACCATCCCCTCAACTCGCGCGAGCGTCCACGCTCGTGCGCTAGGCAAGTCAGACAAGAGGCACGAGCGCGGACGCTCGCGCCAGATTCATCCTCCCTCAGGGTCTCCGCAACCGGGCTGTGCGTTCATGCGGATACGGGACCCTGAGGCATCGATGAAGCTCAGGGTCCCGAAGCGGAGACC
>CAZYPC010000245.1:0-2201 GCA_964649165.1 uncultured Chryseobacterium sp.
AACGCGTTCCTGAACCTGATGACGGACTGCTCCTTCAGCGATTGGATCCCCAGCAACGATTTCGATGTGACCACGTGCGGTGACGAGAACATCACGATCCGTTACATCGGAGTACCCGCCGGGACCTACTATTATGCAGTGCTGATGGATGGGAGCGCCATGGGCGCATACACGATCGAGTTCAGCGCCGTGGCTTGTGGTACGGGTGGTCCTGCGAACGATCTCTGCTCCAATGTGATCCCTGTCGACCTGGAGGCCGGCAATGTGGTGGAGTTCAGCGGCACCACCATCGGTGCGACCAATACGAACGACATGGTTCCAGGCAGCACGCTCGATATCGGTGGGGACACGGTGACCGTATGGCACGCCTTCACGACCCTGGAATGCACGGACATCGCGGTGAGCTACTGCGGCACGGACCCGTTGCCGCTCACATACTGGGCCTTCCTTTCACAGGATTGCCCCGCCGGTGACGACGCGTTCTTCTTCGACGGCTTCAACTTCACGGACTGCGGCGACGACAACGCCACATTGTTCTATTTGAACGTACCGGCGGGTACGTATTATCTGCCTGTTCGGGGCGAGCCGTCCACCGCAGGTCCTTATCAGGTTCAGGTGAGCGCCACGGCCTGCGCCAATGCGGGGCCCTATTGCGACGCGGGAGCCGTGGCCACACAGTTCGAGAAGATCAGCAATGTCACGGTCGCCGGCATCGACAATGCTTCTTCCAGCAGCCTGGGCTATGAGGACTTCACGAGCATTACGGGCAACGTGCTGCAGGGCCAGTCCTATCCGATCAACATCGAGGTCACGGGCGGTTTCGCGACCGATCAGGGGCTGGTGTGGATCGACTTCGATCAGAGCGACAGCTTCGAAGCGGGAGAATTGGTGTTCACGGGTGACGGCATCGGTCCCTACACCGGCACCATCGCCGTTCCGGCCGGGGCGGTAGTGGGTCAGACGCGCATGCGTATCCGCCTGCACGATACATACGACCTCAATGTGGACTATCAGAACACACCGAACCCGACACCCTGCGACACATCCACCTTCGGCCAGGTGGAGGACTACACGATCAATGTGGCCCCTGGAGCTGAACCCCCGGTGAACGATCAGTGCGGCGACGTCTCCGCGGAAGATCTGGCTGTCGGTTCATCGCTCACGTTCACCGGCGATAACACCGGCGCCACCATGGGCGGTGACTATGAACCCGGATCGGACCTAGAGTCTTCGGGCCTGGCCAGCGTGTGGCACGCCTTTACGACCACGGAATGCGCGAACGTGTCCGTGAGCTATTGCGGCACCGATCCAGCCTTTCTGAACGCGTGGATCTTCCTCTCCACCACCTGCCCGGCAACGGACGACATCCTCCCGAGCGCCTCCTTCAATACGGATGATTGCGCGGATGGGAATGTGACGATGTACTACCCGAACCTCCCCGCAGGCACGTACTACCTGCCGGTGATGAACGATCCGAACGTCGAAAGCCTGGCCGTTGGACCATACACCATCGAAGTGGCCGCGACCGGCTGCCTGCCCGGCCCCTCCAACGACGAGTGCACTGGCGCGGTGAACCAGGACCTGGCCATCGGCGGTTCCGTGACCTTCACCGGGGACAACACGGGCGCTACCGACTCCCAAGGTGCCGATACATTGGGGATCGCTCAGGTGTGGGAGACCTTCACCACCACCGAGTGCGCGAACCTGGAGCTGACCTATTGCGGCACGGAGCCGGCTTTCGGCAATGCCTTCCTGAGCCTCTTCATCGACTGCCCGTTCACCGACTTCATTCCGTCGACTTCGTTCGATCTGACCACCTGCGAGGATGGGAACGTGACCATCTTCTACACGGCCGTTCCTGCTGGCCAGTACTACTATGCCGTGATGAACGACCCGGACAACTCAGCCGTTGGGCCGTATACCATTACCGTTTCCGCGACGGCCTGCCTTCCCGGCCCCCCCAACGACGAATGTGCCGGCGCCATCCCGCTTGACGTGAACCTCACGTGCGAGCCGACCTCAGGCACCGTGCTCAACGCGACCCAGTCGCTCGAGGCTGTCCTCTGCAACACGTTCACCGGTATCGCGAACGATGATGTGTGGTACTCCTTCGTCGCTACGGGCCCGAACCAGACCATCACGGTCGACGGCACGGACACGCTCGATGCGGTGATCCAGCTGTTCGAAGGAGGCTGTGGCAA
>CAZYPC010000246.1:0-2201 GCA_964649165.1 uncultured Chryseobacterium sp.
AACGCGTTCCTGAACCTGATGACGGACTGCTCCTTCAGCGATTGGATCCCCAGCAGCGATTTCGATGTGACCACATGCGGTGACGAGAACATCACGATCCGTTACATCGCAGTACCCGCCGGGACCTACTACTATGCAGTGCTGATGGATGGGAGCGCCATGGGCGCATACACGATCGAATTCAGCGCTGTGGCTTGTGGTACCGGTGGTCCTGCGAACGATCTCTGCTCGAACGTGATCCCGGTGGATCTGGAGGCCGGCAATGTGGTGGAGTTCAGCGGCACCACCATCGGGGCGACCAATACGAACGACATGGTCCCGGGCAGCACGCTCGATATCGGCGGGGACACGGTGACCGTGTGGCACGCCTTCACGACCCTTGAATGCACGGACATCGCTGTGAGCTACTGCGGGACGGACCCGTTGCCGCTCACCTACTGGGCCTTCCTTTCACAGGATTGCCCCGCCGGTGACGACGCGTTCTTCTTCGACGGTTTCAACTTCACGGACTGCGGCGATGACAACGCCACACTGTTCTATTTGAACGTGCCGGCGGGTACCTATTACCTGCCTGTTCGGGGCGAGCCCTCCACCGCGGGTCCCTATCAGGTGCAAGTGAGCGCCACGGCCTGCGCCAATGCGGGCCCCTATTGCGAGGCGGGGGCCGTGGCCACACAGTTCGAGAAGATCAGCAACGTCACGGTCGCTGGTATCGACAACGCTTCCACGAGCAGCCTGGGTTATGAGAACTTCACGAGTATCGTGGGCAACGTGATGCAAGGCCAGTCCTATCCGATCAACATCGAGGTCACGGGCGGTTTCGCGACCGATCAGGGGCTGGTGTGGATCGACTTCGATCAGAGCGACAGCTTCGAAGCGGGAGAATTGGTGTTCACCGGTGACGGTGTCGGTCCCTACACGGGCACGATCGCCGTTCCGGCCGGGGCGGCAGTGGGTCAGACGCGCATGCGTATACGCCTGCACGATACGTACGACCTCAATGTGGATTACCAGAACACGCCGAACCCGACACCCTGCGACACATCCACCTTCGGTCAAGTCGAGGACTACACGATCAATGTGTCCCCTGGTGCTGAACCCCCGGCGAACGATCAGTGCGGCGACATCTCCGCGGAAGACCTGGCCGTGGGTTCATCGCTCACGTTCACCGGCGATAACACCGGTGCCACCATGGACGGTGACTATGAGCCCGGATCGGATCTCGAATCTTCGGGCCTGTCCAGCGTGTGGCACGCCTTTACGACCACGGAATGCGCGAATGTGTCCGTGAGCTATTGCGGCACCGATCCGGCTTTCATGAACGCGTGGATCTTCCTCTCCACCACCTGTCCGGCAACGGACGACATCCTGGCGAGCGCCTCCTTCAATACGGATGATTGCGCGGACGGGAATGTGACGATGTACTACCCGAACCTCCCGGCGGGCACTTACTACCTGCCGGTGATGAACGATCCGAACGTCGAAAGCCTTGCCGTTGGTCCGTATACGGTGGAGGTGGCCGCCACTGGCTGCCTGCCCGGCCCCCCCAACGACGAGTGCGATGGCGCGGTGAACCAGGATCTGGCCATCGGTGGCTCTGTCACCTTCACAGGTGACAACACCGGCGCTACCGATCCACAGGGTGCCGACTCATTGGGTATCGCCCAAGTGTGGGAAACCTTCACCACCACGGAGTGCGCGAATCTCCAGATCACCTATTGCGGCACGGAACCGGTTTTCGGCAATGCCTTCCTGGCCCTCTTCATCGATTGCCCGTTCACGGACTTCATTCCCGCGACGTCATTTGATCAGACCACCTGCGTGGACGGGAACGTGACCCTTTTCTATACGGCGGTTCCTGCCGGCCAGTACTACTATGCGGTGATGAACGACCCGGACAATGCGGCTGTCGGACCTTACACACTGACCGTTTCCGCGACGGCATGTCTCGCCGGTCCTCCCAACGACGAGTGTGCGGGCGCCATTCCGCTGGAGGTGAACCTGACCTGTGAGCCGACCCCGGGTACGGTGCTCAATGCGACCGAGTCGCTTGATGCGGTGGTCTGCAACCCGTTCACCGGCATCGCGAACGATGATGTGTGGTATTCCTTCGTCGCTACCGGCCCGAACGAGACCATCACGGTCAACGGCACGGACACGCTCGATGCGGTGATCCAGCTGTTCGAAGGAGGCTGTGGCAA
>CAZYPC010000247.1:0-2198 GCA_964649165.1 uncultured Chryseobacterium sp.
GGCGGAACCGCATGACGAGAAACCCGTCAGCCATGAAGTCGATCGAACTATTCGCAGGAGCGGGCGGCCTGGGGCTGGGCCTGCACGAGGCGGGCTTTGCGCCCGTGAAGGTGGTGGAGTGGGACCATGATTGCTGCGAGACCATCCGCGCCAACCAGTTCAGCGGGCTGGATGGCATGCGCGACTGGCCGCTCGTTGAAGGCGATATCCGCTCGGTGGAGTTCGGCGGCTACGAAGGCCGCGTGGACCTGATCTCCGGTGGGCCGCCTTGCCAACCCTTCTCCTTGGGCGGAAAGCACGGCGCGTACGACGATGCCCGTGACATGTTCCCTCAGGCCATCCGTGCCGTGCGGCAGGTAAAGCCGAAGGCGTTCATCTTCGAGAACGTTAAGGGCCTCACGCGCGCGGCATTCCGCAACTACTTCGAGTACATCCGGCTGCAGATGGAGCACCCGGAACTCACGGCCCGCAAGAACGAGGACTGGTCCGAACATCTGGTGCGCTTGGAGCAGCACCACACGAAGGGCAAACGCTCCGGGTTGCACTACCGCGTGGTCACGCGCCTGTTGAACGCCGCCGACTATGGTGTGCCTCAGCGACGTGAGCGTGTGGTGTTCGTCGGTTTCCG
The DNA here is from genome assembly GCA_964649165.1 of uncultured Chryseobacterium sp. Classification (GTDB taxonomy): domain Bacteria; phylum Bacteroidota; class Bacteroidia; order Flavobacteriales_F; family PHOS-HE28; genus PHOS-HE28. Next base: position 629 of record CAZYPC010000247.1, read on the forward strand.
CGATGACCTCGGTATGGAATGGAGCTTCCCGGATGAAACCCATTCGATGGATGCGCTGCTCTGGGAACAGGTCCGAACGGGCGCATACTGGGATCGCCATGAGGTAGGCAAGCGATCAAGAACGCTCGCACCGCGCATGCAAGAACGCGGCGAGCGGCTCGATGAACGGCCTGCAACACTCCCTTGGCTCACTGTGCGGGATGCGTTGCATGACCTGCCCGATCCGGAACGACAAGTGAAGGCGGCAGCGGCGCACAGCAACCACCGCTTCCAACCTGGTGCGCGCGCTTATCCCGGACATACCGGCAGCCCATTGGATGAGCCCGCGAAGACGCTGAAGGCCGGTGTGCATGGTGTGCCCGGCGGAGAGAACATGCTGTTGCGGCCTGATGGCTCCGTGCGCTACTTCACCATCCGGGAGAGTGCGCGGTTGCAGACTTTCCCGGACGCCTACTGCTTCACCCGGTCGTGGACCGAAGCGATGCGGCAGATCGGCAATGCGGTACCGGTGAAGCTCGCGAGCATCATCGGTCACGACGTGGCGCGCAAGCTCAGGGCCGCCGCATGAGCAGCAAGGCCCGTTCGTCAGCTACGGATCCGATCACGGAACTGCGCCGCACACTGGACCGCCTTGTTTCTGAAACACACAAGCCCAGCCCCTCTCCCACAACCCGGCGCAAGCTGGAAGCGGAGATCAAGGCGGCGGTCGAAACGCTCGGGCAGTTCCTGAGCGAACTGGATCCCATCAAACGGCCTGCGGCCGTGTTCGACCCGGGAAATCCAAAGGTGGTCGGGCGCTTCATCGCGCTGGCGATGGTCGCCCAGAAAAGGCAGCCGTTAGCCTCGTTCGAGAAGCACTACGGCTCCGGCGTTTACGCGATCTATTACAAGGGTCCGTTCGCGCTCTATGCTCCGATCAAAGGAACCGAGACACCCATTCATGTCGGGCAGGCTGCGCCCGCAATCAGCAATGCACGCACGCCCACCGAGCAGGGCGAACGGCTTTGCCGGCGGTTGGAAGATCACCGGAAGAACATCAGCAAGGCCAAGTCAACACTGGACATCGCTGACTTCGAGTTCCGATCGCTTGTCGTGCAGAGCGGGTGGGAAACAGCGGCCGAGGATTACCTGATCCACCTGTTCCAACCGATCTGGAACAACGAGACCAAGATCCTCTATGGCCTGGGCAAACACGGTGACGCCGCCACGACGCGCGCCAACAAGCGATCGCCTTGGGATACGCTTCATCCGGGAAGAACCTTGGCGAACAGCGATCGCATCACCGACGCGAAAACGAAGAAGGAGATCGCGCACGGATTGCAGGACCACTTCAAGCGCCATCCTGTTCTGAAGAACCTGGAACATGTGATGGGGAATTTCATCGAAGAGCTGCGACAGGTCTAGCTAGCAAAGTTACCACAACGCGAAGAGCCCGCCACCCGTCGGTGGAAGGCCCTTGTCCCCTGTTGCGCCGGGACAGGCGTTGTCCGAGCGGCCTAGCGGCCGACGGCGGTAAGTTCTTCGAGGTCCGTATCGATGCGCTGGCTCACCAGCTGATAGTCGTATTCCA
>CAZYPC010000248.1:0-2196 GCA_964649165.1 uncultured Chryseobacterium sp.
GCGGTGTGCATCGCGCAGCTGGAGTCCGAAGGCAAGCTCCGCCGTTCGGATGCGATCGCCACCTACTTCCCCGAGCTCCCCTTGGATAAGCGGACGATCACTATTGAGCAGTGCCTGACACACACCAGTGGCCTCGGGCAGAATTATGCCGCGGATGGAACCCGAAGTGTCAAGGAGGCGGTGGCCGCCATTGGCCGCGATACGCTCGAGGGTGTCCCCGGTGCGGGCTTCGGATATTCCAACGAGAACTACGAACTGCTCGGCGCAGTGGTGGAGCGAGTGAGCGGCACTTCTTGCGAGGCGTACATGCGCGAACACATCCTGGCGCCCGCCAACCTCAAGCACACCAAGGTCTGGAGCGAGGTGAACCAGCTCGATCCTCCGCTGATCGCATCGCCCATGCGCCCACTGGACCCCTCGGTCTTCGGGGTGAATTACGGATACATCGGATCCGGGGGCCTGTATGGCTGCACGCGGGATCTCTACGAATGGTCAAAGGCGTTACGCGACGGCCACCTCATCCCGCAAGCGATGCTCGACACGCTCTGGTCACCGCGCCTTCCGATCTCCGTAGGCCACATGGCGCGCGGTTGGTTCATCTCCACCACGAACAATGCGAAGGAGATCTGGACGCGCGGCAACGAGGACTTTGGCCACAACGGAGTGATGCGCTGGTTCCCGGAGAAAGGCGTGCTCATCATCGTGCTCACCAATTCCGGCGAGCTGGGTGACAAGAACACAACGGGCAATCGCCTGCTCGGCGATGCATTGGTGGACGTGCTGATCCTCTGAGCTCCGCGGGCGGGGTCGGCATGCGCCCTGTCCTTACTTGAGCCAGAACACCAGATCGGCCAGCATGGTGGGGTTGATTGTGTGCCCGGCGGTATAGGTCTTCATCTCGGGCGTGATGCCGAGCGAGGTGAGGTAAGCCTTGGCCTCGTTGGCGCCGCTCACGGGCAGCACATTATCCTGCGTGCCGTGGGAAATGAAGACGCGCAGCCGTGCGAGCTGCGGTGAGGACTTCACCAACGGCTTCACCTCCTCGAGCAGGCGCCCGCTCATCGCCGCGAAACCGCTGACCAGATCAGGCCGCGTGAGCGCAACGCTGTAGGACATGATGGCGCCCTGGCTGAAGCCGCAGAGCAGCACGCGTTCCGGATCGACCTGTCGCGTGCGCACGAGTTCCTCGATGAAGCTGATGAGCGTCGCACGGCTCTGCTTCTCCTGTTCGGTGTTGAAGACCGGCTTGCCCGTGGAGAAGTCCACCTGGTACCACCCGAAGCTGCTTGGGCCGAGCGTGACCGGGGCTCGCGCCGAGACCACGAGGTACTCGCCGGGCAGTTGATCCGCGAAGGAGAAGAGGTCCTCCTCGTTGCTGCCTACGCCGTGCAACAGAAGCAGGAGAGGCGGATTCTCCGATGCGGTCTTCGGTTCGCGCACGATGTACTTCAAGTTGCCGGTGGTCTGAAGCTGGGGTAGTGCGAGCGTGCTCATGACGATGGCGATGAGGAAGGCGATGGTGCGCATGGTTCAGGACTTTGCGATCTTCACCGAGGTCATCGTCAAGGAGCCCGCCACGGGTTTGTCATTGAACAGTGAGACCTGATCGCTCTTGTCCCGCAGCGCGAGCGTGTAGAGCAGGGGCAGGTAATGCTCCCCGGAGTTGATCGCGAGATCGAACGCACGTCCCTGGTTGTGGAAGTCGATCAGCGGCTTGTCATCGCCGTTCAGGATGGCCTGCTTCATCTTATCGCCCGCCTCCTGCGCCCAGTCGAAGGCGTAGCTCTCGTTCAGCTTGTCCCAGGCGACCATGCCCAGGTTGTGCACCATGTTGCCGCTGCCGATGATGAGCACGCCCTTGTCGCGCAGCGCGGCGATCTCCTTGGCGAGGGCGAAGTGCCGCTCGGGCTTCAGCGTGTAGTCGATGCTCATCTGGATGATGGGCACGTCGGCGTTCGGGTACAGGTGCTTCACCACGCTCCAGGCGCCGTGGTCGAGGCCCCACTTCTGGTCGAGCCCCACGGAGGTGCTCGTGATCATGCGCTTCGTCTCCTGCGCCAGCTCGGGGCTTCCCGGTGCGGGGTATTGCACGTCGAAGAGCGCCTTCGGGAATCCGCCGAAATCGTGGATCGTGGGCGGGTGCGCCATGGCCGTCACCTGCGTGCCCTGCGTTTCCCAATGCGCGCTCACGCACAG
>CAZYPC010000249.1:0-2179 GCA_964649165.1 uncultured Chryseobacterium sp.
AGTTTGAAGCGGCGGCCATCGGTGATCTTGAACGAGGCTGTTGTGAACGACATGGAGCGATGTTGTGCAACAAGGTTAAAGCATCCCATGAAAGCGGAACGCCCGGCCTCCATCGGGAGACCGGGCGTTCGCAATGGATCGTTCCGCGCTCAGCGGACCACTTCGAAGACGCGCGCCTGACCGGCACCGGCCGTTCCACGCGCGCGAACACTGTACACGCCGTTGTTCAAGCCGGAAACATCCAATGTGGCGAGCGTGGCCTGGTTGCCGATGCTCTGGCTCAACACCAGGCGGCCTGCCGCGTCGAAAACCTCCAGCGTGGAAGCGTTCTCCACACCGGCCACGTTGATGTTGAGTACATCCGTTGCGGGCGAAGGGTAGGGCTGACCCAGGTTGGCCATGGCGGCATCGAACTCTTCGACGCCCACGATGCCGTAGAACCAATCGTGGCTCAATTGCACCATGGCAAGACCCACGCTCTCATCGGTCATCTGCTCGGGACCCACACCGAAGTACACGATCTTGTGACCACCGGTCTCCGCGCGCAACCCACCGATCTTCGTGGCCGTATTGTACCGGAGGATCGGGACGGCAGGGGCGATCGGCTCGATGCGCTCAGGGTAGCTGTTCGTGCCGAATACACTGTTGATCGCCGAGTTGGGGACCGTGCCGAAAACGGCGTCGCCATCCTCGAAGTTCACCTGATTGTCCGCCGTGCTGCCATCGTCAACGAATTCGGCAAGCAATACGTCGGCATAGAAAGCCTCGATGGCCGGTGTCGTGTGCGAGCCGGTGGCCCCGCTCTGATCCCAGCCGATATCCTGTCCGGCGATCATCAGGTTACCGCCGCTGTTCACGTGGGCCGTGACCACACTCACCACCTCATCGGTCAGGCATGGGAAGGTCCAGCTCACGTTCATGTAGAGGTTCTTCACACCGGCGAGGGCATTGGCCTGACCGAAGGCGGTGAGGTCATTGCGCGTGGAGATGGCGGCCGTCGGCTCCAGCCAAAGCCCTTCCCAATAGATCCCCTGATGTGCTTCGGCACCGGGATTGGTCACAATCAGGTCATGCACCCCACTGATCACATGCACCGGCTGCACCAGCACTGGCGCATCGGGCTGCGAAAGACTGGCGATGCGCAATTCGTAGTGGCTGATACCGGCCACGCCGTTCGGCACCACCTTCGTGACCACGTTCAACTGCTCGCCGCTCTGTGCGCTCACGACGGCGCTGTAACTGTACTCTGTCCCGTTCACGGTGAACGAGGTTGCCCAGCCGAACGGTGCATAGGTGTCCACGAAGCTGATCTGGAAATCGGCGGCTGCGCCCATGCCGTTGGTGAATGACTGGTTGAACACGGTGTTCACGTCGGTCGTGCCGGGGCGGTAGGGCGTGGGGTCGCCGGACAGACCGCCGATCACCAAGGTGGTCCCGCCACTGGCGACGACCTCACGGGCTTGGTAGACGTTGCTCTGATACTCTCCCAGGAACGCCACCACCTTGCAGTTGGCGATGTTCCACTCCTGATCCACCACGTAGGTGTAAGTGCGCTCCACCGTTTCTCCCATCGCCGGAGCACCGACGTCATCTCCCCAGGTGTCTGTGATGTGATCGCGGAGAACCGCGATATGGTCGTAGTTCGGATGCTCTCCGTTCGTGTAATCCGCTTGGTAGCCAATCAGGTGGTCCTCTTTCAGGGCGACGCTCAGATAGTCGTTGCCCGCGTCCGTGGTTCCGGTATAATACAGCACGACGTGTACGGTGAGCTCACGTGTCCCCTCATTGAAGGAGCTTTCTACACCCACGTTCACCGGGCTCGGCAGAGCGAGCGCCTCGTTGATCATGCCTTCCCAGTCACCACGCCCGTAGGAGGGTGCGCCGGCCAGCTCGCGCCGGTTCACGGTTCCAGCGGGGTAGCCGGTTACCTCCATGGCCGCGTCGATCGCCGTACCGTCATCGGTGCGGAAATCAGGTTCTCCCGTTCCGGGCACGGCATAGCCGCCCGCATGTACGCCGATCGTTACGAAGCGGTCCTTCAGCAACGCCTCCTGGGCCGCTGCAATGGCGTGGCCCTCCGGACAGTAGCCACAATGGATGCCGGTGAACTCCTCCAGCAGCGCTGTGCGGTTCTCCGGTGTGGTGTACACCAGGGATTGGGCGCTCGCGATGACGGGGA
>CAZYPC010000250.1:0-2179 GCA_964649165.1 uncultured Chryseobacterium sp.
TAGAGCACATGACTGTTAATCATGGGGTCGCTGGTTCAAGTCCAGCCCGGGGAGCAAAGGAGGCCGCTGATGCGGCCTTTCTTTTTGAACCGCCGAGGGGCGGAGAACGCTGAGAAGCGCCATGCCATTCCCTCGCCTCATACCCCACCAGCCCGCTCAGCGTTCTCTGCGCCCTCTGCGGTTAATCCCTTGAAGCATGCAACTCGTTACCGTCGGCACCGTCGCTTTTGACCGCATCGAAACCCCTTTCGGCAAGGCCGACAAGGTGGTGGGTGGTGCAGCCACCTACATCTCCCTGGCCGCCTCGTTCTTCCTGGATGAGATGGGCCTGGTGAGCGTGGTGGGCGATGACTTCCCGCCGGAGATCATGAGCGTGATGAAACAGCGCGGCATCGACCTGGCCGGACTGGAGATCCTCAAGGGCAAGGAGAGCTTCTTCTGGGCCGGGCGCTACCACTACGACATGAACACGCGCGACACGCTGGAAACGCGCCTCAACGTGCTGCTCGACCTGGACCCGAAGCTCAACGCGCGCTACCAGGAGGCCAAGTATCTCATGCTCGGCAACCTCGACCCCAAGGTGCAGGCCAAGGTGCTCGACCAGACCAAGGACGCCGCACTCGTGGTGATGGACACCATGAACTTCTGGATGGACAGCGCCATGGACGACCTGAAGAAGGTGATCGCCCGCGTGGACATCCTCACCATCAACGACGCGGAGGCGCGCCAGCTCAGCGGCGAGCATTCACTGGTGAAGGCCGCGAACAAGATCCTCACCATGGGTCCGAAATACCTCGTGGTGAAGAAGGGTGAGCATGGCGCACTGCTCTTCAGTGAGGACCGTGTGTTCTTCGCGCCGGCCCTACCGCTGGAGGATATCATCGACCCCACCGGCGCTGGCGACACATTCGCCGGAGGCTTTATCGGCTACCTCGCGCACACCAAGGACCACAGCTTCGACAATCTGAAGCGCGCCATCATCGTGGGCAGCGCCCTGGCCAGCTTCTGCTGCGAGAAGTTCGGCATCCAGCGCCTGCTGGAGATCAGCCGCGAGGACATCGACCGCCGTATCCAGCAGTTCATCGACCTGGTGGATTTCGATATTGAGCTGGTGGAGGAGTAACCACAGATTTCGCCGTTTACGCAGATGAATGCGGGCTCTGCCTCCGACGAAAGGGATCCCGAGACGTATGCGATCATTGGCGCGGAGATGGAGGTGCATCGCGAATTGGGGTGCGGATTCTTGGAGGTTCCGTATCAAGAGGCCTTCGCCATGGAACTTGCGGAACGAGGAATTCCCTTCACGAGGGAAGTGGCCTTGGCTATTCATTACAAGAGCCGGCCGCTCGCGTGCTTTTACCGCGCTGACTTCATCTGCTTCCCGAATATCATCGTCGAATTGAAGGCGATCAAGACCATCGGTCCAATCGAAGAAGCCCAGTTACTGAATTACCTCAAGGCGACTGGAATTGAACGGGGCCTGCTGTTGAACTTCGGCGCTCCCAGTTTGCAAGTGAAACGGATGGTGTTCACCCGAGGCGAAAACCAATCTGTGTAATCGGCGAAATCTGCGGTTCAGAAACCCACCAGCAACTGCCCCTTTTCCACGGCCGTCTTCTCCTGCGCGTGGATCTTCTTCACCGTGCCCTCGCCGGGGCTCTTGATCACGTTCTCCATCTTCATCGCTTCGAGGATGAGCACGGGATCGTTCTTCTTCACCACATCGCCCTCTTTCACCAAGAGCTTCAGCACCAGGCCCGGCATCGGTGCCTTGATCTCCTTCACCGCCGCGCTCGCTGATCTGTCCAGGCCGAGTTCGTGCATGAGGTGCGCCTGCTCGTCCTCCAGTTGCACGGTGTAGGTGTGCGCGCCGATGCGCATGCGCACCGTCTTGGTCTCCTTGTCCTCCTTCAGCACCAGCACCCGGTGGCTGCGGCCATTGATCACCAGGCTGTACTGACCGGGGCCGGTCTTCACCAGGTCGGGCTTCTCCCCTTTGATGGACCATGGCGCGTTGGGCGTGGCGCGCTCCAGCACGATGGGTTCCTTGCCGGCGTTGACGGTGGCGTAGAGCTTGGACATTACTTGGACGAAAATAGGCCTTCGCCCTCGCCCAACTGCTCATACACCTCATCCGCCGGCAGGTCCGGCTGCTCCCGCGCCGCTACGGCAAGCCGGT
>CAZYPC010000251.1:0-2179 GCA_964649165.1 uncultured Chryseobacterium sp.
TCCCCGTCATCGCGAGCGCCCAATCCCTGGTGTACACCACACCGGAGAACCGCACGGCCCTGCTGGAGGAGTTCACCGGCATCCACTGCGGGTACTGTCCGGAGGGCCACGCCATCGCCGCAGGGCAGGAGGCGCTGTTGAAGGACCGCTTCGTTACGATCGGCATACATGCGGGCGGCTATGCCGTCCCTGGCACGGGTGAGCCTGATTTCCGCACCGATGACGGTACGGCCATCGACGCGGCCATGGAGGTAACCGGATACCCGGCTGGAACCGTGAACCGGCGCGAACTGGCCGGCGCACCCTCCTACGGGCGTGGTGACTGGGAAGGCATGATCAACGAGGCGTTGGCCCTGCCGAGCCCGGTGAACGTGGGCGTTGAAAGCTCCTTCAACGACGGGACGAACGAACTCACCGTGCATGTGGTACTCTATTACACGGGGACCACGGATGTAGGCAACGACTATCTGAGCGTTGCGCTGAAGGAGGACCACTTGATCGGCTATCAGGCCGACTACACCAATGGCGAGCACCAGGACTACGACCACATCGCGGTGCTCCGCGACCACATCACGGATACGTGGGGTGAGGACGTCGGAACTCCTGCAATGGGCGAAACAGTGGAGCGCACGTACACCTATGTGGTGGATGGGGATTGGAACGTGGCGAACTGCAAGGTGGTGGCCTTCCTGGGCGAGTATCAGGCGAACGTCTACCAAGCCCGTGAGGTGGCCGCTGATGGCGGCACAACGTTGGTGATCGGTTCCCTCACAGGGGATGGCCAGCCCTACCGCCCGGGCCAGAACGGGACCAACACGGTATTCGCCGGTTCTTTCACCAACGCGTTGAATGCTGACGAGCAGTACGAGATCACCCTCTATGGTGATGGCGCGCCCGAAACGTGGAACGGGAACATCCTGGTGGATGGCACTGTGATCCAGAACCCTTCAACAGTGAACATCGCGAACGGGGCCTCCATAGCCGTGGATGTCCAGGTGACACCGGATGCTGCACCCGGCATCGGCACGTACACGTTGACCATCTCCAGCCTGACGAACGGCAGTGCACCGATCCTCGAGACGAAATACCACATCATCAGCGGGGTGAACGATCTCGTCGTGACAAGCCTGGGGGCGGAGCCTCATGAGACCCTGTACAACCAGGGGCTTCAACTGGAGCCGGCCAAGGCCGCTACAACGCGCAACGACTTCGTCGCCTTCGGTACGGCCGACGCGCTGGTGGATGTGAACAATCTCTACTTGAACGTGAGCTGGACCTTCCCGTGCCTGACCGATGAGGTGGTGAGTGTGGTCACGGCCCACGTGAACAGCGGCGGTAACCTGATGATCGCCGGACAGGATATCGGCTGGGATCAGAGCGGGGCCACCGGCTCGCACACGACACCGGCCATCGAGGCTTTCTATGCCGACGTATTGCTTGCCGAATTCGTTGACGATGGCAGCACGGCGGACAATCAGGTGAACTTCGAGGATGGCGACGCCGTTTTCGGCACGGTCCCCAACTCGGCGATCAACAGTGTATTCGGCACGAACAGCTACCCTGAGCGCATCGAGCCGATCGCCCCTGCCGTCCCGATCCTCCGGTACAATACGGCCACGAAGATCGGTGGGTTGCGCGCGGAGACCGGTGGTCACAAGATCGTGTACTTCGGTGTGGGTCCCGAGCAGATGACCGATGAGAGCGTGGGTCTTGCCATGGTGCAATTGAGCCACGATTGGTTCTACGGCATCGTGGGCGTCGAGGAGTTCGATGCGGCCATGGCCAACCTGGGTCAGCCCTACCCTTCGCCCGCAACGGATGTACTGAACATCAACGTGGCCGGTGTGGAGAACGCTTCCACGCTGGAAGTGTTCGACGCGGCAGGTCGCCTGGTGTTGAGCCAGAGCATCGGCAACCAGGCCACGTTCGCCACATTGGATGTTTCCGGCCTGAGCAACGGCGTGTACAGTGTACGCGCGCGTGGAACGGCCGGTGCCGGTCAGGCGCGCGTCTTCGAGGTGGTCCGCTGAGCGCGGAACGATCCATTGCGAACGCCCGGTCTCCCGATGGAGACCGGGCGTTCCGCTTTCATGCGATGCTTTAACCTTGTTGCACAACATCGCGCCATGTCGTTCACAACAGCCTCGTTCAAGATCACCGATGGCCGCCGCTTCAAACT
>CAZYPC010000252.1:0-2164 GCA_964649165.1 uncultured Chryseobacterium sp.
GCCGCGCATGCATCGGATGCTCCGGACGCAAACGGTACATGTAGATGCGGCCGTGTTCTTTCAGCTCCTGCGCGAACTCCGGAGCGAGCACAGCGTGGTGCTTCGGATGGAAGTAGCGTAGGGCGTTGCGCAGGGCCAGTTTCTTCTCCTCCGGCGAAAGGATGTTCTTGCGCTTGGGGGCGTGGCTCACTGAACCATCGAACGGTCGTACATGAGGAAGGACATCGGGGATGCCTTCAAGGATGGTCTGGCGGAAGAGGGCGAGGTCAGGGCTTACGGCTACGGCTGGCATAGCGCGAAGATCGGGCGGACTCCGGGAAATCAGCGGGCGATGACAAAACGCACAGTGGCTTTGCGGTTCCTGTCGTCGATCCGCAAGACGTAGGCACCAACTGGCAGTGTCGAGGTGTCGATCGAATCATCCCCGATGCTCATCCGGCCGTGCTGAATTGGACGGCCAAACAGGTCGCAGATGATCCAGGACCTGTCCTTGGCCGCGGGTGTCACATGAAGCACATCCGAAGCAGGCACTGGAAAGAGCTGAAGTGCGGGCCCAGCGGAGAACGACTCTGTTCCGACCCATGAACCATCAGAGTAGATCGTGCCGGTCTGGACCCCATCAAGCATGTAGCCGACCAGGCTTTCGGTGTATCCGAACTCGAAGTAGAAGAAATGCTCATACATCAGGCCGATGCCTTCGTGATACTCTCGTTGGAACTCAGGGTCCATGAGGATGACCGCCCGCGTGCTGTCGTCCTGGTCAATGCACAGCATGGTATGATCAGCCTCTTCAGAAGACGTAACCGCTCTGATCGTATGTGCGTCGTCAGTCCCGCGTTGCACGTCCATAAGCGTTCTGGGATAGCCCTGGGACTCATTCTCCGACCGGCAGACCGCCCCAGGCCAAAGCGTATTGAACCATGCATCCCCGAATGAATTCCCTTGTGTCCAATGGTCGTGTACGACGCTCATGGCGAAGGTGTCCGTCGCGTGAGTGGTGGATGAGCCCACGAACGAGAACCCTTGGGTCACATCATAAGCCATCGTTTCAGAGTGGCGCACCAGCCGGATGTTGTAGTCCGTGCGCCCGTTCGTGTCCGAACGATCGAGGACCCTGTATTTCGTGATCACGGTAGTATAGTGAAGTTCGTTGCCTGCGACGTTGCTGCCCTCCTTCACATACTGAAGGATGTCGCCTGGTGAATAGTTGAAGAAGTCCGTGATCGTCGGGAATTGCGCGCCGACCTCAAGACCTTCCACGCCCACAAGGCCATATTCGAATTGGCCTGTGCTCATGCCGCGAACGCCGTAGGCTTTCGAGATGGTCAAGATCTCACCTGAACTGAAGGCCAAGCGTTTTACGCTGTCCACTTCGCCAAAGATCTCCTCTGCTTCTTCCGAGATCACGAGCGCTACGATCCCGTCCGAAGAGGTCCAGGTGGCGCCCAAATGCGCCGTTGGCTCAATTCGCAGGGTGTCCGGCGTGGTCAACCACCAAGTGCCTTCGTTTTCGACCGCTGCACTCCCGAGGAATTGAGGCTGCTCGGGCTGGATCGCGGTCAGATACTCACTCCAGCAGCTGAAGCTGTTGAACACGCACGTATCGCACACTACCCCGATCCTGTTCAACTCATACCTGAAGCTGTCCACCCCCAGCGTATCGATGTGCGTAACGAAGATCTGGTTGCTGATCGTGTCGGTGCCGTCGTTGCTGTAGTTGTACTTGTAGGTGGGGTTGAGCAGAGCCCAGTTCTGCGCATGGGCGGACAGGCCGGTCACCAGGGAGAAGACGATCAGTGTTCTCATCGGGCGATGATGAAGCGCGTGGATATTATCCGAGTCCCGCTGCTCGCGCGAAGTAAGTAGGTGCCCGCTGAAAGATTGACGGTCGTGATCCGGAATGTCTCATTTGTCGTGCTGCCCTTTTGCAGCACGCGCCCCACGGCATCGCCGATCTCCCAATCAAATTGGCCAGGAATGTTGAGTGATACCCAGAGCTGATCAGCACCAGGGTTCGGCCAGATCCGAGCTGACGGTGGTCGCACTTCGGGAATGCCCACCTCCCATTCGATCGTAGGAGGCTGGATGATCGTGTCGCCCCCTATTACCGCCCCGACGAGTTCGACGCCAATGCCGAAACTTCCTGGGAGCAGGTAGAACTCCA
>CAZYPC010000253.1:0-2126 GCA_964649165.1 uncultured Chryseobacterium sp.
GCAACGCTCCGGCAGTCCGAATTATATCGGCACCGCGCAGAAACAGATCGCCACCGTGTACAAGACCCTTGGCGACCTGCCGCGTGCGCTGGGGTTGCTGAAGCTCGCCCTCGCCAACGTGACCTGGAACAACCAGATCAATCGCGTTTGCTGCCACCTGAGCGATTGCTACCGCCTGATGGGTCAGCCGGACAGCGCGCTGTACTGGGCGCAGCGGTCGAACATCATCACCGACCCGGGAGCTGATCCTTATGCTTATGCCCGTTCCTATTACATGCTGGGCTCGGCCTATGCGGCGAAGCGGGAGCGCCAATTGGCCGATGTCCATTTCGCACGGGCGATCGAGGTGGCGGATTCCTTCCATGTGATGATCCCGCTGTTCGGTTCTCTTCTAGGTCGGGGACAGATGGAACTGGAAGTGGGCGACATCCCCGCTGCCATCACTGACGGTAGGCGCGCGCTGCTGGTGAGCGAGAAGGGCGGCAACCTGGAGGGCCTGATCGGTGCCGCCGACCTCTTGCGCCGGGCCTTCAAAGCGAGCGGCCAGTTGGACAGCGCCTACCGGTACTACGACCTGCGGGTGCTGTACGCCGACAGCCTGATCAACGCCACCAACCTGAACAAGCTCCAGAACATGGCCTTTGCCCAGGAGCTCAAGGAACAGGAGGACGCGAAGCTGAAGGCCGAGGAAGCCGCCACCCGCTCGCGCAACATCCAGTTCGGGATCATCGCCCTCATCGTCATCACGCTCGGCATTTTCCTGCTGGTGTTCAGCCGCACGGCGGTGGTGGGCGCCAAGGCCATCAAGAACCTCTCGCTCATCGCGCTGCTGCTCTTCTTCGAGTTCATCAACCTGCTGGTTCACCCGTTGTTGGGCGAGATCACGCACCACTCACCCTTGCTCATGCTGCTGTGCATGGCCGTCATCGCCGGGCTGCTGATCCCGCTGCACCACCGCATGGAGAAGCTCATCACCGACATGCTCGTATCGAAGAACAATCGGGTACGCTTGGAGGCGGCACGGAGGACGATCGAGGAGTTGGAGTCCAATACTGACAAAGCACAATGAGGAGTTGCAATTTGGCCGCCCGACAGCTCGTCATCGCGATGGCCAGCACGGTTCACTTCGGGGTATGCGCACAGCAGTACGTCAGTGAACCGCGGTACGATTCCCTGGATACACGCTATGACCTATCACGGCCGCCGCAGGAGCGCTATTGGATCACCAGCAACCATCGCTGGGCATGCTGGAACATCGGGCTCAAACAGGAAGCCCGACAGTCTGCCAAAGAGGAGCTTGAACTTGCCGAGCAACTGCGGGTGGACACGTTGCTCGCCAATGCCTACGACGACCTGAGCGGAAGCTTCATCGGTTCATCGGAAAGCGCGCTACAGTTGAAGTACTCGCAGAAGGCGCTGGATCATGCGATCGCTTCGGGAAGCCATGATTACATCGGCACCGTTCAGAAGGGCTTTGCGTCCATATACAAGCCTTTGGGCGACTAGCCCCGTGCCCTGGACTACTTGAGGAAGGCGTTGACCAACCTGCGCCGACCATCGCAGATCAATCGTGCGTGTTGTCACATGAGCGATTGCTACAGGTTGATGGGGCAGGCCGATTCCGCGCTGCACTGGGCACAGCGGTCGAACATCGTGACCAACCCGGCCGAGGATACTTACGGCTACGCACGCTCGTACTATGTGCTTGGGGCGGCCTATGCAGCGAAGGGCGAACGCGATCTGGCCGAGGTGCATTTCAAGCGGTGCATCGAGGTGGCCGACTCGTTCAGGGTGATGGTTCCGCTTTATGGCGCCCTGGTGGCCCGTGGGCGCATGAAGCTGGAGGCAGAGGACTTGGAAGGAGCGATCGCCGATGGCCGGCGCGGCCTGAAGGTGAGCCGGGACGGGGACGACCTGAACGGGATGATCGAGTCCACCGGGCTTTTGCGCGATGCATTTGAGCGCGGCGGTCGTTTGGACAGCGCGTTCCATTATTTCAAGCTTAAGGCCATCTACGATGACAGCTTGAAGAGTGTGACGAACCTGAACAAGCTCCAGAACATGGCGTTCGAGCAGGAGCTCAAGGAGCGCGAGGACGCAAAGCTGAAAGCCGAAGCCGCTGCCGC
>CAZYPC010000254.1:0-2112 GCA_964649165.1 uncultured Chryseobacterium sp.
GCGGGCTCGATCACGATGGCCTCGGGCGCAACCTGCCCGGCATCCTGCGCATCGTCCAGAACTGAACACGCATGAGCAAGTTGAACATCGTTCTCTTCGGCCCACCCGGTGCGGGCAAGGGCACGCAGAGCGAATTCCTCATCCAGAAGTACGGACTCGTCCACCTCAGCACCGGAGACCTGTTGCGGGCGGAGATCAAGGACGAAACACCGCTGGGGGTGGAGGCGAAGGAGATCATGGAACGCGGCGAACTCGTCGGCGACCACATCGTCATCGGCATGATCCGCAACAAGATCGAAGCGAACAACACCGCTCCCGGTTTCATCTTCGACGGCTTCCCGCGCACGAAGGCCCAGGCCGAAGCACTGGATGAGATGCTCAACTCGAAGAGCGAGCCGATCACAGCCATGCTCGCCTTGGAAGTCCCGGACGCCGAACTCGTGAAGCGCCTGCTGAAGCGGGGAGAGACCAGCGGACGCCCGGACGATCGCGACGAGAACGTGATCGGCAACCGCATCGCCGAGTACGGGAAGAAGACCGCCCCGCTGAAGGAGTACTATGGCGCTCAGGGCAAGTACAAGGGCATCGACGGAGTAGGCTCCATCGAGGATATCACCACACGCCTCGTGAAGGCGATCGGCTGATCTATCGCTTCACGAACCGCGCCGACCACGAAGCGTCCTGGCCCAACAAGCGCAGCACGTAGGCCCCATCCTGCAACGCACTCACATCCACTGATGACTGGTCGCTCACGCGGCCTACCATCACTGTGCGACCCGTAGGGTCAAGAATGCTGTAGCGCCCCGTCCATGATGCAGCTGTGGGCACCACAACGCGCAAGCGATCGCGAACCGGATTCGGATAAAGTTCTACTTCGTTGTGAGGTGTCTCTTCAACCCCGGCCTCGACATCCACGCTGAACACGGCCGGTGGCGTGATGATCGGCTCGTTGAAGTCGAACACGATGTGCGCGATGTTGGTCACCGTCTCACCATCGATCAGGTCGGCATCCGGCAGGATGCGGAACTGCACGTAGCCGTGGCTGCCGGGCTCATCGCTCGTACTATCAGGCAGGTTGATGCCCTCATGGACGAAATGCAGCACGCCGTCCACTACATACCTATGGCAGCTGTGGCTGCTGGCGAGGAACTCGATGCTCTGGGGTTGTAGGCCCGCAGGCAGTGTGTCCACGATCACCACACGCTCCGCCATGAAAGTGCCGGTATTCTGGAAGCGGATGGTGTACTCGATCGGCGTCGCACCGGCCTGGACGATCGCTGGCGGCAATGCTTCGGGGCGCACGCGCTTGTCGTTCGGATCGTAGCTGCCTACGACACTGTCCGTGATCACGACGATGTTGTTCAGCGGTGTTTCATCGCCGGCGATTGGCGAAGCGCTCAGAGTCTGGTCGATCGGCGTGCCCAACGGAACTGTCGTGGCCGTGTTCAGGTCCACGGTGATCTGTTGTGAAGCACCGATGGCCAGCGTACCCAGTTGCCAGGTGGCGGTGTTTCCGCTCTGCGTGGTCGGTGCGGTCGAACTGCCCACCCAGGTCTGGTCCCCATCGTATTCCAACGTGAGCTGTGCGTCCATCGGTACCGTGCCGTAGTTCTGACAGGTCAGGTAGAGCCGGTTGTTGAAGCCGGGCCGCGCAGGCTCCGCCCAGAAGTGTGCCCGCAGGTCTTCGATATCCGGGATAAGCGTGACGGCGAAATCGTTCAGGGTGTCCGCATCGCCCATGTTGGGCAAACTCGCGGTATGTTCAGTGGGAGAGATGGACTGGATGTAGGGATAGTTGGACGACGGGGTGATCGTGTAGTCGCTCGGTTGCACGCCGATCTCCCAATAGCCGCTCGCATCGCAGCCGGTGACGTTGCCGTTGGGCAGAATGGTCACTGAGGCTTGCGGAAGTGCGGGTTCGCCGGGGTCGCATTGACTGTTCCCATTCACATCGATCAGGATATGGCCGGAGATCCCGGGGTTTGAGCCAGGGCACTGACTGTTCAGAACGGAACAAAGAGGTATGGTCCCAGGATCGACCGGCATGCCATTCTGATTAAGATAGGTTGCCAGCGAAAGTGGCTGGTTGGGTACGCAGTCCATGTTGGAACT
>CAZYPC010000255.1:0-2033 GCA_964649165.1 uncultured Chryseobacterium sp.
ACGGCACGGACACGCTCGATGCGGTGATCCAGCTGTTCGAAGGAGGCTGTGGCAACCTGGTGGACCTGGATTGTGCGGACGCGACCTTGGGCGGGGATGTGGAGGAGATCGTCTCCACTGACCTGGTAGAGGGCACGACCTACTTCGTGCGCGTGTACGACTTCTACAACGGCTATCCCATCGAACCCACATTCGACATCTGTATCACCGGGGATATAGGCACCTCGGTCGCTGAAGGGCATGAGGGTGGTTTCACGCTGCGCCCCAACCCCGCCGAGGATGAGGTGACGATCACGTGGAACGGTGCGAACGGCAGCGGTCGTTTGGACATCCTCGACCTGGCGGGTCGTCTCGTGTTCAGTGAGCAGCGGACATTGACCGCTGGCGGCAGTCTTACGCTGGATCTGCCGGCGGCCATTTCCGCAGGTCTGTACACCGTCCGTTTGACCACGGCGGACCTACGGTCCGAGCAGCGGCTGCTGGTGAAGTAGGTCAGACCGCAGGCCAGAGCCGGAGGGGCCGCCCTGAGAGGGGCGGCCCCTCCGGCTTTTCGGGCAACCTTCCCGGGCGAATGATGGTACAACGGTCCCGCAAACCGACCGTACCATGCTCAGGGTCCTCTCCCGCCTTGTCATCGCCGCGCTGCCCACCGCCTTCGCTTGCGTCACATGCCATGGCCAGGATTACGCCAACCAGCCCATCCCATTGCTGGTCGACGGCCAGGTAACGGATGGCGAGAAGAAGCTCGTGGGCGCTGAAGTGCTCGTCTATAAGGGCAACGAATTGCTCGTAACCGTCCAGACCAACAAGGGGGGGCGGTTCGGCGTGAAACTGGACATCGGGGAGGACTATGCGATGGAATTCCGCCAGAAGGGGTTCGTTGCCAAGCGCATCTCGATCGATACGCGCATGCCGAAGCCCAAACCCGGACAGGAGTTCGAGCTTGTTCCGCTGGACATAACGATCAGCCTATTGGAAAAGGAGCGCTACGATGGCGCCCCGACCGACGACCTGGATTTCCCGTTCGCCCTCATCAAGTTCAACAAGAAGACGCTCGCCTTCGAACAGGACGCGGAATACACCATGGGCATGCAGCGTACCAACGGGGCCCTGTTGCTGATGGCCGCGCGGAGCGAAAAACGATAAGACCATGAACGCCCGCATCCTGCTGTGGTTCGTCTTTCCGGCCATCCTTTGGACCTCGCCCTTGAAGGCCCAATTGGGCACGTCGGCGTATTTGTTGCAGATACTGGGCAAGGTGGTGGACACCGATGACAAGCTCCTCGGCAATGCCGCGATCACGATCGATACCAATGGCACGGCGCTCGCCGAGTACCAGGCGGACGCCAAAGGCCGGTTCTCCTTCGACCTGGATATCGGCGGCTTCTACGGGATCACGGTCCAACGCGAAGGCTTCGTTCGCAAGCGCTTCATTGTGGATGCCCGCACGGACCAACCGGCCAAGGTGATCACCGGCCCCTTCTCTGCCGAGGTGACGCTCACCCTCGAAGCGGAGTTCGCGGACATGGACATCACGGACCTGTACTACCCGTACGCGCTCGTTTCGTACTCCAAGAAGGACAAGGCGTTCATCGCGGATCCGGACTATATCGCGGAACGCCAGCGGGTGGAGGCCGCTCTGCGCCTCGGCGCCGCCCGCATCCGCAAGCGGAAGGACAAGTAGGGGTCACGTAGCGCGCTAGGCGTACTTTGGCGAACGACATACCGATCGCCATGGCCATCAAACGTCCCTTCAACCTCAAAGGCTGGATCGCCGAGAACCGCGACCTGCTGAAGCCTCCGGTCGGCAACAAGAACCTGTACCACGAGGCGGGTGACTACATCGTGATGATCGTCGGTGGCCCGAACGCGCGCAAAGACTATCACTGGAACGAAACGGAGGAACTGTTCTACCAGGTGGAGGGTGACATCGAAGTAGGCATCCAGGAGAACGGCAAGGCGGTGACCATCCCCATCCGGGAGGGCGAGATCTTCCTGTTGCCCGGTCGTGTTCCGCACCAGCCCAGGCGAGG
>CAZYPC010000256.1:0-2031 GCA_964649165.1 uncultured Chryseobacterium sp.
CCCATCCGCCTGTACACGGACCCCGCCGCCATGGAGCCCCTGTTCCCGGACGACCCGAGCGGGGAGCTGGAAGCCTTGGCCGTGGAGCTCATCGCGAAGTCGGCCGCACTGGCGGAGGCGATGCACCCGGTGACCCGCGCTGCGGTGGCGGACCTGGTGCGGCCCATGAACGGCTACTACAGCAACCTGATCGAGGGGCACGACACGCATCCGATCGACATCGACCGGGCATTGCGGAACCAATTCGCTACCGACAAGCGCAAGCGCGACCTGCAGCAGGAAGCGGTCGCCCACATCGCGGTCAGCAGGGCGCTGCGGGAAGGCGAACTGCAAAAGACCACCGGATCGGACCCCTCCTCAGAGGCCTTCATCAGGGGCGTGCACCGCGCGTTCTACGAACACCTGCCGGAGGAATTCCTGCGCGTGGTGAGCAAAGAGGGCGTGGAGAAGGAGGTGGTCCCTGGCGCGTACCGCACCGGAGAAGTGGAGGTAGGACGTCACATCGCACCGGCGCATGAGCAGTTGCCGCTTTTCATGGCACGCTTTGCGAGCTACTACGACCGCTCGTCTACCGCCAACAGTTCGCCCGTGAGGCGCGTGATCGCCATGGCGGCTGCGCATCACCGGCTCGCGTGGATCCACCCCTTCCTCGATGGCAACGGCCGCGTGGTGCGGCTCTGCTCCGATGCTTGGGCCCTGGCCGATGGCTTGGACGCCGGAGGGCTGTGGTCCATATCCCGTGGGTTGGCCCGCAACCGCGATGCGTACCGCGCCATGCTTGAAGGCGCGGATGCACGGCGCATGGGCGACCTGGACGGACGTGGCAATCTGAGCAACGCACAGTTGGCGGCCTTCTGCCGTTGGTTCCTGGCCACAGCCATCGATCAGGTCACCTTCATGCACGGCTCGTTCCAGTTGGATGGTGTGCTGCGCCGTATCGATGTGTTCGTGGACCGCATGGTGAGCGAGGGTCGCATGCGGGGCGAAGCACGGCACCTGCTGAAGGATGCGTTCCTGCGTGGGCGCGTTTCACGGCAGGACGCTGAACGCATCACCGATACCACGGACAAGACCCTGAAGAAGATCACCGACGAGCTCATCGCCCTCGGACTGCTGAAGCGGGTGGAGGCCAGTGGCGGTGTGCTCTACGAGATCGCCGTGCCGATCACGTTCTCGCCCTGGATCTTACCAGGGCTGTTCCCAACGGGGCGGGAGAGTGAGATCATGGCCGGTTGAGCCTGACCTCCATCAGCATCCGCCCCCGAAAAACCCCGAACTTCGCACGTCACTGAAGCATACGACCATGTCAACCGGACTGAAAGACGTCGACTACGGCCTTGAGAAGATCATGAAGGAAGCCGAGGATTTCCTTCCCCTTTGGGGCACCGACTACGTGGAGCTCTACGTGGGCAACGCCAAGCAGAGCGCGCACTACTACAAGACCGCCTGGGGCTTCCAGAGCGTGGCCTACGCCGGCCTGGAGACGGGCGTGAAGGACCGCACCAGCTACGTGCTGCAGCAGGACAAGATCCGCCTGGTGCTCACCACCCCGATGACGCCGGACAGCCCGATCAACGAGCACCTGCGCAAGCACGGCGACGGCGTGAAGGTGATCGCCCTGTGGGTGCCCGACGCGCGCAAGGCCTGGGAGGAAACGACCAAGCGCGGCGCCAAGAGTTTCATGGAGCCGATCAAGGAGGAGGACGAGCACGGCTACGTGGTGCGCAGCGGCATCCACACCTACGGGGAGACGGTGCACATCTTCGTGGAGCGCAACGAGTACAAGGGCCCCTTCATGCCCGGCTACAAGGCCTGGAAGAGCCACTACAACCCGCCGCCCACCGGCCTGAAGTTCATCGACCACATGGTGGGCAACGTGGGCTGGGGCGAGATGAACACCTGGGTGGACTTCTACGCCCGCGTGATGGGCTTCGCGCAGCTCGTGAGCTTCGATGACAAGGACATCAGCACCGAGTACACCGCGCTGATGAGCAAGGTGATGAGCAACGGCAACGGCCGCATCAAGTTCCC
>CAZYPC010000257.1:0-2021 GCA_964649165.1 uncultured Chryseobacterium sp.
ACGTAGTGCGGGTACACGCTGGCGAAGGCCATGCGGAAAACGCGTTCGTTGTTCGCCCCGGGTTTCATTGGCTCAAAGTTGCAGTTTAGCTCAGTGCCGCGGGAAGCCGACCTCGCGTCAACGACGGAGCTTGGCAGCCCGGACCGATGAAGCGCCTTCGCCCACACGGAGTTCCGTTCCCTCAACCTCCGGCTTGAACATGATAGGCAAGCTGCGACCAGTGAACCAATCGTAGGTGATGAAGTCATGCGCACTCGTTGGTGCGAGCGGAACGCTCTGCGGCTCGCTCACGTCATCGGCGGACATGGTCTTGATCAGTTCCGTGCCGCGCCAGATCCAGCTCATGCTGATCCGGCTATGTGCGAAATGAAGCACCGTGTAGCTCATCGACCGGTCAGCGGACCAGCTGATGGGCGCTACACCCTCGAACTCGGCTCTCTCAAAAGGGCCGAACCGCTCCACCAGTCCGCAGAACATCCTGGCCCATCCGGAAGAGGCGTCCTTGCATGGCAGTCGACCCAACGAATCGACCAAGGCCTTCGTGCGTTCCATCACGCGTGTGTTCAACGCGGAGCGCTCCGCATCGGGCGACCAGAGCGCATCGAAGGCCTTCTGGCCATGGGGTGAGATCCAGACCCTCTCGCCCGGTGTGGACCACACATGGTAGCGGTTTTCGGGTTTCAATTCGTAGTCGCCGGTGACCGCAGCCACCACATCGCCCGGAATGTCGATGGTAAGCGGAGCCAGCGCAACGGTGTCCCCGACCATGATGTCGCGGAGCGCGTTCGCCACCTCGTCCGCCCGATCCCCGGCGTCCTGTTGCCGCGAGTTGGTCATCACGATGACCACGGCGTCGTCGCGCGTGTAGCGCCGCACCGACGTACGGAAGTTGTCATAGATGCCGTTGTGGAAGATCAGGCCAACAGTGCCATCATCCTTCAGGCGCACCTCCCAGCCATAGGCGTATTGCGCGCCCGGCCCGCGTTCGGCCGCGCCCACACCGCTCCACATGGCGCGTGGTGTGAACATCTTGTTGCGCTCTTCCGCGTTCAGTATCGCATCGGAGCGGAGCGCCTTCACCCAGGCGAACATCTCGCCGGGGGAAGAGACCATCTGTCCTCCGCCGAAGGTGGCACCATAGAGCGACCAGTCGCGGGGCGAACCGGAATCGTACAGGCCCCATGCGCCATGCGCTACTTCCTCTGGTCGCCAAAGCGTGCTGTCACCATGCCAGCCCGTGCGCGTGAGGCCTGCCGGCTGCAACAGGTGCTCGGTGACGTATTGCTTGAATGGTATGCCTGAGGCCCGCTCCACCACCAGGCGCACCAGCGAGTAAGCTGCATTCGAATAGCGGAAGGTGCTGCCGGGATCGGTCTCCAGTTTCAGCGCAAGCAAACGCGCGGCAAGGTCGGGCGCGTCCGGCGGGGTGATGCGCTCGCCCGCCCCCTCCAGATCACCGGGGAGCCCGGAGGTATGCGTAAGGAGCTGATGGATGGTGATACCGCGCTTGTCTGCCGGGGCAGCCGGGAAAAAGCGCGACAACGGATCATCAACACGCAAGCGTCCCTCCATTTCAAGATGAAGGATCGCCGCCGCAGCGAATTGCTTGGCCACCGAACCGATGTCGAAGACGGTGGAGCGCGTTACCGGTATGCCCAGACGCTGATCGGCAAGGCCATACCCTCCATGCAACAGGATGGTATCGCCACGGGCGACAAGCACCGCGCCGGAGAACGCGCCGCACCTGCCCGATCGTTCCACGTAGGCGTTCAAGGCTTCGCCTCCCGGCCCGATGATGGCTCGCTCGGTCGGTGCGCTCGTTGGCACAGGCTTCCCATTGGTGACCTGCGCGCAGCTCTGCGGCATCACACACATTATGAGCGAGCACGGGAGGATGATCCTTGACCTCACTCCACCAAGTAAGCGATCCTCCCGCACGCGCGGGTCCACTGAGTGTCGGATCGTGAACCAATCGGGAGACCAGTGTCACACCCGCATGATGCTTTGGACATGACGCGTTC
>CAZYPC010000258.1:0-2016 GCA_964649165.1 uncultured Chryseobacterium sp.
ACGACGCGACAAACTCTTTGAAGTCTTTGCTGAGCATGATCAGGACCCATGAAGGCTTGGCGAAGGAACTCGATCGCGGCCAGCCGCTCCTGCGGGGAGCGCGACCTCCAGAATGCGCGGTCGTTCGCCTGCGCGTGCAGGGCGGTGATACGCATCGTTTTCTCCATGGTCCCAAGATAGGCCGCCCGGCTATCTTTCCCGCACTGCACCCGCGTTCGGTCCGCCCATCGGTGGACAAAGCGAGGGCGGCCTACTTCGCATGTCCGCCACCGACAACACCCGCTCGCATTACAACGCGGCGCGCCTGCGCTCGCACACTTGGGACCAGCTGAAGCTCGCCGCCTCGGCGCTTGATGAGGGCCGAGGCGAACCCGACGAGGTCGCAGGGCTGCTGAAAGACCTCCTTACGATCGAGTTGTATTGGGCCTACCCGGGCCGCACCACGGTGAAGCGCCTGCAGCAGATGCTGAAGGGCCGCGAGTACCACACGCTCACGCAGAGCGTGAACCACGTGGTGCGCAACCTGAGCAGCGGGGCCTTCCGCAGTGATCCCGTTGCGCTCGCGGATCCGTTCGCACCGCCGCACGTGCTGCTGGAGAACGAGACCGAATCGAAGCAGCTCAACTACTTCGAGACGCTCTTCGTGGACGAGTTGAGCGAGGCGGAAGAGCAAGCGCTGAAGGTGCGGTTGCACCAATGCCGCGACCGCAACGACGCCTTCATCTACGACCCCATCGTGGTGCGCACCGTGCAGGATGCGCTGGTGGCCTTGCTGTTCAACCACAACATCCAGGCGGTGGTGGTGCGCTACGGCATGCCCTATAAGAGCGAGCACCATAAGGGCATCCTGCGGGAGTACACGCGGGCCATCGACGATCTCGACCTGAGCGACCGCGGCCAGGCCAACATGGGGCCGCTGCTCGCGCGCATCATGAAGTGGTTCCGCCCCGAGGTGGACCGCTACTACGTGACCGATACCCCGATCACGGGACTGAAGGACAGCACGCTGAAGAACTTCCGGCGCATCTTCTACCGCACGGAGGACCTGAACGAGCTGCACATGACCATCCTGCGCGGCATCCAGGAGAAGTTCGATACACCGTTCTTCACCGCGCTGCAGAGCTACAGCAAGCGGCCGATGGGCGTGTTCCATGCCATGCCGATCTCGCGCGGCAACAGCGTGTTCAAGAGCCGCTGGATCCAGGACTTCGGGGAGTTCTACGGGCGCAACCTCTTCCTCGCGGAGACCAGCGCCACCACTGGCGGGCTGGATTCTCTGCTCCAGCCGACCGGTCCCCTGAAGAAGGCGCAGGAGCTCGCGTCGCGCGCGTTCGGTTCGCAGCACACCTTCTTCGCTACCAACGGCACCAGCACCACGAACAAGATCGTTGTGCAGGCACTGGTAGAGCCGGGCGACATCGTGCTCATCGACCGCGATTGTCACAAGAGCCATCACTACGGCATGGTGCTCAGCGGTGCGTACCCCGTATACCTGCACAGTTATCCGCTCCCGAAGTACAGCATGTACGGCGCGGTCCCCTTGGAGCACATCCGTGAGCAACTGCTGCTGTTGCGCAAGGGGGCAAAGCTGGACCGTGTGAAGATGTTGCTGCTCACCAACGCGACGTTCGATGGCGTGGTGTACAACGTGGAGCGCGTGATGGAGCAGGTGCTGGCGCTGAAACCGGACATCGTCTTCCTCTGGGACGAGGCCTGGTGGGCGTTCGCTGGCTTCAGCTACGTGCTCCGCCAGCGTACGGCGATGCACGTGGCCGCCAAGCTCGCGCGCAAGTATCGCACGCCGGAATACAAGATGGAGTACGCCGCGCACATCAAGTCGCTCAAGAAGGGCGAAGAGCCACGCCTGCCCGATCCGGAGAAGGTCAGGATCCGCGTGTACGCCACGCAGAGCACGCACAAGACGCTCACGTCCTTCCGCCAGGGCAGCATGATCCACATCTGGGACGAGGACTTCAAGAAGAAGAGCGAGGCCGCGTTCCACGAGGCGTACATGAC
>CAZYPC010000259.1:0-2008 GCA_964649165.1 uncultured Chryseobacterium sp.
AGGACGCGAAGATGAAGGAGCTCAAGTTCGAGACCGGCTACGTGGTGGCCCTCTCCGAGAACTTCGACAGCACGGGCGGCAACCCGATGTCCATGAGCTTCACGATCAGCGCCAAGAAGCTGACCCTGGGTAGCGAGGCCCTCGAGAACGAGTGGCCCATCTAAGATCCGAGCGAGCGGGGAGGGCCCAGGCCCTCCCCGCTTTCTTTTCACCGGCCTGTGAAGGCCGACCTATCACCCCCTTCAACCCATCTCCAACCAATCCACTTCCACATCATGCCTATCGACGTAAGACGCACCGTCGTCGCTTTGCGCTGGAACGATTTCACGGTCACCAACAATCGGCCCGTGGACCCAGCCGATGGTACCGCTCAGGATTCATACACCGCCTTCGACTACGAGATCCAGGACAAAGGACCCAGGAAGGTCGGGAACCTGTTCGCGTTCCCTGATCCCTGGAAGATCACCATTTCCCACAGGGCGACCGTTTGGAGCGGGGCCGGGCAAACACCGGGACTGCTCGCCCATGAGCAGTTCCACTTCGATGTGGGCGTCGTTTGCGCACGGGCCATGGCGCGCTCCCTCGAAAAGGTCAGGGTGCGCAAGGAGGCTGAACTCCTGCCCATCCTGAACGACCACATCCGCCTGCACTTGCATCGGCGCGCGGGCCTGCTCCAGAAACGTTATGACCGTGAGACCGGTCACGGTGCCAATGCGTCGGCCCAGGCCCGGTGGAAGCGGAACATGGCCGCCTGCCTCGCCAACCCGGCCATCCTGATGCTTGGGGGCTGGTGGCTGTGATCCTCTTGATGCGCGGGGGGCGAAGGTGCGGGGGGCCGCATCTTCGCCTCCCATGGCTTCCGGTCGGTTTTTTCTGATGACCGGGAAACTTCCCTGCCCCGCGAGCGGCTGACGTATGTCGATGCTGAGCAGAACGACTTTGCACGACGCGGCCTACTGACCGCTGGCTTCCAACTTCGGCAGCATCACCTTTCACGCCCGGGAAGAAGAAGGATCGATAGCTTTCAGCGCGATGCGCGCGCTGTGGGTCGTCACTCTGTTCCTGTTCTGCTCCGCTATTCACGCTCAGCAGGCAGCACACATCCTTTATCTCGTCGGCGACGCCGGCGAGGCCGGCCCCGACCACAGCCAGCCCGTGCTCGACCTGGTGCGACAGGTCGCCGCTGCGGATAGCGCCAACGCCCGCACGCTGCTTTTCCTGGGCGACAACATCTACGAGTACGGCCTGCACAAGAAGGGCAGCAAGGACCGTGCGCACGATGAACGCAACATCAACGCACAGGTCGAACTGATGCGTGACTTCAAGGGAAAGAGCTGGATCATTCCCGGGAACCACGACTGGCGACAGGGCAGGGACCATGGACTGAACTACGTGAAGCGCCAGGAGGAATACGTGGAGAAGGCGCTCGACCGCAAGGCGTTCAGGCCCGACGGCGGCTGCCCTGGGCCCGAGGTGGTGAAGCTGGGGGACCACGCCGTGCTGGTGTTGATGGATACCCAGTGGTGGCTGCATGGGCATCGCCGCAGCGAAGGAGAGAAGGATGGTTGTTCCGTGGCCAGCGAAAGCGACCTGGTTAAGGCGATGGGCGAGACGCTGAAAGATGCCGCCGGCAAACGCATCATCGTGGCGGGGCATCATCCCCTGTTCACCTATGGTAGTCATGGTGGCTATTTCCCTTTGCGCGAGCACCTGTTCCCGCTCACCGCGCTGAACAAGAACCTGTACGTGCCGCTTCCTGGCATCGGCAGCATCTATCCCATGTACCGTTCGCTGATCGGCGATGTGCAGGACGCCCAGCACGGCAAGTACCGGGCGTTGCGCAACGGCATGCAGGGGCTGTTCAAACAGTACCCGGGGCTCGTGTACGCGGCGGGCCATGAGCACGCGTTGCAGTACACCGCCGTGGATGGCGTGCACCATGTAGGAAGTGGTTCCGGGGCCAAGAACACCTGGTTGAAGAAGTCGCGCCGACTGGAGTTCGGCAAGA
>CAZYPC010000260.1:0-2005 GCA_964649165.1 uncultured Chryseobacterium sp.
CTCATGGCCCTCGCCATCGGCAACGGCACCGTGCGCATCAAGCTCATCATCCCGCAGACCGGCCTCACCGCGGGCCTCGTCATCAGCACCGTGATGCTGTGCGCGCTCATCCTGCTCACCACCTGGCTCACCATCCGCTGGATGGCTCCGCAGGATCCACGACAAGCCTGGGGCATCGGCTTCTTGTGGTTGGCCATGACGCTCGGCTTCGAGTTCGGCGCAGGGCACTTCCTCTTCAAGAAAGCTTGGAGCGAGCTGCTGGTGGACTACAACATCGCGCAGGGCCGCATCTGGGTGCTGGTGCCCATCATCACCGCGCTGGCGCCTTGGCTCATGGCGAAGGCGCGCGGGCTGGTCGGTTAGCGCTTCGCACGCGCCGGTGGCTTCTGCGCGCATACATTACCCGAAACCCGATCGCCATGGATCCCGTCGTCCATTTCGAAATGCCTGCCGAGGATCGGCAGCGCGTGAGCAAATTCTACAGCACCGTCTTCTGCTGGCAGATGACCCAGCTCGGCCCGGAGATGGGCGATTACCTCATCGCCTACACGAGCGAGGTGGATGAGAACCGCATGCACAAGCACAAGGGCGCCATCAACGGCGGCTTCTTCCCCAAGGAGCCCGACAATGCGCATCCGTCGCTCACCATCGCGGTCGATGATGTGAAGGCGCACGTGGAGAAGGTGAAGCAGGGCGGGGGCACGGTGCTGGGCGAGCCGCAGGAGATCCCGGGCATCGGGCTGTACGTGTCCATCCTGGATACGGAAGGCAACCGGGTGAGCCTGCTGCAGCCTTACCAGCGCCGATAAGCCGCTCTTGCCCTCGCTGCGAACGCGTGCGGGTTCTGACCTGTCCCTACTTTCATCCGGCGCGATCGATGCGCGCCCGCGCACGCAGATGAAGGAGATACCCGTACGCCGCCTGAAAGTGCGCACCGCCGTGCCCCTGTCGAATGACCTCGACATCCGGTCCATCGCACTGGTGCTGGGCGGAAAGGACATGGTGCAATCACTGCACCGGCACCACCACTACTTCATGCTGGTGCTGACGAAGGGGAAGGGCATGCATGAGTGCGACTTCAGGCCGCATGCCATCGGGCCGCACACCATTTATGCGATGCGGCCGGGACAGGTACACCGGCTGGAACTGAAGGCCGGCTCCACGGGCTACTTCCTGCAGTTCAAGGCGGATCTCCTCGCAACGGGCGATGCCGGCACGCGACAGATCCTGCGCAAGGCGGGGCATGTGGAGGTTTTCCGCCCGGGTGCGAAGAGCTACGCAGAACTGCTCGTGCTGCTCTACCGCATCGCACGGGAGTGCGCGGCAGGCAGGGAAGGCCATTCGTACATCGTGCGCGCCTACCTGAGCGCCTTTCTCGCCGAACTCGCGCTGGGGGCTTCATCACCCGCACCGTCCAATGATGCCCATGGCTACGCGCGCAAGCGCCTGGAGGAGTTGCTCGAACTGATCGAGACCCGTGTTCATGATGCAAAGGAGGTTTCCGCCTATGCGGAGATGATGCACCTTTCCAGCTACCAGCTGAACGCCATCGCCAAGGCGGGTACGGGCCGCACCTGCTCCGAATTGATCACGGACCAGATCATCCTCGAAGCGAAACGCTACCTGCTTGCCACCACCGACCAAGTGAACCAGGTGGCCGACCGCCTGGGCTACGATGACCCTTCGTACTTCATCCGCTTCTTCAAGAAACATACCGGGCACACACCGGAAGGTTTCCGGCAGAAGTCGTCATGAATCCTGATCGATCACAGGATCGTCCTATCCCCCAGGGCGGGGCTCGGGGTTGCTTTGTCCCCACAAACAACGCACCCCATGAAAACGAAAATGAAACTGCTGGCGTCCCTGAAGATCTGGGTCGTCATCTACCCCTCCATCACTCTCTTCCTGGCGCTGTTCGGTGAGCCGCTCTCCGCGCTGCCGCTGTACCAACGCACCTTCCTGCTCACCATCTGCCTGGTGCCCTGGATCGTGTTCGCCGGCGTGC
>CAZYPC010000261.1:0-1990 GCA_964649165.1 uncultured Chryseobacterium sp.
TACAAGTTCCGGGCGGAGCAGGCCGTTACGCGGCTCAATGGTGTGAGCTATCAGGTGGGGAGGACCGGCGCCATCACACCAGTGGCGGAGTTGCAGCCCGTGCTGTTGGCCGGTACCACCGTGAAGCGCGCCTCGCTCCACAACGCGGACCAGATCGCCAAGCTTGATCTGCATGTCGGTGATCTCGTGCAGGTGGAGAAGGGCGGCGAGATCATACCCAAGATCGTCGGCGTGGAGACTGACAGACGATCCGGTGCTGAGGAGCGCGTCATCTTCCCGGAGACTTGTCCCGAATGCGGCACCACGCTGGTGCGCTATGAGGGCGAGGCCCAACACTACTGCCCGAACGAGCATGCGTGTCCGCCGCAGATCACCGGACGTATCGAGCATTTCGTGGGCCGGAAGATGATGGCCATTGATGGCCTCGGAGGGGAAACGGTGGTGGAACTTGTGCGCGCCGGACTGATCCAGAACGTGGCCGACCTCTACGACCTCACGAAGGAGCAATTGCTTGGCCTGGGCAAGGGCTGGGGTGAGAAGAGCGCTTCCCAAGTGATCGAGGGTATCGCCGCGAGCAAGGCCATTCCGTTCGAACAAGTGCTCTTCGCGCTGGGCATTCGGCACGTCGGTGAAACGGTGGCCAAGAAGATCGCCCGGGCCGTGATCAGCATCGATCGGTTGATGGGCATGACGCTCATCGACCTGGTCGCCATCGATGAGGTGGGGGAGGTGATCGCCCAGAGCATCGTGGACTTCTTCGCCGTGGAGGGGAACAGGAATATCGTGGAGCGCTTGCGCTCCGCCGGTCTTCGTTTTGAGATCGATGCTTCACAGCAACAACCGGTCGGGGACAAGCTCAAAGGCCTTTCCTTCGTTGTAAGCGGTGTGTTCAGTGGTTTTGACCGCGATGGCATCAAGGAGGCCATTGAACGGAATGGCGGCAAGGTGAGCGGATCGATCAGCAAGAAGACCAACTTTGTGCTCGCCGGTGCCGACATGGGTCCAGCCAAACGCCAGAAGGCGGAAGAACTGGGCGTGCGGGTGATCGGCGAAGAGGACTTCAACCGTATGATCGGGGCGTGAAACTGTTCGACCGCATCAAGGAATGGCTCGGCATGCGTCGCCTGCTGAAGGAGACCATGCCCGACCGGCGGCCCGTGGCCAAGAACCTCGCGCACTGCGTGAAGGTCGGCGTGGTGTACCTGGCCGAGGACGAGAAGGCCCACACCGACGTGAAGAACTACGTGAAGAAGATGAAGGATGAACTGGGCCTCCACAAGATCCAGTGCATCGGCTACTTCGACGGCAAGGAACTGCCCTTCCACCTGCACGCCAAACTGAATTTCGACGCGTTCTGCCAGAAGGACCTCAACTGGTATCGCATCCCCGGAGGCAACACGGTGAACAACTTCATCGCCGAGGAGCATGACGTGCTGATCGACTTGACGATGGACGACTACCTGCCGCTGCAATACATCGTGGCCAAGAGCCGCGCGCGGTTCAAAGTGGGCCGCTTCACCGAAGGCAACAAGCGCTTCTTGGACATGATGATCGACACGGCCGGCGCGCACAGCCTCCCGCAGCTCATCGCCAACATCGACCGCTATCTGCTGATGATCAACCGCAAGGTCGAACACTCTTTGAATTAGCACATGGACCATCGCTTTCGCGGCCTCGGTGTCGCTCTTGTTACTCCCTTCCGTCCAGCCGCGCACGGCGGCGTGCCACCGATCGACTATGCCGGCCTGCAGCAGGTGATCGAGCACCAGATCAACGGAGGCATCGACTACCTCGTGGTCATGGGCACCACCGGCGAGAGCGTGACCATCAGCGCTGAGGAGAAGAAGCAATTGCTCGCCTATGTGATCGAGGTGGTGAAGAACCGCGTGCCCATCGTGCTCGGCGTGGGCGGCAACAACACGGCGGAGGTCGTACACCAACTGGAGACCTACGAGCTCAGCGGCGTGGACGGTATCCTCAGCGTGAGCCC
>CAZYPC010000262.1:0-1896 GCA_964649165.1 uncultured Chryseobacterium sp.
TCCAGCAGATGCGCGACGAGGCGCACCGCTTCGGCATCACGCACCACCGCGGCAAGCGTAGTAAGCGCATCGTGCGCACGGCGCTGGAGGACATCCCGGGCATCGGGCCGGAAACGGCGAAGAAGCTGCTCACACGTTTCGGATCGATCAAAGGCATCCGCGAGGCCCCGACCGAAGAGGTCATCGCGGAGATCGGGCCGGGGAAGGCGCAGATCCTGCTGGGGACGTTGAATGCGAGCTGGGCGGCGGGGTAGTTCAAAGGACGAGCGAAGGATGGCTCGTGCAGCATTGGGATAATATTGGACCCCGAACTATCACATCATGCGCACCCTCGTGACCCTTCACCTCCTTGTTGGATCGTTGTTGCTTTCCGCACCTGTTCGCGCTCAATGGGTTTTCCGCGGGTTGCATGAGGTCCATAACGATGGGAATCTCACTGGTCACGATAACGTCTTGTTCGGGAGCAGCGACCTGGACGGAATGACGCGCAGCAATGATTCCGGGGCCTCGTGGGAGCCGCTGCCTTCCGGACCTGAAGAGGCACGTGCATGCATATACGATGGCACTTACTTGCTGGTCGGCACTTCCACCGGCATTGTGCGCTCACCCGATGATGGCGATACGTGGGAGCCGGCCAATGGCACCCTTCCGGCATCCGGCACGAACTGGGTATTCCGCTTCCGGTTGGTGAACGATGTCCTGTTCGCGATCATGTCAGGCAACATGAACAACGGCGGAGGCATTTATCGCTCCGCGGACCATGGCACCACCTGGATCCCGTGCAACACGGGTCTATATGGGCCCTTCAGCCGGGTGCGTGATGTCGTTTCCATGAACGATGATCTGTTCTGCGGTCTTGCGTTGAACGTCTATCGCTCCACGGATATGGGCTCCACTTGGACCGCGATGAACGACGAGGGTGATACTCCCGTTTCGGTGATGGCCTTGGGCGTTGTGGGGAACCGCTTGCTGGCAAGCGTGTTCGATTTCGGCAACATCCTTTACTCTGATGATGAGGGCGTTACATGGAGTGAAGCGGACTGCGTTTCGCAGGGGTCCGTGGATTCTTCCATTGAACCATACAGTGGTGACCTGTACGCGCTGCAGTACTTGGAAGTACATCGTTCCGAAGACAACGGCGAGACCTGGTCCATCTATCATGGAGGTCTCGATACCGAAGCCCCGTACCGACTTTCCCGCGTAGGCCCCACGCTCTTTTTGTCAGCGGGCCCGAAGCTCTTCGCTCTCGAGGGGTTCACAGGAATACCAGCCCGGACCGCAGCGGTTGTGAACATGCGTTATGAACTCGGGCGCCTGTTGCTCGATCGACCCATGCTGGTGACGACGACCGTACAGGTCTACGATGCGGTCGGACGGTGTGTGTTGGAACATCCGCTATCCGCCGGCCGCCAAGAGATACCCGTGAGCGTTCGCACCGGAACCTATTCCGCGCGCTTGGTCGCACCTGATGCCCATCAACTGGCAACCGCTCGCTTCGTTGCGCCATAGCAAGCCGAAGCCTCGAGGTTCAACTCTGCAGAGCGCACACCCCAGGCAGATCGTCGTTCGAACTGCTCGACGTTCTGGATGCGAATAGACCCGAAACCCCTCCATTCGCGCGCCTGAACATCGCTTGAGTGGTGCGTTGGTAGGAAACTTTGTACCCGTGGTCTCCGTTCTCCTCCCCTTCCGCAACGCCACCTCCACTCTTGATGCCGCCATCCGCAGCATCGCTGTGCAGACCTTCCGTGACCGGGAGTTGCTGTTGATCGACAATGCGAGCGCGGATGCCAGTTCTTCGATCGCCCAGGACTGGTCCCGCCGGGATCCGCGCATAAAGCTGGTCGAAGAGCCGACCACCGGCATTGCCCACGCCTTGAACACCGGCCTCCAGCA
>CAZYPC010000263.1:0-1881 GCA_964649165.1 uncultured Chryseobacterium sp.
TCCAACTCCTCGATCGTCCTCCTCGCTGCCTCCAACCGCACCCGGTTGTTCTTGCTCACCAACATGTTGGTGATGAGCTTTTCCATGCGGTGGTGCAAGGGGATCAGCAATCCAGCAATGGCAGCCATGCACAAGAGCATCAGGATCGGCGAGTGGTCGGTG
The DNA here is from genome assembly GCA_964649165.1 of uncultured Chryseobacterium sp. Taxonomy (GTDB): domain Bacteria; phylum Bacteroidota; class Bacteroidia; order Flavobacteriales_F; family PHOS-HE28; genus PHOS-HE28. The sequence goes on from CAZYPC010000263.1 coordinate 163, forward strand.
ATGCGATCCAGGAACGGATGCAGCAGCAGGTTGATGAACTCGAAGAAGAGCAGCAGCGCGATGAGGGAGAGGTTCTTGATCGCCTTGGCACCCACCACAGACGTCCTGCTGAAGACGAGCAGGAAGATGCCCAGCGTGATGACGATGAGCGCGATGATGCCGAACTGGATGTTGCGGGAGCGCTCCTCCCTGGCTTCCTCCCGGGCCTTCGCCTCCTCACGGTCCTTCAGTTCCTGCGTGAACAGCTGGTTCTGCAGCTGGCTCCTGTTCTGCAAGGCCGTGAGCGAATCGCGCCAGGCATGAGCCAGCCTCGAATACACCAGCGCGCTATCGGTCATACCGTTTGCCGCAAAGCCATCGGACAAGGCCTTGGTGGACCTGATCATGAGGGTTGGCTGCCGCACTTCGTCCGTGGCCGCGAATCCCTTGCGCGCCCAGGCCAGCGCCTCCGCAGCGCGCCCCTGGCCGATGAGCAGCTTCGCATACCCGGCCGAAGCACCGATCAGCGCATCCAGCGTTCCGGATGAATCCGCTACTGCCAATGCTCTCTTGTAGTAGGGTTCGGCCACATCGTTCTCACCACGCGCAGCATGCACATTGGCCATGATGAGCTTGTAGGCGGCGTAGCCGTACGGATCCGTGCCCGGCACCTTCATGACATCGGCCAGTCGGGCATAGTAGAGCGCGGAGTCCAAGTCGCCGCGATCCATGTGGCACCTTGCCAGGATCGTCATCGAACGCCCGTGGATACCCTTTCCCAAACCATAGGCCTGTGCCTTCCGCATGTAGCGCAAGGTGCCATCGATATCCCCGACCTGCTGGTACACGATCGCGGTCTCTTTGCAGGTCAGGCTCATGCGCATGCTGTCCCCGATCTGCTGGTAGCCATCGAAGGCTCTGTTGAAGTGCTTCAGCGCCCCGTTCACATCGCTGAGCCTGGTGAACGCCACGCCGATGCCGAAGTGGGCCATGGCGAGCAGCGTGTCGTTCTTAATCCCTTCCGCCAGCTCAAGGCCCCGTATCGCCGCTTTCATGCAGTCCTCCGTGCGACCGACAAAAGCGTATTGGCCGGTGAGCCTGTTGATGGCGGCCATCTTCATCCGAGGGTCGGTCGCCGCCCGCTCCCGTGCTTCCAGCGAATCGACCGGAAGGCCGCGCAGCATGGTGAACAGCGTATCGAGAGGCTGGGCGTGAAGCTGGCCCACAATACAGAGGCCGATGAGCAGAACGAATGGTCTGAAAACCATGGGGACGGTTCGTTGCTGACGTGTTCGTGCGTGCATGACGATCAGCTTGCGTTGGCTTCACCGCGACTTCCCTCCAACTCCTCGATCGTCCTCCGCGCCGCCTCCAACCGTACCCTATTGTTCTTGCTCACGAGCATGTTGGTGATCAGCTTCTCCATGCGGTGGTGCAGCGGGATCAGCAGCCCGGCGATGGCGGCCATGCAGAGCAGCATCAGCAGCGGTGAGTGGTGCGTGAGTTCGCCCAGGAACGGATGCAACAGCAGGTTGATGAACTCGAAGAAGAGCAGCAGCGCGATGAGCGAGAGGTTCTTGATCGCCTTGGCGCCCACCACCGCCGTACGGCTGAACACGAGCAGGAAGATGCCCAGCGTGATGACGATGAGCGCGATGATCCCGAACTGGATGTTGCGGGAGCGAGCGGCAGCGGCTTCGGCTTTCAGCTTTGCGTCCTCGCGCTCCTTGAGCTCCTGCT
>CAZYPC010000264.1:0-1852 GCA_964649165.1 uncultured Chryseobacterium sp.
CAACCGCTGCCGCTGGCCCACTGCCAGTTGCCATTGTTGCTGCTGAGCTCGAAGTCGAGCAGTTTCTGGGCGAAGTAGGCCTCGCCCCAGCGCCAATCGATCAGCAGGTGTTTGGTGAGGAAGCTGGCCACGACCATACGTACGCGGTTGTGCATGTGACCGGATGCGTTCAACTCGCGCATACCGGCATCCACGAGCGGGTAACCTGTTCTGCCTTCACACCAGGCCGCGAACTCGCGCTCGCTGTTGCGCCACTTGATGGCATCATAGGCCGGTTTGAACGCCCTGGTGACCACGTGCGGGAAGTGCCAGAGGATCTGCATGAAGAACTCCCGCCAGATCAACTCGTTGGCGAAGGACCCATTGATCGCCATCGCCTGCTTCATCAATGCGCGCGGGCTTATCGTGCCGAAGCGCAGGTGGACGCTCATGCGGCTTGTGCCTTCGATCCCCGGCGTGTTGCGTGTGAGGTGGTACTTCCGGAGAAGCGCATCACTCACGTCGGTCGGCGGCGCATCCAGGTCTGTCGGGAGGAAACCGAGGTCCTCCAGCGACGGCATCACGAGCGGACCGGTCTTGTGCAAAGCTCCCGGTTTCTTCGCGCTCGCGAAGGCCTCCAACATGCCCTTCTTGAACTGTGCGCGCCATTTGTGGGCGTACGGCGTGAAAACGGTGTAGGGCAGGCCATCGTCCTTCAGTACCTCGGCCCGCTCGAAAATGCTGATGTCCTTGAAGGTGCGCAATTCGATGCCGTGTGACTTGAGCAATTCACCAACGGACCTGTCGCGCGCGTTGGCGTACAGCTCGTGGTCGTGGTTCACGGTCACGGCCGTCACCTCGTACCGGCCGAGGATCCGTTTCCAGCAGTCGATGGGGGAGCCGTGTTCCACCAGTAAGGAACCGCCCCTTTTCTCCAGTTCCACTTTCAGACCCCTGAGCACGCGGTGGATGAAGTCCACGCGACGATCGCACTTGTCCTCCAATTCGTCCAGGATCTCGGTATCGAAGATGAAAAGTGGCAGGACATCGCCATGCTCCGCGAGGGCACGGTACAGGCCGTGGTTGTCCTCCAGCCGGAGGTCACGACGGAACCAGTGGATGCTGACGCGCGGCTTTTTCATCACGCGCGCTGTAGTGCCACGAACCGTTCCCACACGCGTGGCCAGCAGATGTTCAGCCAGGCCGTGTACGCGGAGCCGGAAGTGCGCAGGTCATCGGCGAGATCGTTCATCCGCATCCAGCGCACGTCGCTCACCTCGCGCGCATCCGGCAACACCGGTCCATCGTACGTGCCGAAGAACACATGGTCGAGCTCGTGCTCGATGAGCCCGTTGCCCACGTCGGCCTTGTAGGTGAACGTGAATTCGCTGGATAGCGCGCAGGTGAGGCCCAACTCCTCCTTCAAACGGCGCGTTGCAGCCTGCACGATTGGCTCGCCGGGACGCGGATGACTGCAGCATGAGTTCGTCCACAGCCCGCCGCTGTGGTACTTGTCAGCGGCTCGGCGCTGCAACAGCAGCCGGCCTTCGCTGTTGAAGATGAATACGGAAAATGCGCGGTGCAAGCGGCCCTCACGGTGCGCGCGGGACTTGGACATCGTTCCGATCTCCACACCATCGGTGTCCACGAGGATCACCCGCTCCTCATTCATGTTCTCCATCGCGTTCATAGCAGGCCGAAACTGTGGCGCAGGTAGCTGGTGGTGAACAACGCGAGCTTCGAGCGGTTGCGTACCCGGATCCGCTCTCGCAACACGCGCTCCGTCGGCAGCGCCTGGATCTTCCGGAAAAGGGCCATGTAGTAGACGTAGGCCACGTACACACCGAAGCGCGCGCCTTTCGGCAACTGGCGG
>CAZYPC010000265.1:0-1847 GCA_964649165.1 uncultured Chryseobacterium sp.
TCGCGGCTCTTCATCTTGCCGCTGGGCAGGTCAACCATGCCGTAGCTCAGATGGAAAAGTTCATCCGCCCAAGTGAATCCCAGCTTCTTCAGGATGATGAACAGCACCTTGAAGTGGTAGTCCTGCTCATTGCCTACGGTGTAGATGAGCATTGAGAGCCCGGGGTATTCCTCAAAGCGCTTGATGGCCGTGCCGATGTCCTGCGTCATGTACACGCTGGTCCCATCTCGGCGCAGCAGCACCTTCTCGTCCAGACCTTCCGCCGTGTTGTCCACCCAGATGGCGCCGTCCTTTTCGTAGAACACGCCCTTCTTCAGGCCCTCGAGCACATCGTTCTTGCCCAGCACATAGGTCTGGCTCTCGTAGTAGTTCTTGTCGAAGTCCACGCCCATGCGCGCGTAGCTGGCGTTGAAGCCGTCGTAGACCCAGCCGTTCATCTTTTCCCAAAGCGCACGGACTTCCGGGTTGTTCGCCTCCCATTGGCGGAGCATCTCCTGGGCTTCAAGCAGGATCGGGGCGGTCTTCTCCGCCTGCTCCTTCGACGTTCCCGAAGCGACCATCTCCTCCACTTCCCTCTTGAGAGCCTTGTCGAACTCGACATAGTACTTGCCCACCAGCTTGTCGCCCTTGAGTTGAGCTGTTGGTGTTTCGCCGTGGCCGAACTTCTGCCAGGCGAGCATGCTCTTGCAAATGTGTATGCCCCGATCGTTGATCACCTGCACGCGAACCACCTCATGGCCGGCCGCCTGCAGGATGCGGCTCACGCTGTAGCCGAGGAATACGTTCCGCAAGTGACCCAGGTGCAACGGCTTGTTGGTATTGGGCGAAGCGTACTCCACCATGACCTTCTTGCCCGTGGCCGGGAACCGGAGTATGTCGCTCTCCGCCGCGGTCTTCACGAAGTCCGACCAGTAGCTGTCAGCGATCACCAGGTTGAGGAACCCCTTGATCACATTGAAGCGATCAACGATGGGAAGATGTGTCCGCAGGTGGTCCCCGATGGCGGTGGCGGTCTGCTCCGGCCCCTTGCCGGTGAGCTTCAGGAATGGGAAGACATTGATCGTTACATCGCCCTCGAACTCCGGCCGTGTAGGCTGAAAGGCGAACTGCTTCGCCTCGATGGAAGCGTTGAAAACCTGCTGGAATGCCGCTTGCAGAGCGGGCACGAGTTGGGCTTGGAGCTTGTCCTGGAACATGGTGACGGGGCGCAAAGGAAGGGCAAGACTTCCGAGCATGATGGCTCATGCACGGCACTATCTTGGCTATGCGTTCATGGGACCCGCGCATCCCGGTTCTCGACCATGAAAACAATCGTCATCTCCTCCACACTCCTCCTGTGCGTCCTGGTCTCTGGCGGCTGCAAGCGGTCATGCGAAGAGAAAGGTGGGCCGCTGAGCGCCGAGGAGCGGAGTTGGTTCATAGAACCGGCCGGAGACTCCGTCCGGTATCGTCACGAAGGCACAGCCACGATCGTGTCCCAAGTACCGGGCCCGGTACTGATCAACGAGGTGATGGGTCGCTTCGAACGGGAAGAGCACTGCGAATGGGGATATCAGGCGGCTTCACAGATGGTGGCGGAGGGCGTGCAGGTCGCTGTGGAACATTACGGACCGGGTGTCGAATCCAACCTGAACAGCGCGCGGATCAACGGCCTGCATTTCAGCGACCATCCAGCGCAGAATGGGGTGGTCATCAATGGGGTGACTTATGACGACGCGCACGTGATGCCGGGCGATGGCAATGCCTCGGTGCATGACATCATCTTCAGCAAGACCGACGGGCTGATCGCCTACACACGCGATGGGGTACGCTGGCTCCGCGAGCCCTAGTGTCGTAACCACCAAGTT
>CAZYPC010000266.1:0-1818 GCA_964649165.1 uncultured Chryseobacterium sp.
TCACCACCAGCACGTCGCACCGGTCGCCCGGGGTGAAGATCTCCACGCTGCCGAAATGCAGCTGGTAACCGCTCACACCGGCGAGCGTGCCCTGCGGCGCACGGATCTCCGCCGGGAAATTCGGGAAGGTGCTGACGTCGTTGCCGAACAGCGCGTTCGTATCGGTGAACTGGCTGCCGGTAAGCTGGATGCCGTCGCCGCTGTCGCCCGCGAAGAGGATCACCACGTTCTGGCGGGTCTCGACGGGCTTGGGCTTCTGAAGGGTCGTGGACATTGAAAGGTGGCGCGAAGGTAGCCCGGTGCGTGGGCGGTCGGAGAACGCGGAAAGTCAGGGAATGTTCTGCCTCGACGCAGCCGTTTCTCAGGGGTATTCAAAGCCGAACCGGTAGTCGATCAACCGGTCCTGGTCAAAGATGAACCGTGCATAGTACGAGGGATAGTTGAAGCGCTGTAGAAATGACGAGGAGAAGTCCGTGATGGAGTAGCTCAGCGTCACGTTCATGTCAACGTTTCTACGCACGGCCTCACTGCCGAACATTCGCACGATGTCCTCCTCGGACAGTCCCAGCTTCACCCCACGACCACTGGTGAAATGCGCCAACGATAGCGACGCTCTGACCAGCTCAGTATCCGGTACGGAGATCCGCATTTCGCAGTACTCATTGCGATAACCCCCGTAGTGCTTGTACACCGTGAGGACTTCCGTTTTGTCGCTATTGAAAAACGAAGCCCTTGGCATGTCCCGATGGTCCTCCAGCAGATCTTCGGAAGGAATGCGGCCGAGAACAGCAATGGCACTGGCGGTGTCTCGAAGCTGAACACCTGCCGCGACCGTGTCGGGCATGAACGCGTTCGTACCCCGATCAGCCGATGGGCTTTGGCCGGTGCGGAATAGCGGGAAGGCCAGAAGAAGGAAGGGTAACAGGAGCCTCATTCTGGAAGGAACTCAGGCCACCGCCCCGATGTTCACCGCCTCCACGCTGCGGATCTCGGGGGCCACGCGCTTGATGGCTTCCTCCACGCCGGCTTTCATGGTCATCGGGCTCATCGCGCAGCCGCTGCAGGCTCCATGCAGTTTCACCCGGGCGATGCCGTCCGGGGTGATCTCCTCCAGGGTGATGTCACCGCCGTCCGCTTCGAGGAATGGGCGCAGGTCGTTCAGCGCTTGTTGCGCGCGGAGGCTGATGGAATCGCGTTGCTCGCGGGTGAGTTTCATGAATGGGCCGAAGCTACAGGCTTCACGGGAGAACCGATGGGCGAAGGCGTGTTCATGAGCGTGCGCACCACGGCTTCTACCAGGGGGCGGAAGGCATCGGCGGCGGGTGTGTCACCCTGGAGCACCGCGGGTCGGCCTACATCGGCGGCTTCGCGGATGCTCTGAACCAGTGGCACTTCCGCCAGGAACGGCACCTTCAATTCTTCGCTGAGGCCGCGCGCGCCGCCCTGTCCGAAGATGTAGTACTTGTTGTTCGGCAGTTCGGCCGGTGTGAACCACGCCATGTTCTCCACGATGCCGAGCACGGGCACGTTCACGCTGGGCAACTGGAAGAAGCCCACGCCCTTTCGCGCGTCGGCCACGGCCACGGGCTGCGGGGTGCTCACGATGATCGCTCCGGTGAGCGGGATCGCCTGCACCAGTGAAAGGTGGATGTCGCCCGTTCCGGGAGGCAGATCCACGAGCATCACATCGAGTTCGCCCCAGTCAGCTTCCTTGAACAACTGCTCGAGTGCCTTGCTGGCCATGGGGCCGCGCCACGCGATGGCCTGCGAAGGATCGGCGAAGAAGCCGATGCTCAACAGCTTCACGCCGTAGCTCTC
>CAZYPC010000267.1:0-1816 GCA_964649165.1 uncultured Chryseobacterium sp.
CAGAGTTCGAGCAGGCGCTTTTTGTCACCGCGCTGCGGAACGAGGAAGGTCACGCCCGGCACTTCTATGCCCGGATCGAAGGGCACGATCGCTTCCGGCGCGCTGCTCATGTACCGCTGGCGCAATTCGGCGATGGCCATCTGCAGCAGCTCCTGCTCGGTCTCTTCCAGCCGCCGTTTCAGTTCGATGGTGATGCCGTGTACGATCGCGCCTTCCACCACACGCAGGTAGTTCACGCACATGGTGCTGGTGTCGCCCGCCAGGCCGAACACGTCCACGTCGCCGATGTCCATGTTCACCACCACGCTCTTACTGTGGAAGTTTTCCAACCGTTCCAGCTTCACCCGGGTCGACTCGGCCTTTTCGAACTCCAGCGTTTCGGCCTGCTGGCTCATCTGTTGCTTGAGCGTACGCATGAGTCCGCTCAGGCGGCCCTTCACCATCTGGCGCACCTGGTCCACGTTCGCCGTGTATTCCTCCTCGGGTTGCAAGCCCTCACATGGGGCCTTGCAGTTGCCGATGTGGTATTCCAGGCAGCGCTTGAACTTGCCCTTTTCGATGTTCTTCGGCGAGAGGTCGTAGTTGCATGTGCGCAATTGGTACATGCTCTTCGCCAGGTGCAGCAAGGTGCGCATGCTCTTCGCCGAGGTGAAGGGCCCGTAATACTCGCTGCCGTCGTCCTCCGGATTGCGCATGCCCTCCACGCGTGGGAAGTGCTCCTTGCGGATGCGGATCCATGGGAAGCTCTTGTCGTCGCGCAGCAGGATGTTGTACTTCGGCTGGTGCTCCTTGATCAGCGTGTTCTCCAGCAGCAGCGCCTCGAACTCGCTGTTCACCACCAGGGTGCGCAGGTCGGCGATGTTGCGCACCAGCGCGGCCGTCTTGCCGTAGATGTCCTTGGCGAAGTAGCTGTTCACACGGTCGTGCAGGCTCTTGGCCTTGCCCACGTAGATGATCTTGCCGGTGTCGTCCAGGAACTGGTACACCCCCGGCTCAGCGGGCAGCAGGCGCACCTTTTCGCGGACTTCCAGCTCGGACATGGTGCGAAGATCGGTCGCCCGGAGCGCGGGTCGGTTCTACATTTCCGCCATGCAATTCACCGCCGCCCAGATCGCCCAACTCCTCCAAGGCACCGTGGAGGGGGAGGCCAATGCCACCGTGTCGCGACTTTCCAAGATCGAGGAAGGCGGACCGGGCTCGCTCTCGTTCCTGGCCAATCCCGCGTACACCCAATACGTGTACAACACGACCGCTAGCGTGGTGATCATCGGCAAGGACTTCGCGCTCACCGCGCCGGTGAAGACCACACTCGTGCGCGTGGCGGATGCGCAAGGGGCCTTCGCCAAGGTGCTGGAGATATACAACACCATCAAACTCGACAAGAAGGGCATCTCGCCACAGGCCGTTGTCAGCAGTGGTGCTACCCATGGTGAGAACTGCTACATCGGGCCGCTCGCCTTCATTGGGGAAAACGCCAAGCTGGGCAACAACGTGAAGATCTACCCGCAGAGCTACATCGGTGACAACGTGACCGTTGGTGATAACACCACCGTGTTCGCCGGCGTGAAGATCTACTCGGACTGCACGGTGGGCGCGCGGTGCATCATCCACAGTGGCACGGTGATCGGCAGTGACGGCTTCCGCTTCGCGACCGGTCCGGGTGGTGGTGCCAAGATCCCGCAGATCGGCAACGTGGTGATCGAGGATGACGTGGAGATCGGTGCCAACTGTGCGATCGACCGCGCCACACTCGGTAGCACCATCCTGCGGAAAGGAGTGAAGTTCGACAACCTCATCCACATCGCGCACAACGTGG
>CAZYPC010000268.1:0-1673 GCA_964649165.1 uncultured Chryseobacterium sp.
CGCGGCGCGACCTGTATTTCCACGCGCGCTTCGATAGCCCCGACGTGAGCTTCGGGAAGACGATCTATGGTCATACCGACCATGTTGCTCTGATCGAACTGTTCGAACGCATGGCCGTTTCGTGGAAGGGCTGGCAAGATTCCTGGGACTGGGCTTCGTTGGAAAGCGACATGAGCCTCCGCTGTGCGCACGATGGCCTCGGGCATGTTGACCTGGAACTCTCGCTCATCAACCGCGGTGGGCAAGCTGAGTGGTGAGAGTCCACCGCGCATCTGATCGTGGACGCCGGTCAACTGGAGCGCATCGCGTTCGAGTTGCGGAGGTTTTTCGGCGCGTAGCGAACGGGAAGGTTGAACAGAGACCTCCCCTTGGATGTCAGATCAGGGTAGCATTCAGCAGAGGGGCGTTTTATGGCCTTTTTTTCGAGGCCCGCGAATCGATCAGGTACCAGACGAACATCACCAGTACCGGAACCGAGACCAGCACAAGCGATGCCTGCGGTTTTCTGAGAACGACGCGCGCCACGAACCCGCCAACAGTTCCGATGAACAGCAGCACCGTGAACCAGGTGTTGATGGACGATGCGCCGAAGCTGTCGCGGAAGCTCTTGCCGACCATCACCAATAAGCACAGCAGCAGATCAGCCACGAAGAGGATCCAAAAGAGGGTGGACATATCGGCAAAGTCCAGCTACAAAACATGGCTGCCGGCGGGTCCAGCCTGCGACAACAATCGCTTCCCCGTGTTCAGGGCTGTGATAAAAGTGTCCAACTCCAGTTCTACGTCGAAAGCCCCATCGTACCCAACAGAAATTCGATACTGGTCAGTTCGCTCATCCCACACCATGGCAATAACGTTCAGACCATCTATTGAGATCTCCGGGCCGTGGAGATGATCCTCCACGTCGAGCGGATCAAAACGCGTGTATTCGATCTGCGGTTCCTTCATCCAAGTCATCAAACAAACCCTGGCCTCCTGCTGCGGTCATGCTCGAACGAGAACGCTGCGCCGGTCAATAGAACGAAGGTGAGACCCAAGACCGCCCAGCCATGCCATGTGTGAAATAAACCCGTGGCACAGTCACGCTGCTCGGTGCTCTGCCACACCTCCGTGGAATAATTCATGGTCCAGAGCCACGTGCAGAAAATGGCCACAGCAAAGAACAACCAACGCAGCCTGTAGATCATCGCACTTCGTTCAACCCACGAGTTCCTTGTTCCTGTTCGGGATATCCTCCTTGCTGAACGCCACCTTCTCATCCTCCTCCTTCAGCTTCAGCACGAGGGCGAGGGCATCGGGCACTACATCGCTGCAGAGGGTGAGGAAGCTGCCGGGCTTGGCCGTTGCGATGGCGTGACGGATCGCCTCCTCCTCCTTCTTGATGATCGTGTACTTCTTGTTGGGGTCCACTTCCGTGATGCCCTTCACCATGAGCGCGATGATCTCGTCGTCGGTCTTGCCGCGCAGGTTGCGGTCCTGGCGGATGATGATCTCGTCGAACATCTGTGCGCTGAGGCGGCCGAGGTTCACGGTGTCCTCGTCGCGGCGGTCGCCCACGCCGGCGATCACGCCCACCTTCGGGCTGTCGGGGATCTTGCTGAGGAACTTGCCGAGGGCCTCGAAGCCGTGCGGGTTGTGGGCGTAGTCCACCACCACCTGGAAATTGCGGAACT